>NZ_JBFAOM010000035.1:0-107843 GCF_040675235.1 Nonomuraea sp. NPDC049637
GCAGGTCATCGCGGCGACGCCGGCACTGCGCGAGCGGGACCTGGCCAAGGCCGCGTCGATCGCCGAAGCCGTGGCCGAAGCGCTGCGGCAGCGCGGTGTCGCCGACCGGTCGGCCCTCCTGGCCGCTCAGATCGGGTGGGCCGCCTTCCACCAAGCGGTCCAGGCCTGGATCGACGACCCCTCGCAGAGCCTGGACGCGCACCTCCTGCAAGCCTTCGGCGACCTGCGCGCCCTCTGCCGGACCCCCCTGGCCGGCCGGCCACCGGCACCCTCTCCCAAGGCGCCGGCCAGCACCTGAAGCGCGCCCGCGGCGCTCGCCGTACCGATCAACAGCACACCGAGAGGCCGAGCGCCGGCCCAGGAGACCGCGTGATCGGCTTGAGGCGCATCATGGCGGCGAGGCCGGAGAAGGCGCCGGCTGCGATCGGCACCATGGCGGCCACGTCAGAGGAGCTCCACAAGATCGTGATCCCTGCGTGGTACTGGCCTGAAGCGCCACAGCGTGGGGCTGCTCAGCCTGTAACAGGTGGGCCCGGAGGCACACCTACAGATCGGTAGCGTCGTGACCGGATGACTGCTCCACGGCGGCTTGCGCGACGTCTTGGCGCCCCACATGGCTGCTCCCGCTCGCCATCGGCTGGCCACCCAGGCCGCCCCGCGGCTACCCTGAAGCCATGGACGCCACCACGCCGGCCGCCGACGAGCAGCCCCAGGAACTCACTGCGGAGCAGCGCGCCGACATCAAGGCGCGGCTGCGCAGGTTGTTCGACGGCGAACCCCCCGTTGAGATGCTCGATCTCGCCGCCTGCCGCGAGCAGCAGTTCGAGGAAGCGCGCGCGGCCGCCCAGTGATCGCCACCGTAGGCCGCGTGCTCGACACGTCGGCTTTGACCGACTTCGCCACTCAGCGCACCCGCTACATGGAAGCCGTCGTGTGGATGCACGATGCCTATGTGGGGTCGCTCGTCATCCCGGCGCCCGCTCTGGCCGCGGCCTGTGCCGCCGTTCCTGATCGGGCACGTCCCGTTCTGGACGTCCTGGTCGGACTCGAGACGGTCGTCGTCACGCCTATCGACCAGCACAACGTGGCCGCCATCGCCGACACGCTGGGCGCCGCGGGCATCGCCGCCCCCGAGGCCGTTACCGCGGCGAGTGTCGTGAACGCCGCGCTCCGGCGCCGCGTTCCCATCGTGACCGGCCAGCCGTTCCCGATCCGCTCGATCAGCGCCGACGTGGAACTCGACCTCATCCCCTGAACAAGGCGAAGACGTAGGCACAGCAGGTCCCCCGCTGTCCGATGTCCTGCTTGCCGGCCAACCATGCGGCACGAGCGGCAGCCCGCCGCCTCAACCGCCGCCTCGACCCCTGGATCCCGTCCACCAGCCCTCGCCGGCAGCACACCGCGCCGGCGGCCTACGACTGGACCGCCGCCCAGCGCCAGGCGTATGCGAATGACCTGGACGAGTCCTTGCACCTGGTGGCAGTGACGGCTCGCAGCAATAGGCAGAAAGCGGACCAGGATGTGGCCACCTGGCAGCCGCCCTTCCAGCCGGCCAGGTGCCGATATGCGGCCGAGTGGACCGCGATCAAACTCCGTTGGCAACTGTCCGTAGACGCAGCCGAGGAGCAGGCCCTGAGGGCTCTGGCCGACGACTGCCCGGACCAGCGTCTCCCCGAGGTAGGCGATCAGGTCTGAGCAGGCCGCCAACAAGAAGCCCCCGGAAGCCGCGGGGCCCCACGCCTTTCGGCAACGGGCTCAGCCGAGCAGCTGCAGAACGCGTTCGGCTTGGATGTGCAGGGTGCCGGGCGGGTTGTGCGGCGTCGCTGGCCCTGTGGGGCCGAGCTGGAGGAACCAGCCCAGCGCGATCAGGCGGCGGAAGTCACGTACCCGTTCCGCTTCGCCCGGGGCCAGGTCGATGTGGGGCAGGAGCCGGTCTGCGTCCAACGTGCCGTCGAGGCGTGAGATGTGTTCGCAGACCTCGCCGAGCTCGAAGGCGCGGTCGTTGCGGCCGGAGTCTTCCCAGTCGATCAGTCGTACGCAACCCTCGTCGCTGGACCACATGTAGTTCGCCCGGTTCCCGTCGGCCAGGCCAAGGACGGGTGGTAGTGGGTTGTCCGTGAGCTTGTCAGGGGCGGTGGAGGCCAGCCATGTGGCGCCCGCGCGGAACGCCTCCCGCACGAGGGGATCGTCGCCTAGGTCCGGCTGCTTGTCGGCCCAGGCCCGCGTCTTGCGCACCGCGGCGGCGGGTCCCCACGGAGCAGGCTCGATGGATTCCACCGCGTGGGCCGGGATCTGGTGCAGCTGGTTCAGGGCGGCAGCCATGGCGTGGATCTGCTCGCCGGTGGCGTGCTGGCCGCGCAGGACGTGGCCGGGCAGCCTGCTCATCACGATCTGGGGCGGGTCTGCCTCCAATGCGGCCTGGATGGGCGCGGGTGCGAGGCCGGGCGTGTGCTCGGCCAGCAGGGTAAGCGCTGCCCACTCTCGGCCCGGTTCACCTCTCCCCCATGAGGAGTAGCGCTTGACGACGACGTCGTCTCGGATGTCGAGGTTGTGGGTGCATCGGCCGAGCGTCACGTCCACCTCGCTCTTTCTGCCCCTCGGACCGGAGGGCGCGCTGCCCTCCGGCTACGTCCGGGGCAGGGAAGAGAAGGGGCTGAGACTACCCCAGGCGGCGGCCCACTCTCAGGCGAGCGGGAACCAGGGTTTCGGGTCAGTGCTTGCGCTGCTGCTCGCTGTCGGGGAGCGTGAACCGGGCCCGGCCCAACGCCGTGTCGCGCAGATCCGACAGGCGCGGCACCAGCGTGAGCGGCAGTGCACGCGCTGGGGGGACGACCAGATCGTCTCCGGGTCTGCGACCGCCTGCACGAACGCGGGCGGCCCGTCCGGAAACCTCGGGTCGGCCAGCGGCCGGGCGTTGAGCCGCTCGACCATCACGGCATGGTCGACGGGCGTCGGTGCGCGCGGTTCAACGAGGTCTTCCCTGAGATCGTGGAGGCGATCTTCGAGCACGTCCCGGCGCGGACGGTCCTGGACGGCGAGATCGTCCGCTGGTCCTCCGGCCGGCTCGACTTCAGCGCGCTGCATCGCCGGCACATCGCTGGGAGCGTCGCGCGGCTTACCCAATCCCATTCGGACAAGTAGCACGCCAGGGAATTTAGCGTATCGAAAGCATATAAAGCAGCCAATTCTCGTATTCGGAAAAATGCCCGAAAGATCTATGGAAAATCCCTCAAGGACCACATATTCTTCGCTATGGAGCGGTCCAAAGGGGGCGCACCTTTCCCAAACGGGGAGAAATTGAAAGGAGCCGGCATGCCGGATATCGACCTCGGACTGGCCAGCGACTGGGGTGCTAACGGTGGTGACGATCACGGCCGAATCAAGCTGCGCCAGAACCAGGTCTACCAGAACTCTCCCGACAAGAAGGATGTGCTCATAGGTTCGCCGCACAGCATCGAGATTTCGGTGAACACCGACTGCTCCAGCAGTCAGGAGGCGGACAAGGTTTACTTCACGACCTACCACGGGTCGACCAAGAAGATCATCGCGATCCTGGACTCCAGCGGGAACCTCCACATCGCTGGCCAGCTTAAAACGGGCCAAACGAACATGACCTATCAAACGGGCATGTAGCGCCTCGTGGAGCGTGGGCACTGGTTCGTCGGCCGGCACAGTCCCGACGGGTGACGCCAAATCGACCGATAGCGTCCTACCGGGACAACAAAATGCTCGCGGCCAGCAGCGACGAGCCAGTGCCCGTGCGCGACACGCGTGTTATATCCATCGCAAGATGTCGAGCACTTGTTGGCGCGGACGATGATTGTGCTCCGAATGCTCATCCCCGCAAGATCTCGATGGATTTGCACCATCAGGTCGAATTCCCTCGAAGTGGTCAGCTAATTGGTGGTACGCCCGCTCTTCAGCCTCCCGAGAGAGAACTCCCGGCCGCTCTTGCTGTGAATACGAAATACGAAAAGCAGTCATGGCTGACGAGCACGACGATACCGCCGAGGTGCGAGGCGCGTTGCTGCCCGCCGAGGCCGGCCCACGTCAACCGCAAGCCGACATTGCCCGGCCTGGCGGACTACTGGCGGGCGATCCTGTTGCGCTCGACGAGGAACGCCTCCTGGGCGCGCTGCAGAGCACGCTGGTGGTGCCGGCCACCCGTCTGGACGCCAGCGAGCGCGAGGTCGCGTGCTGCACCGGAGAGGGCTGCATCACCTCGGCGGCCTACCTCCAGGGAAGCAGCGCCGACCGCTTGGGCAAGGATGGGGACCGCCTGAGCAACTGCCGCTGACCTCGCTTGGTCCCAGCCGAAGACGGCCTGGCTGCACCGGCCTATGGCTGCGTATGGCTTGCGGTGGACGATGTGGCCTTCGATGGCCAGTGCGACAGCGGTCAGCCCGATCAGCCCTCTGGCCCGTGGAGACGCCCACGCCTGTTCCTGGGCAGTGATCGCTCCCTGGACTACTCCGACAGCGACGAGCAACTGGTCGCAGGCGGCGACGAGCTGATCGCGCTGCTCGGCTCGGCGTTGCCGCCGGACGCGAAGGAGGCCGATGAGTCCGCCGACGCTCGTCAGGAAGAAGATGATCGTGGCCGTGGCGGGGTCGATAAGGTCAGCCCAGGCGAGGTTCATCCGTCAAGGGTGGCGGTGGGCGGCCAGGCTGCGCCGCGGATTCCGTGCGGTGAAGCTGGTTCGTTCCCACCGGGCCGGTCAGTCCTGGGCGGCTGCCCGGCGGTAGCCGCGCCGGTTCTTCATGACCTGGTCGATGGTGCTGCGCTTCCACCGCTTCCACCGCTTCCACCGCTTCCACCGCTTCCACCGCTTCACGCCGTGCTCGGTGTCGTCGGACGGCAGGAAGTGGCCACAGGAGATCTTCGTCGATCACGCCCCCACGCCAGGCTGGTGTGCTCGACGACACCGCTACAGAAGTGGCGGGCGCTGGAATTTGCGCACGACCCGGCCGACCGCCGCCTGTTCGGACGGACCACGATGCAGGTGCGCCTGGCCGCCGCCGGATGGGACAACCAGGGCAACAGGTCCACGATGGCCGCGCCGACTGAGCGCGGCCAGATCACCCAGAGCGCCAGGCCCACCGTCTTCGGCCAGATGCTGACGGTCACGTTCACCCGCGGGCCGCGCCGCCGACCAGGACGGTGAGCACCTGGAGTGGCGGCACTCGCCCACCATCGAGCGGGGCGGCCAGCGTGTACGGCGTGTACGAGTTCCCGTGACCTGGTGAGAACACCGCGCCCCAGCGGCGGAGGCCGGAAGACGGCGGGTCGGGCTCACCTGTCACCACTCGCGGCAGGCGGCCGGGCCCTCCCCGGGACCGTCGGCGATCGCCGTCAGTTCGGTGACGCGCAGCCAGGCGTCGACGGTGAGGGCCGAGGCGACCGTCAGCCTGGCGGCCGCGGCGAGTACGGCGAGCTGCGCCGTGGTGCGCTCACGTCCGCCGAACCAGGTGAGCATGCGCAGGTCCATCTCCGTGCTGAACTCCTGCGCGGACGTGCTGGTGCCGTCGACGACGAGGACGGATCCGCGACGACCGGCGGCCTCGGCACAGCGGCGCAGGATGGCGGTGGCGGCCGCGTCGTCCCAGTTGTGCAGTACGTCGCACAGCAGGTAGCGGTCGGCGTCGGGCGGGAGCGGGTCGAAGCAGCTGCCGGCGGTGACGCAGGCCCGGTGGGCGAGGCAGGCGTCGGCCAGTCTGGCGAGCGCGATCTGCGCCTGGGCGGGCTGCTCGACGAGCGTTCCCCGAAGGCCCGGATGGCGGATCAGCAGCTCGGTGAGAACGGTCGCGTCCCCGCCGCCGACGTCGACGACGTGCTCCAGCGCGGCCCACGGGTGGCGGGCGGCGAGGACGGGCGCGAGCCTCGCCGACTTGACGGCCATGAACGCCTGGAAGGAGGCCGCCAGGGCGGTGTCGCCGGCCAGGTTCTCCCAGAGGGTCCGGCCGTAGCGTCGCGGGTAGGCGGCCTGGCCGGTGCGCACGCTGTGCAGGAGGTCGGCGCAGGACAGTTCGGCGCGGCCGAAGGCGCCTTCGATGTCCAAGACGGCGCGGGCTCGGCTGGGATGCCTTCGCACAGGATCCTCCCCTCGGGGGCGAGCGTGTAGCGGCCGTCGTGGTGGCCGAGCAGGCCGGCCGTGACCAGGTGCCGCATCAGGCGGTCGAGGCCGGTGGCGTCGGCGCCCACCTCGGCGGCCAGGACGGTCGCCGTGCGGGCCACCTGGGCGAGGCGGTCGGCCAGGCGCAGGGTCGCGGCCACGCGGATCGCCATGGCGGTGATGAGATCGCTCTGCGCCCCGATCGTCACGTCCCGGCCCTTGCCGTGCGGTCGTCGGCCGCCGGGGACGGGGACGCGACGCGGATGTTGACCCGGCGCAGCACCCGGGGAGCGTCGGCGGCCCAGGCGGCCGCGACCAGCCGCAGCGGCAGGTACGCCTCGGCCAGGCCCGCCCACGGCCGGAGGGCGTTCAGCTCGGCGCAGACCGGCTGCCAGGCGTCCCGGTCGAAAGCACGGGCCGGGCCGGTCAGGATGGTGTCGTGGCGGATCAGCTCGTCCCGGCGGCGGGCGGGCGCGTCGTCACGGTAGCCGAGCAGGCCGCGCACGCGGTCCGCGGCGCGCTGGGCCGGCCGGCAGGCTACTGTCCCGTCCCGAGCCGCCGGGTGCAGCCGCCGGTCGAGGGCGGCGGCCTCGCACACCTCCTCGGGCACCTCAGGCCCGCCGCTCAACGCGCGCCAGGGCGCGGCGTCCTGGTCGGCGAACGGCAGGCGCTGTTCCAGCAGTCCCAGCTGGACGAGGGTGGCGACGAACCGGTGCAGCCCGGCGCGTGAGGGCCGCTCGCCGGGGGCGTCCCCGGCCGCGCCGAGCAGTTCCCGCAGCTCCTCCGCGGACGGTGCCGGCCGGCCGCCGACGGCCCGCAGACAGGCGCGAACCATCGGCGTCAGCCGGATCTCGTGCATCGGCTCCCCGGCGGCGGCGCCCAGGAACGTCACGGCGTCGGCTCCGGCGACCGCGCTGGGGTTGAGCCGCAGCGGCAGACGCGAGCCCACGTCGTCGCGGGCGGCCAGCGTCCACGCGCACCAGTGGGTGAACCACGCGTCCGCCTGCACGACGGCGACTGGCGTCTCCGACGTCTGGGCTGTCTCCGGCGTTTCCGGCGGGGACGGCGGTTCGGTGAACCGTCCCAGCCCCCAGGCGGTGAACGTAGTGAACGGGTCGCGCAGCTCGCCGGGTGGCCGCGCTGGTCGTCGACGACGACGGCCGCCGGCACCAGGCGTGGCTGGAGGCCAACGACGCGACCAACGCCGCCCGCCGCGCCGAATTGGTCCAGATGGCCCGCGACCTGGCCGGTCGGTTCGGCACGGCCCGTCTCTGCGCCGAACAGGACCGCCTGGACGCCCGCCCCCCGGCTCCGAACCCTGCACGGCCCTCCGAAGGCCTCAGCGCCTTTCGATCCGGACCTCAAGGCAATGGTGCCAACGCAACCAATGGCGCCAACGCAACCGCGTTCGCCTCCTCAGGGCCGCTACGCGCCGCCATGGAACCCGGAGAGATCTTCCGGCGCGAGGTCCAGCTCGCCGACGAGCGGGCCGCCGACGAGCTGACCATCCGGCACCTGCTCACCCACACCGGCGGATTCCTCGGCGATATCGACGACGGCGAGAGCTGGGACACCGGCGCGCTGGCCGCCTCGATCGGTACCTACGACCAGCTGCCCCAGCTCTTCCCGCCCGACGCGCTCGCCTCCTACAACAACGCCGGGTTCAGGCTGCTCGGCAGGGGCATCGAGGTCGTGTGCGGCGAGCCGTACGAGAGCGCGGTCAGTCGGATCGTGCTCGAACCCCTGGGCATGAGCTCCAGCTTCTTCTTCCCCTGGGAGGCCGCGACGCGGTCGCACGCCGTCGGGCACACCGTAGGAGAGGACGGCCCGCAGGTCGCGCACACGTGGGGGCTGTTCCGCGAAGGCATGCCCGAGGGCGGGCTGGTGTCGTCGGTGCGCGACCAGCTCCGCGCCCGGCAAGGTGCTGGGCAAGCTGGTGACCGACTGGTGCCTGGAGCATCTGCTCGACGCCAAGCCGCAGGCCGTACGGCTGGCGCTGCGCGAACCCGCGCCGGAGTACGCGGGCAGCTACGACGCGGGGCAGTGGACCTTCGAGGTCGACGAGGGTCTGACGGCGCGATTCGTGCTGCGACCCGAACTGGTGGCCGCGGGTGTGGAGGGCATGCCCGACATGCCGCTCGCGCTGGTCGAGGGCTGTGACGACGTGACGATCGCCGCCGACCCGCAGCGTGCCGTCGGCCGCTTCCTGCGAGACGACGCGGGTGAGGTCGCGTTCCTGCACCTGGGCGGTAGGGCGGCCAGGCGGATCCGCTGAATCGGCCTGCCGTCGACGAAGCTGCTACCGGGCACATCCGATCGCATCGAGCCTGGTCAGCAGCTCCCCGCTGCGGAGCGGATGACCCGGCGGAACGGGGGCCCTGTCCGGTATCGCCGTGCCCACCACCTGACCCGGCCCAGGACTCCCGAAGCTACGGCCAGGGGCAGAGTGGGGGACCGACCGGACAGAACCTGGCTTTTGTCTGATCAGCCGCCTACGCGGCCCGTTTCCGCCGTATTCCGGTGGCACCCCAGAGGGGAAAGAGGCAAGGATTCCACCGCGTTGGGCCTTCCTGGATCTCCGCTGTAGGACCCGGAGACGAAGATGGTCTTCCGGCACATCGGTGACGCGCGGCACAGCCGTGCGGCCCGGCTAAAGGCGTGTCGCGGTTCGGACGAGGTCGGCGACGGCCTTGGATCTGCTGTGTGGCGGCCACGCGATGACGGTCGTGACGGCCGGTGCGTCCGGCACCGGCAGGATGGCGTAGTCGTCGCGCAGCTGGTCGCGGAGCGACTCGGGCACGACGGCGCAGGCCAGTCCGAGCGCGATCAGCTGGAACAGTTGGGTATGGTCACGCACCTGCGGGCCGGGGCCGTCCGGATGGCCGCCATCCCGCCCAGGCCAGCGCGGCAGGGGCAGGTGGGTCTGGGCGTTGACCTCGGCTGACGACAGATACGCCCGGTCGGCAAGGGGATGCCCCTTGGGCAGGACCACGACCTGCTGTTCGGTGTGCAGATCCTCGGTGTCGAATCCGGCTGTCGTGTCGTAGGGCCGGTGGAGCAGAGCGACGTCGGCACGCCCGGTGCGCAGCAGAGTTTCCGGCTCGCCCGGCCCGCACAGCATCACCTCGACCGGCACTGAGCCCGGTTCGGCGGCGTAGGCGTGCAGGAGCTTCGACAGCAGTTCCCTGGACGCTCCGGCCTTGGTGGCCAGGACCACGCCGGGCTGGTCGGCAGCGGCGCGGCGGGTGCGGCGCTCGGCGGCTTCGACCGCATCGAGCGCGAGCCGGGCCTCCCGCAGCAGCACCGACCCGGCCTCGGTCAAGGCGATACCGCGAGCGCCGCGGTGCAGCAGAACGACTCCGAGCCGCCGTTCCAGTTGCTGGATCGCCCGCGACAGGGGTGGTTGAGCCATCGAGAGCCGTTGTGCCGCCCGCCCGAAGTGCAACTCCTCGGCCACGGCGACGAAGTAGCGCAACTCCCGCGTCTCCACGAGCTCATCGTAGCGTTGACCACGGCCGATACCTGTGCGGTATCGGCGTCCACCTGACCGGTCCTGGACGCCCCGCCCGGGTCCGCAACATGATCGACGGCATGAGTGAACGGAAGATCGCGCTGGTGACCGGCGCGAACAAGGGAATCGGATACGAGATCGCCGCAGGGCTCGGCACGCTTGGCTGGCGGATCGGTGTGGGCGCGCGGGATGCACACCGCCGCGACACCGCGGTCGAGAAGCTGCGCGCGGCCGGGACCGATGTGTTCGGCGTGCCGCTCGACGTCACCGACGACGAAAGCGTCGCCGCCGCGGCCGAGCTGATCGCCGGCCATGCCGGAGGGCTCGACGTCCTGGTCAACAATGCCGCGATCACCGGCGGCATGCCACAGACAGCCACCACACTGGAACCCGCGACCGTGCGAGCGGTCGTGGAAACCAACGTGATCGGCGTCATCCGGGTCACCAACGCGATGCTGCCGATGCTGCGCACCTCAGCGTCACCGCGGATCGTCAACATGTCGAGCAGCGTCGGGTCCCTCACCCTGCAGACCACCCCCGGCATCGACATGGGCGCGGTTCCCGCCGCCTACTTGGCCTCGAAGACCTTCCTCAACGCCCTCACCGTCCAGTACGTCAAGGAACTGGGCGACACCAACATCCTGATCAACTGCGGCTGCCCCGGCTTCACCGCCACCGACCTCAACGGCTTCCAGGGCGTTCGCACACCGCAACAGGGCGCGGCCATCGCGATTCACCTCGCCACCCTGCCCGACGACGGACCGACCGGCGGATTCTTCGACGACGCCGGAACGGTGCCCTGGTAACCGCCACACCGGCACGAACCGTTCCCGTTCTCGACGTCAGCCGCGCAGCGCCCGCCCGCAGCAGCCGGAGGAGTTGGCTCGCTCGCCGTTCAGCTCGCGCGCCGCGCCGGAGCCACGGTCACCGGCCTGGCCGGCGAGCACAACCATGAGCGGCTGCACACCCGCGGCAAGATCGTGCCCATCCCCTGACCGGCACCGTGTGACGCAGCACGCTCAAGGCTCCGGCGCCAGGATGCTCGCCGGGCGGTCCCGCGTCCACGCCGCGATCCGCCTGCTCGACAGCCCCGAAGTGATCGACTGCCCGACCCAGGCCGTCGATCCGGCGGGGTCAGCTGAACGCCGCGGCGTTGCGGGCCGCCCAGTCGGCGTAGGTGTGCGGTGCGTCGCCGGTCAGTTCGCGCACGACCGGGGACACGTCCGCGGCCCTGCCGACGAACGAGGCGAACAGCGTGAGCATCGAGTCCACGACCGGCGCGGGGACCTGCGGGATCAGCTGCTCGCGGGCCTGCTCCGGAGACAGTTCCTCCAGACGCAGGTCGCGGCCCAGGACCTCGTCGAGGATCCGTACCCGCTCGGCCGTCGTCAGCGAGGCGGGCCCGCTCAGCTCGTACGCCTTGCCCTCGTGCCCGTCGTCGAGGAGCGTCCGCGCGGCCACCGCGGCGATGTCGCGTTCGTCGATCGGCGCGGTGGCGGCCTCGGCGAACGGGGCGCGCACCACGCCGCCGTTCTTGACGCCGGGCGCCCACCGCAGGTCGTTGGCCATGAACGCGCCGGGACGCAGGAACGTCCACGGCAGCCCCGACCCGGCCACGGCCCGCTCGTACTCGGCGTGGGCGCTGCCCAGCACGCCGGCCTGCTTCATGGTCACCGCCAGCGCGGACAGCAGCACCACGTGCCCGAGGCCGGCCCTCGCGGCCTCGCGCAGGAAGCCGTCCACCTGGCCGGCGGCCGGGAGCAGGAACGCGCGGTCGGCTCCCCGCACCGCGGCCCGCAGGTCCTCAGGCTGCGACATGTCGGCTCTGACCACCTCCACGCCGTCGGGCAGGCCGGCCCGCTCGGGGTTGCGGCTGATCGCCCGGACCTGCGCGCCCGACCCGAGCAGCAGATCGACCAGATGACGCCCGACGTTACCCGTGGCGCCTGTCACCAGAATCACGTCTACCTCACTTCGGATATCCGAACTGTTTGGATATGGGCACTGTAACCTGTGACCGTGACGGACCCCGTTTCGCCCCCGCGACTGCCACGCCCCGAGGAGGTCAGGGAAGCCCTCGGCTTCGTACCCCTGGTGGAGGCGTATTTCCGGCGAGCCCAGGCCGAGATGCCGGACCGGCTGCGGGAGATCTTCCGCAGCCACGGGCTCACCGGGAGGCACGGCGCGGTCATCCCGCAGCTGACCGTCGAGTCCTCGCTCAGCGTGAGCGAGCTGGCCGACAGGATGGGCATGTCGCTGCCGACCGCGAGCGAGCTGGTGGGCGACCTCAGCAGGGCCGGCCTGGTCGAACGCCGGGAGGATCCGGCCGACCGCCGCCGCACCCTGGTGTCGCTGGCCCCTGACCATCGGGCCATGGTCGAGGGGTTCGTCGCCCTGCGTGCCGCGCCGCTGCTGCGCGTGCTGGACAACCTCTCGCCGTCGGACCGTCAGGGGTTCGTGGCGGGGCTGATCGCGTGGGCGCACGAGGTGCGCACATGGTGACGCGAGGCCCGCGACGGAACCGTGCCCCTATGACCGGGACGGGGACGCGCAGCGAGCGGCCAGGCCGTCCAGGAGGCAGTCGAGGCCGAACGTGAAGCGCCGCTCGCTCTCGCGTTCGACGTCGATCTCGCCCGTGGCGGCCATCCGGCCCGCCAGCGTCGGGTGGCGTTCGGCGACCTGGCGGAGGTAGTCGGCCGCCTGCTCGTCCCAGCCGGACCCGGTCCCGCTCATGCGGGCCAGCGTGTCGCGCCAGGCGACCTCCGCGATGACCGCGCCGACCACATGGTCGTTGACGGCGGCCATGGCGGCGTCGAGGTCGGAGCCGGCGAACCCGGCGTGTTCCAGCAGTCGCAGCCCGGTCTCGGCCAGGGCGAGCGCGTTCGGGCCGAGGTTGGGCCTGACGGTCAGCTCGGACAGGGCCCATCGGTGGCGCAGCAGCATGGCGCGGTTGCTGCGGGCCAGCGCCGCCAGGCCGTCCCGCCAGCCGGACGTGCCGGGGCCGGCGCGCACCTCGCCCAGCACACGGTCGAGGGCCAGCTCCAGCAGGTCGTCCTTGGTGGCGACGTACCAGTACAGCGACCCGGCGGTCACCCCCAGCTCGGTGGCGACGCGGCGCATCGACAGCCCGCGGTGACCCTCTGCGTCGAGGACGGCGACCGCCACCTCGACGATCCGCTCACGGGTGAGCTGGCGGTCGCGCGGCGGCCGCTCGGGACGCAGCCACACGGACCCGCCGGACAACTCTGACGACGGCACGCGATCACCCTACCCGCCTTGACGTCGCCTTCCATTCCCTTATACAACGTTCAAGAGCATTGAACGCTGTTCAAGGAGGAGTCGGATGTCCACCCCCGCACTGATGTTCCGCGCGAACGGCCCGCTGCCGGGCGACGTGCACGTGACCGCGCTCGGTCCCGAGTCCGGGCCGCCGGCGGTCTTCGTCCACGGCTCCACGAGCTGGGGCGACGACCCGGTGTACGGGTTCGCGGCGCAACGCCCGCTGGCCGGCCGGTTCCGGCTGCTGCTGATGGACCGCCGGGGCTACGGCGGCAGCCCGGACGCCGGGGACAGGTTCCCCGGCGACTACCTGGCCGACGCCGACGACGTCGCCGAACTCCTCGGCGCGGGCGCGCACCTGGTCGGCCACTCCTACGGCGCCGTCGGAGCCATGATCGCGGCGGCGCGCCGGCCCGAGGCGGTGCGCTCGCTCACCTTGATCGAGCCGGGCGGCTACCAGGCGGCCGCCGACCACCCCGCTGTGGCCGAGGCGCTGCGCGCCAACCGCGCCGCCTACGCCGACCTTCCCGACCTGACGCCCGAAGAGTGGCTGCGCGCCGCCGCCGGCTCGACCGGCATGCCCGAGCCCGGCACGGGGGATCGGCGGTTGCGCGCGGCCGCCACGGCGCTGCGCGAACGCGTCTGCTGGGAGGCGGGCCTCCCGCTGCCGGCGCTGCGGGCGGCGTCCTTCCCCAAACTGGTCGTCTCGGGCACCTGGGAGGGCGCGCCCGGGCCGTACCGGGAGCGCGGGGGCGTCCCTCTCATGGCGTGCGCACGGGTCACGGCCGAGCGGATCGGCGCCCGGCACGAGCAGGTGCCGGGCAGCGCCCACTACCCGCACGTCGAGGCGCCGGAGCGGCTGAACGCGCTGCTCACCGCCCTCTGGTCGGGCGCCTGACCGCCCCTCGGACGCGTCATGACCGCGCCGGAGGGGCGAGGCCCGTCAAGCCAGGAAGAACCTGGCCAGCGTGCGGGCGACCAGCGCGGGGTCGTTCTCCATGGGGATGTGACCGGCCTCGGCGACCCGCACCAGCGTCGTGTTCGGCACCTCGCCGGCGAACCGCTGGGCGTAGCCGACCTGCTGGAAGGTGTCGTCCTCGCCCCACACCAGCAGCTTCGGCGCGTCACAGGCGAGCAGGGCGGGCATGAGGTCGAGGGTGTAGCGGCTGTCGGCGGCGCCGGCCAGCGCCATCCAGGACCGCCCCACGCGTGCTTCGCGCCACGGGTCGAGATAGTCGTCCACCTCGCCTTCGGCGACGGGCCGGGCCAGGGCGGTGGTGACGGCCACGCGCCGGGCGGCGAGCAGGTCCTCCACGGTGGTGGCGGCGACCACGGCGGGGTCGCGGTAGCGCGCCACGCCGGGCACCGGCCAGGAGTCGTAGCTCACCGAGTTGACCAGCGCCAGCCGGGGAACCGTCAGCTCGCCGCCGACCAGCAGATGCTGGGCGACCGCGCCGCCGATGTCGTGCCCGGCCACGCCCGCGGGCGCGTCCATGCCGAGCGCCGCCGCGAAGCGCACCACCCAGGCGGCCAGCGCGGGCACGGTGGCCGTCTCCAGCGTCAGCTCCCCTTCCGAGCGGCCCAGGCCGGGCAGGTCGACCGCCACCGGCCGCAACCCGGCCGCGGCCAGGTCGTCGAGCACCGGCAGCCAGACGCGGCTCCAATACGTGCCGTGGAGCAACAGGACCTGCGGGCCGTGCTCGCCCGCCGTCAGATAGCTGGCCGTACGGCCGTCGACGTCGATCGTCATGCGTGTGGACATGGCCATAACCATCGGGGAATGCGGCAATGCCGGTCAAATACCACTTAGGGTATGGCCCCATGACGTTGACGCAGCTCCGAGCGCTGATCGCGGTGGCCGAGCAAGGCGGGTTCACCGCGGCGGCGGACCTGCTCGGCATGTCCCAGCCGGCTGTCAGCCGCGCCGTCGCCAGTCTCGAACGCGAGCTCGGCGCCCCCCTGTTCGTCCGTCACAGCGACGGCATCGCCCTCACCGAGGCCGGGCGGCGCGCCCACCTTCGCGCCCGCGAGGCCCTGCGCCACTTCGACCTGATCCGCGCGGAGGTGGCAGCCGCCGCCGGTCAGGTCACCGGGCCGCTCCGGCTGGCCAGCCTGCCCAGTGCCACCGGCACTCTCATCGCCCCCCGGTTGCGGACCTTCACCGATCGCCACCCCCAGGTCCAGGTACGCCTGTTCGAGGGGGCCGACGACGACGTCCGCGGCTGGCTGCGCAGGGGCGCGGCCGAGGTCGGCGTGGTCACGCTCCCGGCTCCCGGCCTGCACACGATCCCGATCAGCACGCACGAGATGGTCGCCGTGGTGCCGGCCGGCCATCGCCTGGCCGGGCAGGAGACCGTCCACATCACCGACCTGACCGGGCAGCCGTTCATCCTCACCACGGCGGGCTGCCGTCCGCTCATCACCGAGGCGGCACGCCAGGCCGGCGCCCAGCTCGACGTCGCCTACGAGGCGGGCGGCCAGTCGGCCATCCTCGAAATGGTGGCCGCCGGCCTGGGGGTCAGCATCGTGCCCACGCTCGGCCTGCCGGCCCAGCTCGGACCAGTCACGACCAGGCCGCTCGAACCGCGCCTCACCCGGACGCTCGCCCTGGCCGTCCTGTCGCCGAGCGACTGCGGGCCCGCCGTACGCGCCTTCCTGGACCTGGCCGACGTCCCGTACGGACAGCCCTTCGGCGGGTAGGCCGACGGGCGGGGCGTCGTCCCACCGGCCAGGCGGTGGTGATCGGCGGGGCCCGGGCTCCCGATACCTGTGCTGGAGGGGCCGGGCGGTGGCCGGGGGCCTTCAGCGGATGGTGATGCTGCGGCTGTCCTCGTCATTGAAGGGCGGCATGATGCCGACGAAGGTGGCGCTGGCGTCCACCTGGTCGCCGCGCTGGAAGGTATTGAAGGTTGCGTTGATGGTGAGGTTCTCGTTGTGGCGCCGGCCGTCGCAGACGACCTCGTCGGTACCGCCGTTGGGAGAGCCCCAGCTGAACCACAGGGTGCCGACGACTCTGGCCAGCTGAATGTCAGTGCAGGTGTAGGTGACGTTCATGATGGCGGTTCTGGTGGGGCTGCCTGGCGCGGTGACGGAGTTCAGGGTGATGGAGGCGTCCTGTGCTGCCGCGGGTGATGCGGTTGCGGTCAGGAGCGCGGTCGCCAGGAGGAGGCTGCCGGCGAGAGGGCGTGGTCTCATGGGGGAGATCCTTCCTTTGGTAACTCTCTGTAGCTAACCATTACCCTTAGTGGTGACTGGGTACACCTGTGGGCACTTGTCCGCAGGCCCACGTGCCAGGCAGATCGCCGTTCGCGCGTTTCGGTGGGGTGTGAGCGCCGACCTGTTTGGTCAGTACGGCTGGCCGGCGGCGCGCCGGATCGGCATCCAGGTGGAAGCCGGGGCGCTGGTCAGGAAGTCGCCGACCAGCCGGACGCACAGCTCGGGCCTTTCGTGCAGCAGCAGGTGCGAGGTCTGCGGCACGACGGCCAGCTGCGCCGCGGGCAGCATCCGGTACAGCTCCAGGGTGATGATGTCGTCGTCGGCGGACATGACCAACGTGGGGCAGGTGACGGCGGCCAGGTCGTCGGGGGTCAGCGGCCGGTCCTCGGTGACCGACCGGGCCGCCTTGGCGATCACGACGGGGAAGTGGCCGGCCCCGTCCGGCGACACCTCGGCGTAGGCGGAGAGCAGCGGCGGCGGAGGCGGCGCGTCGGTGCTCGGCCGCAGGATCATCCCGTCCGGGTGGAAACCGCCACTGATCAGGACGAGCCGTTCGACGAGGTGCGGATGGCGCACGGCGGTCCACAGCGCCACCATCGCCCCGGCGCTGTATCCGGCCAGCCGCACGGGACCGCCGACCGTCACGCCGATGAACGCCGCGGTGTCGTCCGCGAAGGCCTCCATCGAGAACGGCCCCGGCACGTCGGGCGTGTGGCCGTGGCCCCGGCGCTCGGGAAGCAGGAGCCGGAACCGTTCGGCCAGCGCGTCCAGGTTGCCGGTGAAGTTCCGGCTGTCGGTCAGGCCCCCGTGCAGGAGCGCCAGCGGGTCTCCGGCGCCGCGCTCGTCGTACCAGGTGCGCACGCCGTTCACTTCGATGTGGTCGGCCATCGTGCCGCTCGTTCCCTTCGTCGCGTACGGGTCTACGAGACTGGTACGACACGGCGGCCGGAAACTCATCGCACGTCACCGTCAGGGAGCCCGAGCGAGCCGGGAGCCCGCGGAGTTCAGCGGCAGACCGTGCCGGGCACGGGGAGCGTCCCGGAGATCAGGTAGCGGTCGACGCTCCCGGTCGCGCAGGCGTTACGCAGGTACGAGGTGTGCCCGTCGCCGTCATAGGTCAGCACCTGGGCCCCCTTGATGCCCCTGGCCAGGCTCTTGGCCCAGGCGAGCGGCGTGGCGGGATCATGCGTGTTGCCGACCAGCAGAACGGGCGGCGCCTGGGTGATGCGCACCGGCCGCTGCGGATTGGACGGCGGCACGGGCCACCCCACGCACCCGGTCGTCATGTCCCAGAACTCCGACGTCCCGCGCATGTGCGGGGCCCTCCGGACGACATCCCGCGCCCGCGCCCTGAGCTGCGTGAATCCGTTGATCCCAGGGGTGATGTCCTGGCAGAGGACCGCCCGGTAGGCCGAGGTCGTCGCGGGGTGGTCCAGCGCCTCGGCCCGCATCTGCCCGAAGAGCACCGCATCGCCCTGCTCCGCCTGGACGATGCCCCGGGCCAGGCCGCCGTTGAAGTCGGGGGCCATCGTGAGCATCGCGTACGCGACGTAGCGCAGTTCGTCCGCCGTCAGCGGACGTCCGCCGGTGACCGGGATCGGCCTCTCCTCCGCCCTGCGCACCAGCGCATCCCACACCTGCGGTACGGACCGGCCGTGCAGCACACATTCCTGCGTCCGCTCGCACCAACCGGCGAACCTGCCGAACCCGTCCTCCACCGCCGTCGCGGCATCGCGCACCATCTGGCGCGAGCTCATCCCGTGATCGACGATCCCGTCCAGGGCCATCGCCCGCACCCGGCCGGGGAACCGTCGCGCGTACTCGGTGCCGAGCATGCTTCCGTAGGACCGTCCCAGGTAGCTGATCTGCTCCTCGCCCAGCGCGGCCCGCACGGCGTCGAAGTCCCGCGCCACGCTCCCGGTGTCCATGTGCCGGATCAACGGCCCGCAGCTCTCGCCCACGGCCCGGTTGTGCGCGACGAGCCGGTCGTACTCCTGCCGCGTCTCGGGGAACTGCGTGACGGCCGGATCGTGCACCGCCTTCCCGCATTGGATCTGCTCGCTGCCGCCGACCCCGCGCGGATCGATCCCGACGATGTCGAACCGCTCGCGCAGCTCCTCGGAGAAGTAGTACGGCGCCCAATCCCGCACCAGGTCGGCCGCACCCGTCCCGGGTCCGCCGGGGTTGTAGAACAGCGCTCCGATCCGTTGTCCGGTGGCCTTGCGTCGCGTCATGTTCAGCGAGAGCTGCGGCCCGTCCGGCTTCGCCCAGTCCACCGGCACGGCGAGGGTGCCGCACTCGGCTCCTGGCTCCTTCCCGCAGGCTCGCCAGTCGATCGCGTCCGTACTGGTCACGCCTGCTGCTCGGGTCGCTTCGCCGGTCGCGGAAGCGGGGGCCGCCGGGATCGCCACCGCGATCAGCGCCAAGCCCGTGACGAGAGGGGTCCATTTCATGATCTAGATCGTCTCCGGCCCGCCGGCCCCCGCCATCGGCCTTTCGGACCGGCCGCATCGGCCGAACGGCCGACAGTTCATCTCGTACGGCTCCTGGGGGCTGCGGCGTCGATGCTGCCGACGATCAGGTCCGTCAGCGCCGCGATGGCCGTGGCGACGGTGGCGCGCCCCCGGTTCAGCTCCGCGGCGATCGCCTCGGCCGCGCCCAGCACGCCGACGCAGCGAAGCCGGAGGTCTTCCCGCGGGAGCCCGGAGTGCGGCCGCAGGGCGGTGACCATCAGGTCCGTGTAGGCGTCGAGCAGCTCGCGCTCGATCGCCTCCATCTCCTGGCTGCCCTTGAGCGCGGCCGAGACGGCGGTCCACTCCGGCATGTCGGCGGCGCAGGCGAAGTAGGCGGCGCTCAGGACGCGCGCGATCTCGCGGGGGACGGCCGGGGCGTCACGCAGAGCCTGCTCCGAGGCGGCCCGGTGCCGTTCGTCGAGCCGCCGGTAGAGCGCGATCAGCAGCCCGGGACGGGTGCCGAAATGGTCGTAGACGACCGGCCTGCTCACCCCGGCGGCCTCGGCCAGGCTGAGCAGCGTGAGGCCGTCGGTGCCGTGGGCGCGCACGATCGTCATGGCGGTGTCGAGCAACTGCTCCCGCCTGGCCGGCTTGGACAGGCGAGTCGATCCCGTGGTCATCGTCCTCCCTTGCGTCGCCTCACAGCTTAAGCTACAAAATGTAACTTACAGAATGTAGGTTAGCGGAAGGACGTCACCGTGGAGCACTCCGTACTGATCATGGGTGGATCCGGCCAGGCGGGCGTGGGGACCGCCACCCTGCTGCGCCGCTGGTACCCGGAGCTGCCGCTGACGATCGCCGGCCGCGATCTCGGCCGCGCCAGACGGGTCGCGGGCGAGCTCGGCGGCGCGACGGCCGCGACCATCGATCTGCGGCGAGGCGACCTGGGCCTCCGGGAGACCGGCCGCTACTCGGCGGTCGTGGCGACGGTGTGGGACAGCCACCTGAACGGGCTGCGTTACGCGCAGGACCGCGGCCTGCCGTACCTCAGCATCTCCAGCGGCCTGGTCGACATCGGCCCCGAGGTTGTCGCCGCCGGCCTGCGGGCCGGCGCGGCGCCGGTCCTCCTGGCCAGCCACTGGTACGCGGGGCTCGTCGTCCTCGCGGTGCTCGGCCTCGCCAGGGAGTTCGGCCGGCTCGACGCCATCGAGGTCGGCGGCGTGCTGGACGAACAGGACAGCGGCGGCCCCGCGGCCGTGGCGGACATGGAACGCCTGCTGGCCGCCGTCTCGGCGGGGCACGTTCGCCGCGACGGCGTCTTCCGGTGGATCGCCGGCCCCGACGCGGAGGTGGCGGTCACCGGCATCGACGGCGCCGTGCTGCCCGGCCAGGTCGTCCCCATCCTCGACGTGCCGAGCCTGGCCCTCGCGACGGGCGCGTCCGACGTGCGTTTCGCGTTCGCGGTCGGTGAGTCGGCGGGCAGGCGGCGCGGCGGGCCGGCCTCCGCGGAGGTCAGGATCGACCTCGAAGGCGTGGACCGCGCGGGCGCGCCGCTCAGGACGAGCCGTTACCTCTTCCATCCGGAGGGGCAGCGCCCCCTGACGGCGCTCGGCGTCGCCCTCGGCGTCGAACGACTGCTCGGCCTGCGCGGCGGTCCCGTGCCGCCCGGCCTGCACACCCCCGAGGCGTTGATCGACCCCGGGTACGCGGCCGAGCGGATGGCGGAGATCGGCGCCACCCTCACCGGCGCGCACGGCGATAGCTGACTCCGGTTCCGCCAGACCTTCCGACCGGCCCGCCGTGCCCATCATGTTGAACGCACGTACAAGTTGTACTAGCGTTCAACATGATGAGAGCGAGGGAGATCTGATGACGCGGCAACAGTTCACGCGGGCAGGGGCGCGCCAGTGGGCGGGCCTGGGGCTGCTGGCCATGCCGACGGTGCTGCTGGGGCTGGACGTCACCGTCCTGTACCTGGTGGCGCCGAGCATGGCGGCCGACCTGTCACCGTCAGCCGGCCAACTGCTGTGGATCATGGACGCCTACGGGTTCCTCGTCGCCGGGTTCCTCATCACCATGGGCACCCTGGGCGATCGGATCGGACGGCGCCGGTTGCTGCAGGCCGGGATGGTCGCCTTCGCGGCGCTCTCGGTGCTCGCCGCGTTCGCCCCCACGGCCGAGCTGCTGATCCTCGCGCGCGCCCTGCTGGGGGTGGCCGGGGCGACGCTCATGCCGTCCACGCTGTCGCTGATCTCGAACATGTTCCCCGACGCGCGGCAGCGCGCGGTCGCGATCGGGGTCTGGGCCACGATGTTCGCGCTCGGCATGGCCGCCGGGCCGATCGTGGGCGGAACCCTGGTGGACTCCTTCTGGTGGGGAGCGCCGTTCCTGGTGGCGGTGCCCGTCGCCGTCGTCGTCCTGGCCGGGGCGCGCGCCCTGCTTCCCGAGTACGCGGCCCCGTCCGGCGGCCGGCTCGACCTGATCAGCGTGGGCCTGTCCCTGGCGGCAATCCTGCCGGTCGTCTACGCCGTCAAGCACCTCGCCTCCGACGGCCCCGGCGGGCCGGCCCTCGTCTGTGCCGTGGCGGGCGTTTCGGCCGCGATCGTGTTCGTCCGCCGCCAACGCCGCCTGCCCGATCCGCTGCTGGACGTGACGCTGTTCGGCGACCGGGCCTTCGTCGTGGCCTCGGGCGTGCTGCTCATCGGCCTGGCCGGGGCCGGCGGTTCGATGTACCTGGTCACGCAGTACCTCCAGCTCGTCGAAGGGCTCACCCCCTTCGACGCGGGGCTCTGGATGGGACCGCCGGCGCTGGCCATGTTCGCCGCCGCCATCGGCGCCCCGCTGGTCGCCCGGCGCTTCCGTCCCGGCTCGGTCATGGGCGCCGCCCTCGGGGCGTCCCTCGCCGGTTACGCGCTGCTCGCCACCGCGGGGCTCGACGACGAGGTGCCGGTGACGGCCGGCTTCACGTTCGTCTATCTCGGGCTGGGCGCCCTCGCCGCGCTGGGCACCGACATGGTGGTGGGCGCGGTGCCGGCCGCGCGGTCGGGGTCGGCGGCGTCGATCTCCGAGACGGTCCAGGAACTCGGCATCGCCATCGGCGTCGCCCTGCTCGGCAGCCTCACCACCGCCGTCTACCGTGCTCAGGTGACGGTGCCCGAAGGTCTGGCGCCGGAGAGCTCCGGCCTCCTCACCGACAGCCTGAACGCGACCGTGGCGATCGCCGACAGCCTGCCGCAGGGGACCGTCGAGGCGGCCCGGCACGCCTTCACCACCGGGCTCAACGTCGCCTCCCTGGTCGCGGGGATCGCCACCGCCGCCGCCACGGCGCTGTGCCTCGCGATGCTGCGTCACCAGCCCGCGCTCGGGGCGGCGCAGAACCGCGACACCGGCGTTTGAACGATGGTCCGACTATCCTGGGGCCCGTGCCGAGGAGCAGCAAGGACGACCCCGCCGAGGACAGCGAGCACGTCGACGGACGCCGCGCGCGTGGCGAGAGACGACGCGCGGAGATCATCGAGGCCACCCTCGCCGTGGTCACCCGCGACGGCGCGGCCGGCGTCACCCATCGCACGGTCGCCAAACAGGCCGGCATCACGACGTCCCTGAGCACCTACTACTTCGCCACCCTCGACGACC
Organism: Nonomuraea sp. NPDC049637; assembly: GCF_040675235.1. Classification (NCBI taxonomy): domain Bacteria; kingdom Bacillati; phylum Actinomycetota; class Actinomycetes; order Streptosporangiales; family Streptosporangiaceae; genus Nonomuraea; species Nonomuraea sp. NPDC049637. The sequence continues at coordinate 22,208 of NZ_JBFAOM010000035.1, forward strand.
TGCTGGTGGCCGCCCTCACGACGGTCGCCGACGCCTACACCGCCCGCATCCGCGACATCATCGACACCCCCGGCGACAAGCTCAGCGGCCTGGCCCACCTCATCGCCGAGTCCGCCGGCTCCGGACGCGAACGCGCCCTGGCCGAACGCGAGCTGGCGACCCTGGCCGCCCGCCGTCCCGCACTGCGTCCCGTGGCACGACGCTGGCGGCAGAACATCGCCGAACTCGCCACCACGCTGACCGACGACCCCGCCGCCGTCGCCGCCCTCGTCGCGGCCTCCGACGGGCTGTGCACCGCGATCCTCCTCGACAACGTGCCCGCCGACCCTGATCACATCCAGGCCGTCCTGCGACTGGCCGTCCGCGGCTGAGCGTTCGCGTACGTTGCCGTGCTGTGCCCAGGCTCAGAACCGGTAACGGAGAACACGTGCCCCTTGGCGGGGCTGGTGCTGGGCGGGGGAGGGGTCATGTCGTGGAGTCGTCCCGGCGGCGGCTCAGCACCGCGGCGATCGGCAGGGCCGCGGCCAGGCCGCTGAGCAGGACGGCCGCGAGCGCGCCCAGAACGGCCGGCTCGTCGCCGAAGGCGATGCCGACGGCGGCGAGTGCCGGCCCGGCGTTGCGTACGGCCGCGACGCCGCCCATGGTGGTGCGGCGTGGCCATGTTCCGGTGGCCAGGACCGTACCGAGCACGAAGGCGGCGGCGGCCAGGAGGAAACCCGCCAGCAGGCTGCGTGAGGTGATCAGCGCGACGACGTCGCGCCAGTTGCCGACGAGCATGCCCGCCAGCACGGCCAGGAACGTCACGTTCGAGACGGTCGCGGCCGCAGGATGCCATGCTCGTGCTGCGGATGGCGCGTGATGGCGCATGATCAGGCCGACGGCGAACGGAACGAGCTGCAGGACCGCCACGGTCAGCATCAGGGTCGCGACGTCCAGGGAGAGCCCGCCGCCCACGTCGGCCGCGTTGAGAAGGATGTTCGCCGTCGGGCCGAAGGTGATGCTGCCGATGGCGGCCAGCAGGACCTGCATCGCCGCTCCTGCGGCCACGTCACCGTGCTGCACCATGCCGAGTTTGGCGCCGAACGGCCCGCCGGGTGAGGAGGCGATCAGCAGCAGCGCGACGAACGCCGGCACCGGCAGGCCGAACAGCGCGGCGACGCCCCAGCCGAGCAGCGGCAGGACGAGCAGGTTGGTCAGGAGCACCAGGGCGAGCAGCGGGCCGTCAACGAGGACGGCGCGCAGGTCCGGCAAGGTCGTGCCGAGCCCGGCGGCGAACATGGTGGCCGCGATGAAGATGACGGTGACGGCGTTGAGCAGCAGATGCAGGGTGTTCACCAACACCTCCGATCATCGGCCCGGAGCGGTGCCATCACCCTCACCCGGTGAGGTCGCCGAGCCAGCGCAATGCGCTCAGGCTCGGCATGAAGCAGTACTCGCCGCCACGCGTGACGACGAATCGGGGCAGGGAGCACAGGCGCCGCCGTACGGGACGCCGGGGAATGGTGAAATCGCTGGAGCCGTCGGCGGAACCGGTGAGAGGGTCCCTGGCCGGGCCCGCGCCGAAGAAGACGCCGTCGTTCATCCATTCGGTCTGGACGAACTCGAACTGCCGGCCGAGGTGGGCTCCGACGAAGGCGAACATCAGCCCCCGGTCGGCGCCGTCGTCGTCAAGCACGCCGTCGGGCAGCGGCGGCCCGTAGACGGTGCCACGTCTGATCATGCGGTGCAGCCTCGGGACGCCGGCCACCGCCGCGTCACGAGGGTTGGCCCGGCGGATGTGGCAGCCGCCGGGGGTGACGTAACCCGCCGGGTCGTCCCGCTGGTAGAGGAAGGCGTTGCGGCGTGCGTCGTCGGCGCCGAGGACCGGGTCGTCGTGGTCCGGGCAGAGGGCCAGCGGCGCGCCGCTGCGCCAGCGACCCATGATCTTCGCGGCCAGCAGTTCCTCGTCCTGCGGGCTCGTGGCGTTGTCCTTGAGGTAGCGCCGGAACAGCGCGACCCGCTGGTGCAGCTTGCGGAAGGCCACGTAGGTGCCGTTGCGTCCGAGCACGTCGGGTTGCGGCGCCTGGGTGCCGCCGAGCTCGTCGGGGTAGCCGAGCACGAACTCGCCCGCCTTGAGCGGCACCTCCAGCGGGTTGGAACCGGCGACGCCGCTGCCCTCGATGGCGGGATGGCTGATGCCGTCGCGGTAGCCGAAGGGCTCGGTCTCGGTGGGCAGGGCGTGACAGTTCTGCCGCCAGATCGCCGTCACGCCGGGAAGGGCCTCATAGGCCGGGCGGGCGCTGTCGAGGGCGGCCTCCAGCCGCCCGTCGTCGGGCGCGAGCGCCACCAGCAGCACATGCGCGTCGGACGTGCCGAGCGGCGGCTCCCAGCGGGCCGGGCCGCTGTCGCCGGTGTCGCCCAGCGCGGCGGCACGCGCCGCCATGCCCTGCCGGAACTCCCACGCGAACGTGTCCAGCGACGCCTGGGGCACCCCGAGGGCCTTGAGACCCTGGTAGGTGAGCGCGACGCTGACCCAGGTGTCCCCCAGCGGGCTCGCGGAGTCGGCGGCCGAGGTCACCACCGCGCTCAGCCGCCGCATCAGCTCCCGGCCCTGTCCGCGGTCGTCCACGCGGAACAGGACGTAGGTCGCCGCGTACGGGGTCGGCCGCGGGCTGAGGACGCCGCGCTGGATGTCGTCCAGGTCGAGCACGGCCGGAAGGCGTTCGTTCACCGGATCCCGCTCACGTGGCTCTGAGGAGGTTGTTCCAGAAGGCGCGCAGGCTGTCGTCGATGCCGAACAGCGAGCTGAAGATCGTGGAGTCGGCGAAGATCACGTCCCCGGCCCGGTCGCCGCGCGGAGGCAGCCACAGGAACATGTTGAACTCGGTGTTCCCCGCCTCGACGAACGGGTGCGTCGGCCTGGTCAGGTCGATCGGCTGCCGGCCCAGCACCCGGACGGCGTCGGGGTCGTCGGTGGTGACGGCGTAGTGGGGGAGGTGCATGTGGAAGTTGAAGTGGGACACCCCCTCCAGCCATCCCTTGGTGTCCAGGTCCCTGGCGATGGACAGCGGGGCGTTCTGCCCCGTTCCCATCACGGCGGGACGCAGCCCGTACCGGTTCTCCACCGGCAGCCCCAGCCCCGCCATCAGCGACCGGGTGTACCGGCCGAAGCGCTGCTGGCGGGGCACGAGCGCGTCGCCGTGATGGTGGTACTCGACGTCGCGCATCGCCAGGTCGTCCGTAGCGCCGACGTCATGATGGGGCCCCAGGGCCAGGCAGGTCCCTTCGCGGGTGAGGAAGTCGCGTACCGCCTCGATCTCGGCGGCCGTGGCCTCCTGTGCCGTGATCATGTGGTCCAGTCCCCACACGAACAGCGTGTCGGTGTCGGCCAGCACCCGCTCGTCCAGCGGGGTGTGGAACCCGGCCTGATCCACGCGCTGGTAGACCGGCACCTGATATCCGGTGGCCTCCTGGACGAACCGCTGGAAGGGCAGCCAGCCCCAGAAGAACAGCTCCAGGCCGCCCGCGATGCCCTGCTGGAAACGCAGCGGGTCGGACCACTGCGGGTCCTCGTAGGCGGGCCACTGCACGCGGCGCACCTCGGTCATCGTGGAGAACCGGTTGTCCAGCCCGGTGACGTCCCGGCCCGCCTCGGCCGGATAGCTCCATGCGACGTAGACGCTCACCCGCCGCCGGCCGGGGGCGTACGGGCGCGGCACGTGGTTCTGGTTGTAGGTGCGCGCCGTCTTCGGCTCACTCATCTGATCTCCTGCGCCGTCCGTGGCCGTCACTGCAGCTGGTCGAGCATGTCCGACAGAGCGCTCTTGATCCGCAGAGCCTTCTTGATCTCGTCGGCGGTGACGTACGGGTACTCGCCGTACTCGATGAAGCTCGGGCAGTGGTGCTCGCGGACGAACCTGACGAACGCCTCCGGGTTGGTCTTCCAGTCCTCGGGGAAACCTTCGAGGTTCTCGAAGACCGTGTTCACCCCCGCCCTGGTGAACAGCGCGATGGCGTCTTCGGTGTACTTGTCGAAGTCGGTGTCGAAGATCCCCTGGTACATGAAGCGGGTGTCGTCGTCGAACAGCACCCAGCGCAGGTAGTGCAGCTTCAGGGGGGCCAGCAGGTCGGGATCGTCCTTCAGCGCCTCGGCGAGCGTGTGGCCGTAGCCCCGGATGGCGTCGGCGCGGCCGGGCTTGACCCTGGCGATGACGGTGAATCCGTAGCAGGCGGGGCTGCGCGGGAAGACGGGCCCGTACTTGCCCTGTTCCAGGTGGTCGGTCTCCTTCGGGATGACCATCGCCTGCGGCCTGATCTGCATGGCCGTCCTCTCCATCGTCGTGCTCATGGGAGGAAGGCTGACGCGACCTGACTGACACCAGTGTCCCATAGTGGGGCACCGGGTCCCGTTCTCCCACGCGTACCCCGGGCGTGCACGTTCGTGGCTTGCTGTAACGCATCACCGCCCGCCGCGTCGAACGGGCGCGAATGGCTGATGGCGGCTACGTCATGCGGAGGATGACCTTGCCGGTGGTGCGGCGGGTGGTCAGGGCGGTGAGGGCGGTGGCGGCCTCGTCGAGCGGGTATTCGGCGCCCACCACGGGGTGGACGCGTCCCGAGGCGGCCAGGGCGAGCAGGTCGTGCAGCGGCTCGGCGGCACGGCTGCCGGGAAGGCGCAGGTGGGCGCCCAGCCAGTAGCCGCCGACGGTGATGTTGCGCTCGCTCAGGATCCCGGGGTCAATGGGGGCGGCGTCGATCCCGCCGGAGGTGCCGTAGGCGATCAGGCGGCCGAAGGGGGCCAGCGCATGGGCGGCTGCCTCGAGGACGGGGCCGCCGACGGCGTCGAGGATCACGTCGGCGAGGCCGCCGTCGTTGGCTTCGCGGACGCGCTCGGCGTAGCCGTCGGCGTCGCCGGGGATGGCGGCGTCGGCGCCGAGCCGGCGGACCAGCGCACGTTTGCCGGGGGTGGAGGCGGTGCCGACGACTCGTCCGGCGCCGAACTCCTTGGCCAGCTGGACCGCCAGGTGCCCGACGCCTCCGGCGGCGGCGTTGACGACGACGGTCTCGCCGGGGCGGACCCGCGCGGCGGTACGCAGCAGGTGCCAGGCGGTCAAGCCCTGGGCCAGCAGGGCGAGCGCGGCGCCTGCGGAAAGGTCTTCGGGGATCTCGACCGGATCCGTCACCAGCGCCTTGGTGGCGAAGGCGGCGCCGGCGAAGGCCAGCATGCGGCGACCGTCCGGGGCCCGGCCGACGACCTCACCGCCGGGGATGAACGGCAGTTGCGGCGGCAGGTAGGTGCCGCGCAGACGTTCGGCGTCGGCGAAGTTGAGACCGGCGGCCTCGACGTCAAGGAGGATCTGGCCGGGGCCCGGCGTCGGGTCGGGAAGGTCGGCGGGGGTCAGGACATCGGGTTCGCCAAGGCGTTCCGCAACCATCGCTCTCATGCCGTAGACGCTAGGAGCCGCACGGTCGCGCAGGTAGCGGGCACGATTTGTGGATGAGACGGAATCCATGAAGAGTCTTCATGCATTCTTGCGGCGGCTGACGGTGAGGCGGCGCGTCACTCGGGCGGGGGCCTGCGGGCCGGCACTCGGGGATGTCCGGGGTTCACGCATTGCTCCTTGGGCCGCCGGTTCCGCGGACCGGGTCAGGCGAGCAGCCGGTCCACCAGCCCGTCGAGGTAGTCGGGGGTGAGCGGCCCCGCGCCGAACAGGACGCGCATGTAGATCGGCGCCAGGAGATGGTCCAGCACCTCCAGCACGTCAGGCGGGTTCTCGCCGCGGTCGCGGGCGCGGTCGAGCACCGCCTGCAACTGGCTGGTGCGATCGGCCAGAAGCTCGTCCCGCGCCTGAAGGCCCTGCTGACCCTCGCCGGACAGCGCGAGGGTCAGCCGCACCAGCGCCAGGCCGTCGGGGCCGGTGACCTCGCGGGCCACGTTGGCGGCGTGAGTGCGCAGGTCGCCGGCCAGGCTGCCGGTGTCAGGCATCGGCGACTGCGCGTTGAGCCGGGTCAGCAGCACATCGCTGAGCAGGGCCTGGAGGTTGCCCCACCGGCGGTAGAGGCTGGTGTCGGCCACGCCCGCACGGGCCGCGATGTCGCCGATCGTGAAATGTCCGTAGCCGCGCTCCCTGACCAGCTCGGTGACGGCTTGATGCACTGCCGCGCGGACCCGGGCGCTGCGCCCGCCGGGCCGCTTGGCCCGCCCCTGCTCATCCATGCGTCCCACCTTAACGCAGTTGGGACTTGCGTTAGAGCCCAAGTGGGTCTACGTTAACGCAGTCACCAACTGCTTTTAGGAGAGATGTACGTGAGAGCGTTGCTCACCCTGACCTGCGCAGGTCAGTTCATGGTGCTGCTCGACAACACGATCGTCGGCGCCGCCCTGCCCGACATGCAGCAGCGGCTTCACACCGGGCTGACCGGCCTGCAGTGGATCGTCGACGCCTACGTGCTGCTGGTGGCCATGCTGCTGCTGTCGGGCGGCGTCTTCGCCGACCGGTTCGGCCGCAAGCGGGTGTTCCTGGCCGGGGTGGTGGTGTTCACGGCGGCCTCGGTGGTGTGTGCGCTCGCGCCCTCGCTCGGCTGGCTGATCGCCGGACGGGTGCTGCAAGGCGTCGGCGCCGCGGCGCTGAGCCCAGCCTCACTGGCGCTGCTCGCCGCCGCGTATCCCGGCCCGAAGGAGCGCGTCAGGGCGATCGGGTTGTGGGCCGGGTTCAGCGGCATCGGCCTGGCCGCCGGACCGCTGGCGGGCGGGATCCTGGTGGAGTCCTTCGGCTGGCCCGCCATCTTCCTGGTCAACGTGCCCATCGGGGCGGTCCTGCTGGTGGCCGGGCTGCGCGTGCTGGGGGAGTCCCGCAACGCGGGCGCGCCGCCGATCGACGTCCCTGGCACGGTCCTGTCCGCCGCGGGCGTGGGCGCTGTGACCTACGGCCTGATCGAGGGCGGTTCCCGAGGCTGGACCTCGCCGGTGATCCTCGGCAGCTTCGCCGCCGGACTGGCGCTCCTTGCCGCGTTCATCGTGGTCGAGGGCCGGGTGCCGACGCCGATGCTGCCGCTGCGGCTGTTCCGTCAGCGGCTGTTCACGGTGTCCAACACGGCGATGGTCGTGGTCGGGTTCGCGCTCATGGGGTCGTCGTTCTTCTTCTCCCAGTTCTTCGTGTACGTCCAGGGCACTTCGATCCTCGTCGCCGGGCTGCAGACCCTCCCGGTCTCGCTGACCATGGTGGTCGTCAGCCCGTACGCGGGCCGGCTCGCGGCCAGGTACGGCTTCCGCGTCGTCGCCGGCGTCGGCCTGGCGCTGGCCGGGCTGGGGCTGCTGGCGCTGGGCTTCGTCCACGCCGACACCGGTTACGGGAACGTGTGGTGGCGGCTGGCGGTCGTCGGCATCGGGTTCGCGCTCACCATGTCGCCGCTGACGGGGGCCGCGATCCAGGCGGTCAGCCCGCAGGAGGGCGGCCTGGCCTCGGGCGTCAGCAGCACCACCCGGCAGATCGGCGCGGTGCTCGGCGTGGCGGTGCTCGGTGCGATCGTGCACCTGCGGGAGTCCGGCGGTGCCTCGTTCGAGTCCGGCCTCAACAGCGCCTTCCTCGTGGCGGGTGCCGTGACGCTGGTCTGCGCCGTCTTCACCGGCCTGTGGCTGACCGCGGCCCGGACGCCGAGTGGCGTCCGGACGGACAGTCAGGCGGCCGAGCGGTCAGCGAGCGTCCGCTGACGGCTCGGCCCGGCCGGCTCACGTCCTTGAACGGATTGTCAGTGGCGTCTGCGACCGTGTGCCGCATGGGCGAGCTGGTCGAGCGGGTGGACGAACAGGACCACGTGCTGGCCGTCGTGGAGCGCGCAGAGGCCGTGCGCCGGCGGTGGATGCACCGGATCGCGACGACGATCTGCCGCGATCCGGTGGGGCGGATCCTCGTGCTGCGCCGGGCCGAGGAGCATGTTCGTTTTCCCGGCCACTATGACGTGCTGGTCGGCGGCGGCGTGGGCGCAGGCGAATCGTATGGGGACGCGGCGGTTCGCGAACTGGTCGAGGAACTGGGTGTCGGCGTCCCGGTCCGGTTCTTGTTCAAGTTCCTGTGCCAGGCAGGGGTCAGCCCTGTCTGGTTCGGGGTGCACGAGGCCTTGATCGCCGAGCCGTTGGCCCCGGACCCGTCCGAGATCGGTTGGCACGCCTGGCTCACGGAGCCGGAACTGTGGAAGCTGGTCGACCGAGGGCCCTTCGTCCCAGCTGGACGACATGCCCTGCGCCGATATCTTGGCCACTCTGCTGCATGACGAACAGCCGTCCCCCGGCAGAAAGGCCGGGCGGGCGGTGTGTGGGCCGCGTCTGGAGGGTTGAAAGCGCGTTGCAGGTGGTCTGCCGCTCAATAGTGGTCAAGCCCGCATACAACAGGAGGTTCCGATGAACCGCAGCTTGCGCACCCTGTTCGGCCTGACCGCCACCGCCGCGACCATCGCCCTGACCGTCCCGGCCATGAGCGGCGCCGCGAACGCGTCGACGGCCTCGCCTTCCGACCTCGACAACACCAGCCACGTCCAGGATCTCGCGCAGGCGCGCTCCTTCCTGTTCACCTACACCTTCGACAACCACCTCAAGGTCGCGGGCGGCAACTTCACCGTCGACCACCGCGTCTTCCTGACCGTCAAGTTCAACAACGGCGTCAGCAAGTTCTCCAGGTGGGTGGTCGCGCGCACCCACCCCGTCACCCCCGGCGGCGCCATCTACGTGGAGACGACCATCGCCGCCCCCTGCTACGGCGGCAAGAACGGCTACGCGCAGGCTTATGACGAGGCCACCCGCACCTGGTCGCCGCGTCTGCCGGTGACGATCTGCCAGCGCATCGACTGAGCGGGTGCTGACCGGCCGATGCCCCGGTTTCCCGGACGCGCCAGGTGTGCGCCGCGGCCTCGAGGCACTCGTCGCGCGGCGCGGCCTGCCGCTTGATTACTGTGACGTCCCATGACCGACACCGAGATCGACGTCACCGCCGACCTGGTCCGTGACTTGCTGCAGGAACAACATCCAGACCTCGCCGGGCTGGCCATCCGGGAGGTGGCGGGTGGCTGGGGCAACCAGATGTGGCGTCTCGGGGACGAGTTGGCCGTGCGCATGCAGCGGATGGACCCCACCCCGGAGCTCCAGCTCAAGGAACGGCGGTGGCTACCCGTGCTGGCCCCGCGCCTGCCGCTGCCGGTGCCGACTCCTGTGCGGTTCGGCGAACCGTCCGGGCGCTTCCCCAAGCACTGGACCGTGATGACGTGGGTTCCCGGCGAGCCGCTGGACCACGGCTCGATCAGCAGGGGCGCCCACGCGGCCGACACGCTGGCGGGCTTCCTCAGAGCGCTTCATGTGCGGGCCCCCGCCGAGGCCCCCGCCGGTTCGGACCTCGGCGCTCACCCCAGGAGGTGTACGAGCGGCTTCGAGCGGTTCCTGCAGGCCGTCGCCCCCGACGCCGTCGGCGATGTCGACGCCGTCCGTGACGTGTGGGCCGATGCGGTCGCCGCCCCCGAGTGGGAGGGCCCGCCGGTGTGGGTGCACGGCGATCTCCATCCCGCGAACGTCGTCGTCTCGGACGGGACGCTCTCGGGCATCGTCGACTTCGGTTGCCTGTTCGCCGGCGATCCGGCGTGGGACCTCGCCGCCGCCTGGACGCTGCTCCCCGCGGGCACGGCCGCCCGCTTCTTCGACGCGTACGGACGTGCGGACGAGGCGGCGATCCGGCGCGCCCGCGGGCTGGCCGCCATGAAGAGCCTGTTCCTGCTGCTCATGGGGCAGAACGGAGATCGGGGCCTGCCCGGCGGCAAGCCGAACTGGGGACCCGCGGGCCGGGCGGCACTTGATCGGGTGCTGACGGGCGTGTGAGGCACACTTCCCGCACACGTGGGGCCGCCCGGCGTTCGATCGCCGCAGCCCGGCCTGCGCCGGGGCGATTCCGTCACCGGAAGAGGTGGAGTTCGGCCGTCCGATGAGCGGTCGGCGCCGCACTTGACCGATGCGCCCCTTGCTCAACCGATTTCCCCGCACGCGTCGGCGAGCAGGAGCGGAAGGAGTGGCGCGCCGGCCTGGATCCGAAGATCCAGGCCGTGCGCTGGCTCGCCCGCGAGCACGGCACGCACCCGCTCGCCGCGGGTTGGTTGCGCCTGGTCGCGTGACCGTGCCTGTGGGCGTCAGGTGGCCGGGGTCACGGGGATGCACACGGCGTAGACCGTGTAGGTGCCCGTGGTGCCCGCCGGGTTGTTGAAGGACACCGTCCAGGCGTTCTCGGCGGACGGGAAGGACTCGTACACCTGGACGGTGAGGTTGTTGCCGCCGAGGGGCGTCACCAGTCCGCCGCCCGTGATGACGGTTCCCGCCGGGCAGGTGGCGCTTCCCGTGTTGAGCCCGGGCGTCAGCATGTGCGGGGTCCGGACGATCTGGGTCGGCTGGGTCGGCCCGGGCGGGCCCGGCCGTCCCGGCGGGCAGGCGTGCGGGCAGGGGCCCTTTCCGTCACCGTCGCCGCCGGCCGCCGCGTGGGCCGTCGAGCCGACTCCCATCAGCAGCGCGGCAGCCAGCGCCGGTACGGCAGCACGCCGTAGAAGGGCTGTGCGTCTTATCGTGTCCTCCGTGGACTGTTCGCCTCCTGACGCTCGATGCGCATCACGTGCCAGGAAGAAGGCGTGGGCATGACGAATCCGCCCAGGAGGGCCGTCCAGCGAGAGCGAGCCACTGGGCTGATCAGTACCTCATGGCTCATTCTGGACGCCTGTCACGCATAGTGACGGAATATTTACTCAGGACGTCGGTGCGGTCGCGCGCACGAAGTCCGTCACCGGAGTCGGTGTGATCTGGGGGTACCGGTCGTTGTCGAGGACGGCGAACTTCCCCTTTCCTGTCACCATGCACCACTGGTACTGGAGGGCGACGTAGTCGAACGGGTTCTGGGTTCTGGCGGCCTGGCGTTCGATCTCGGCGCGCAGGTCGTCGGCGGTGCCGAGGTGCCGCAGCTCCAGAGTGCGGCCCGAGCCGCGCTGGACGGCCTCGTGGAACTGCCGCATGGACAGCACGTCACCGGCGAATCGCAGCGTGCCGGTGGCCTGCTGATCCAGGGCGACGGCGGCGGTGTAGGCGGCGGTGTCGGACACCGAGGTCAGGTCGAGCGGCTGATCGGGGTCGCCCCAGTGCGACAGGGTGCCCCGATGCCAGTCGATCAGGCCCATGAAGCCGACCATCACCTCGTAGAACGCGCCGTTGAGCACGGAGACCACCTCAAGGCCGGCGTCGGCGTACTCGGTGGCGGCGCGGCGGCGCCAGTCGGTCATGACGTTGTCGCCGTCGTCGAGTCTGGTCAGGTCGATGGCGAAGTCGGAGGGGATGAACCGGCGGGCGCCGGCCTTCGCGGCGGCGCGCGCCAGGTTGACCTGGCCGTCCACGATCACGTCGGGGCCGCCTTGCACGACCGAGACGACGGTGTCGGCGTCGCCGACGGCCTCGGCCAGCGCCTCGGCCGGGTCGGCGACGTCGCCCTCTGTCACCTCCACGCCGCGCGACCGCAGCGCCGCGAGCGCGGACCGCCTGTTCGCGTCGGCGCCGGGCCGGACCAGGACGCGGACGGCTGCGTTCTGGTCGAGAAGGGAGCTGACGATGTGGCGGCCGAGCAGTCCGGTCGCGCCGGCCACGAAGACCTTCGGGGAAGTGGACACGTTCAACAGCTCCTTTTCGAGATTGAATCGGGGTTTCGCCCAGGCCGGTGACGGCTCTTCGGGCGTCTGGGGGAGTCCGTGCCGGACTCAGGGAAGGAGGGGGCCGGGTCCGGCGCCTCTTGGTGGGCGGATGTCCGCAGCGCAACAGCGAGACTGCCGCACTTCGTCCGGCCCGCGACGCAGGGTCATGCGCCCTTTTTGATCGCCTCCGCGAAGGCGGCGAGACCGTCGGCCAGCTGCTCGATGTCGGACGGTGCCCAGCCCTCCATGAGCGCGGCGACGGCGGTCGTCCGGGCCTTCCAGAGTTCGCGGATGGCGAGCTTGCCCGCCCGCGTGACGCTCACCAGCCTCGCCCGGGCGTCGTCCGGATCGGGCTGACGCTCGATGAACCCGCGCGACTCCAGGCGTTTGGCGGGGGGCGAGAGCGTGGACTTGTCCACCTCCATCAGTTCGGCCAGCACCGACAACCGCACGGGGGCGTGCAGGGAGATCTGCGCGAGCAGCGTGTAGTCGCCCAGCGACAACTCCAGCCCGGAGGCGGCCATGATCCGCCGCCGCGTGGTCGGGGCGAACATCCAGTTGCCCACGGTGGCCAGCGCCGCGGCCACCCGGTCAGTGGCCTCCCGCGCCCGGACGTCGCCGTTCTCCGCCGTTCCTGCCACCCCGACCTCCTCGTGCAATTGGTTGGTTGGCTCAAACCAACCATAGGAGTAAGTGGCGATTCATGCAAGTGCATTCACCGTGCCGATCGAGCCGGGAATCGTGGGGGCGACCGTGCACGACATGGTCAACGGCAGGAAGAGGACATTGCGGCTGGCGGTTGCGCAGGGCACGGTGCCCGCGAACCCCGCCGATCCGGATGCGCTGCGGGCGGGCGGCGCGGAAGTGCGCGGCCTGATGCGGGAGGCGAGCGCGGCCGGGGCGTGGCTGGTGCCGTTCCCGGAGGGGGCCGAGGCGGGCCCGTGCGGACGGTTGGTCCGTTCGGGCCCGCCGGGGAGGGCGCGGAGATCAGGGCGCGAGGTTGCCGAGCGCGACCGAGTAGACGACCCGCTGATCTTCGCCTTCGGTCAGCCCCCACAGCTCGCCCCCGGTGCCCGAGTACCACAGCGACAGGTCCTCCGGCCGGTAGCCCCAGTCCGTACGGGCCGTCATCGTCATGGAGGCCAGGTCCACCGACGCGAAGCGCCTGGAGTACGGGACGTTGACGAACTTGCCGGCGCTCATGTTGACGTAGAGCCGGCCGTCGTGGAGCTGGACGCCCTGGACGTCGCTGATGGCGTGGGTCTCCGCCGTCGTGGGCGTGGTGGACTCCCAGGCCGCCGTCGGGGTCAGGTCGAGCCGGTAGTCGCCGGTCTCGGCCGAGCGGAAGGCGTAGCGCGCGATCCGGGTGCCGTTCAGCGGCTGGGGCTGGCCGTTCAGCCAGGTGGCCCGGTAGTCGCCCACCACGAGGGCCTGCCGGCCGGTGCTCGTCCGGTCCAGCGAGATGTAGTCGAAGTGCAGGTCGGGGCTGACGAAGTTGGCCACCTCCGGCATGACGTACTGGTAGTCGTCGAGCTTGGTCTGATGGCGGTAGATCCGGCGGGTGTCGAACACGCGGATGGCGCTGCGCTTGGCGCTCGGGGCGCCGGTGCCGTCGGGCCAGCCGGGGGTGGTGGCCATGAACAGGTACGGGCCGCTCCAGGCCAGGCCGCCGCCGTGCCCGTAGATCCGGCTCAGGGTCCCGTCCGGACGGACCCAGACCGGCAGGACGGTCCGGTAACGCATGTCGTTCAGGTTCACCACCGACAGCCGCACCGAGTTGGCCAGCGAGTGGGTGGGCGGGTTCTGCCAGGACCAGCTCGTGATCAGCGCGTCCTTCGAGGTGGGCACCGGAGCGGCGTCGTTCCTCGCCTCACCGGAGGTGGCCAGGCCCTGCGGCACCCAGGCCGTCTCGCCCGTCAGGCCCTGCAGCTTGGCGTCCCAGCAGAACGCCCTGCCGACGCCGCCCGTCGTCGGCCCGAAGGACTGCATGCGCGAGGCGCAGGCCGGGTCGCCGGCGGGCGTCGGGAGCGGGGACCGGTCGTCGCCGCTGAGCACCTGGTCCAGGGTGGTCAGCGCGAACGCGTCCTCCATGGGCTGGGTGTACGGTTCGGCCCCGACCGTGAGCGACAGGCCGGTGAGCGCGTCGCCGGTCAGGCGCTTGAGCGGCGCCACCACCTGGGCCGCCGCGGCGGCCTCTGTCACCGCGGACGCGGGGGCCGCGGTGGTGGCGGCCGCCGGCGCGGCGCTCATGACGGCGGCCGTCATCGTCAGCGCGATCAACATCTTTCCCAACGGATCCTCTTCTCGCTGTGATCGTCAGGCGTCGCAGGACGCCTTCTGGGTGGGCCAGGCCCGCCGGCACCACCGGGTGTTCACGCCGGGCCGGGCGTCACGGGCGACGCGGACGTGCAGGGTGCCCGCCTCGTCGTAGAGGGCGGCCTTGCCGTACCGGTAGGCCAGGATCCTGGCGCCGTCGAACGTCCACCATTGCCCGCTGTCGCCCGGCGCGCAGGGGGTCAGGAGGGCGTCCTGCTTCCTGGGCCCCCGAGCGGTCAGGCATCGGCGGTCGTACCTCTCGTGGTCGTTCCGGATCATGAACGTCCCGGGCACCCCTGTGGCCCGGGAGATGTCCTCGACGTGCCAGAGCTGCCACCCGTCCTCGGGCTTGCCCGCCTCCCGGTTGCAGGCCAGGGAGCGGACGTCGGCGCCGTTGTTGGCGTCCAGGCAGTCGCCGGTGCCCGCGTTGACGAACCTGACGACGCCGGTGCCGCCCGCCGCCGGAACGGCGGTTCCGGCGGGCGCCGGCGTGAGCAGCGACAGGGTCAGGGCGACGAGCAGGCGCATGGATCTCCTCGGCTTCTCGGCGGCGTGGCAGGGCCCAGTCTCGGCGTGGCGATCATTGTCCGGAAGCCCGTTTCGCAGCATGGACAAACTTGATCGAATCGGGGTGAAGTCGTATTTGCGCTGGTTTGTGGTTCTCAGGGGACATGGGGGGAGCGCATGGGACGTCGTGAACAGGCCGTGGATCCGATGGACGGCCCGGTCGCCGCTTTCGCGGTCGAGCTGCGCAAGTTACGGGAGCAGGCGGGGTCACCGTCCTACCGGGTGATGGCCGCGCGGGCCCACTTCGCCGCCTCCACGCTGGCGCAGGCCGCCGCCGGGGAGAGGCTGCCGACCCTGCCGGTCACGTTGGCCTACGTCCGCGCCTGTGGCGGCGACGAGCGGGAATGGCGGGTCCGCTGGGAGGAGACCCTGGCCGCCGACCGGGAGCGGGCATCCGTGGCCGCCGCGTGCGAGCGGGCGCCGTACCGGGGGCTGGCCGGCTTCGAGGAGGCCGACCGGGCCTACTTCTTCGGCCGGTCCGCGCTGGTGGAGCGGCTGGCCGGCATGGTGAAGGCGCACCGGATGGTGATGGTGGTCGGCCCGTCGGGCTGCGGCAAGTCCTCGCTGCTGCGCGCCGGGCTGGTGCCGGCGCTGCGGCCGCGCGCGGCGCGCGTCGTCACGCCGGGGGCCCATCCGGTCCTGCCCGCCGCCGCCGCGGGGGAGGTGGTCGTGGTCGACCAGTTCGAGGAGGTGTTCACGCTGTGCGAGGACCCCGCCGAGCGCGGGGCGTTCGTCGACGCGCTGGTGGCCGCCGAGTGCGGGGTCGTGCTCTCCGTACGCGCGGACTTCTTCGGACGGTGCGCCGACCATCCCCGGCTGATCGAGGCCGTCGAGGACGCCACCGTCCTGGTGGGCCCGATGAGCCCGGCCGAGCTGCGCCAGTCGATCGTCAAGCCCGCGGCCACCGCCGGCCTGATCGTGCAGCGCGAGCTGACGGCCCGGATCCTGGAGGAGGTCACCGGGCAGCCCGGCGGCCTGCCGCTGATGTCGCACGCCCTGCTGGAGACCTGGAAACGCCACCACGGCAAGGCGCTGACGCTGGCGGCGTACGAAGCCGCGGGCGGCATCGCGGGCGCGGTCGCCCGCACCTCCGAGGAGCTTTACGCCGGCCTGACCCCGGCCCAGCAGGACAGGCTGCGCCACCTGCTGCTGCGGCTGGTCATGCCCGGCGAGGCGGGCGCGCAGCCCACCCGCCGCCCGGTAAGGCGCTCGGAGCTGCTGACCGGCGACCCCGGCGACCCGGGCCCCCTCCTGCTCGAACGCCTGACCGCCGCCCGCCTCGTCACCCAGGACGGCGACACGGTCAACCTGGCCCACGAGGCCCTGCTGACCGCCTGGCCCCGGCTGCGCGCCTGGGCCGAGGAGGACCGCGAACGCCTGAGAGTGCACCGGCGGCTCACCGAGGCGGCCGCCACGTGGGAGGAGCACGGCCGCGACCCCGGCGCCCTCTACCGGGGGCTGCGCCTTGAGCTGGCCCGCGAACACCTCACGGCCCGGACGCTCACCCCGGCCGAACGCGCCTTCCTGGCCGCCAGCGACGGCGAGCGCAGGAAGGGCAGGCGGCGCACCGCCGTCCTGGCCGTCCTGGCGGTGTTCCTGCTGGTCACGACGTCCCTCATCTGGCAGCGGAGCCTGGTGAACGGCCAGCAGAAGCGGGAGCTGCACGCCCGCGACATCGCCGGGACGGCCGAGACCCTGGCCCTGTCGGAACCGTCCCTGGCCATGCGGCTCAGCCTGGCCGCCTGGAAGCTGGCCGATCTTCCCGAGACCCGCGCGGCCCTGCGCGCGGCGAGCCTCCAGCCGCAGCAGGACGTCTTCGCCGACCAGGACGTCTCCCCGGACACCCGGCGGAGCCTGAGCGCCGACGGCCGCTGGCTGATCAGCGCCACCGCCACCCGGGTCACCCGCTGGGACCTGCGCACCCACCAGCCCCAGGTCACCGACGCGCCGGCCCACTCCGAGGCGGCGCCGCCGCCGTCGCTCGTGTGCAGACCCAGCGAACCGCTGCGCCTGCCCGACCCCGCGACCGGCGTCCTCGCCGCCCCCGCCTGGGCGCCCACCCCGACCGCCGAGCAGTGCCGCGAGGGACGCCTGCGCCTCTCCCCGGACGGACGGACGCTGCTCATGGCCACCCCCGCTCTGGTCAGAGTGTGGGACGTGGCCTCGGGAACGGAGGCCGCCGCACTCAGCGCGCCGGGCGTGCGCGAGATCGGCTTCAGCGCCGACGGCGCCTTCGTCGCGACCGCCGGCGAGGACGAGCTCCAGGTACGCGCCACGAACCACCTCCAAGGAGTGCTCCTGCGGCACCCGCTCCACGGCGACCTGGTCGACGACCTCTGGATCGGCCCCGACGCCGGGGAGATCCGCTACCTGACCGGCCCGACCGTGCAGACCCTGCGCGTCGGCTCGGCCTTCACCCGCGACTGGCGCGAGGAGAGGGCGACCTCCGCCGCCTTCAGCCCGGACGGCGGGAGCCTGCTCGTCACCTACCGCGACCGTGTCGAGCTGCGCGACGCGCGGACCGGAGAAGAGCTGCCCGGTCCGCCCCGGCCCGCCTGCCCGACGCCCTGCTGGATGCAGGCCGCCTTCAGCCCCGACGGCCGGACCCTCGCCTACGGCGACGCCTACGCCGCCTCCTTCACCGCGACGTTGTGGGACCTGGCCGGCCGGCGGATCACCGGCCAGTCGCCGCCCTTCCGTCACGGCGGGCCGCTCGCCTTCGCCCAGAACGGCGAGCTGCTGCTCATCAGCGGCGCCTCGGTCGGGCAGGAGGCGCTCACGAGCTGGAACACGCGCACCGGTGCCGTCACCTCGCCCTCCGGCGTCGCCGGCAGCCGGATCGCCGTCGCGCCGCGGGGAGAACGCCTGCTGACCGACCGGGGCGACGTCGCCTCGCTCCCGCCGCTGCGGCGGGCCGGCGGCGGCTCCGGCCCCGGCCCCGCGGAGGCGCTGGCCTTCAGCCCCGACGGCCGGTTCCTCGCCACCGGCGACACCAGAGGACGAACCGCCCTCTGGGACGGCGACCTGCGCCGCAACCTGGGCACGCTGCCCCCAACCGCCTCGGGAGCCGTGACCGCGCTCGCCTTCTCACCGGACGCCGGCCTGCTCGCCGTCGGCACGGAGGGAGGCGTCGTCCAACTGTGGGACACCGCCGGCCGCCAGCCTGTCGGCCCGCCCCTCGCCACGCCGGGCGGCGCGGTCCTCGCGCTGTCCCTCAGCGGCGACGCGCTGTCGGTGGCGGGCAAACACCTGCCCTTCCAGCGCTACGACCTCAGCACCGCCGGGGCCGCGAGCACCGTCTGCCGGCGGGTCGGCCACGGGCTCGGCCGGGAGGAATGGGCGAGGTACTTCCCGGACTTCCCCTACCAGCCGACCTGCGGGCCGCAGGACCGCTGACCGGCCTGGGAGCGGCTCCGGACGCTGGCTCACCGCTAGAGTGGGTGATCATGACGAGTGGACGATGGGCGTTGGGCGGCGACCTGAGCGTCGCCAGGGTCGGGTACGGCGCGATGAAGCTGACCGGCTGGCCGAAAGGCGACCGTCCCGGCAGGGACACCGCGCTCGCCGTCCTGCGCCGGGCCGTCGAGCTGGGCGTGAACCACATCGACACCTCGCACTACTACGCCCGCGACGGCGTGGCGGCCAACGAGCTGATCCGGGAGGCGCTGCATCCCTACCCGGGCGACCTGGTGATCGTGACGAAGGTGGGCGCGCTGGTCGAGGGCTCCGACCTCGCCCTGCCCGCCGCGGGCAAGACCGGCCTCACCCCCGACGGCCTGCGCCGCGGCGTCGAGGCGAACCTGCGCTCGCTCGGCGTGGACCGCCTCGACGTCGTCAACCTGCGCATGGGCGACCTCGACCGCGCCGGGACGCCGGTCGCCGGTCCGCTGGAGACGTTGCTCGCGCTGCGTGAGGAGGGGCTGATCCGCCATCTCGGCGTCTCGAACGTGACCCCCGCCGAGTTCGCCGAAGCCCGGAAGACCGCGCCGATCGTCTGCGTCCAGAACCTCTACAACCTGGCCAGGCGCGAGGACGACCCGCTGGTGGACGCCTGCGCCGAGGCGGGCATCGCGTATGTGCCGTTCTTCCCGGTCGGTGGGTTCCAGCCGCTCACGGCCCAGCGCCTGGACGCCGTCGCCGCCCGCCACGGCGCGACCGTGCCGCAGGTGGCGTTGGCCTGGCTGCTGGCCCGATCGCCGAACATCCTGCTCATCCCCGGCACCGGCTCCCTCGCCCACCTGGAGGAGAACGTCGCCGCCGCGTCCCTGAAGCTGACCGAGGAGGACCTGGCCGACCTCGCCGGCCAGGTGCACTGACCACGGAGCCCGAAGGACCACGACAGGCGCCAGCCGTTGAAGGTCGGGGTGGTCCGTGGCCGAGCGGCTCAGCGGCGGACGCGGTAGCGGATGTGGGTGGCCTCCGGGGTGTCGATCACCTGAAGGATCTCCAACTCGATCTCCGACGGCAGGACGTCGAACAACCGGCGTCCTGCGCCCAGGAGTACGGGAATGTGGTGGATCTGCACTTCATCCAGCACACCGGCCTGGAGGGCCTGCTGCACCGTGTACGCGCCGCCGCGAATCTGGACGTCCCGTTCCCCGGCGGCGGCCTTCGCCTGCGCCATCGCACTCTCGATCCCGTCGTTCACGTAGGTCACCAGCGGATAGCCCCATCGGGCGGCCGGACCGGGCGGCCGATGGCTGGGGACGAAGATCGGGAGACCGTTGTGAGAGCCGCCCCAGTGGTCCATGAGCTCAGCGGTCCGCCGTCCCGCGAGGATCGCACCAGCTCCGTTCCATTCGTCCTGGAACTGCTTGACCGGCCCGGGATGCTGGTCCGAGTCAGCCCACTTGTGCAGCCGCTCACCGTCGTCGCCGCCGAGGTAGTCGTTGGGATCGGCGATGTACCCGTCGAGGGACATCGACATGTCGAGCACTGATTTGGACATGGCCCACTCCCTGTCTGCCACGGCGCTAACTGTGTCCTCAGGACACTGTGTACGCTAGAGACAGTTTTGACCGCTGGCAAGTGGGAGGCGACATGTCGGCCAACGAAGATCCGAGGGCGCTGGCCGAGCTGTTGTGGGGCCTGCGGAAGCCGCACACCAGAGGCCCCAGGCCCGCCTTCGACCTCGCCCGGCTGGCCGACACCGCCGTCAAGGTCGCCGACGCCGAGGGCCTGGAGGCGGTCTCCATGCAGCGCGTCGCCGCCGAGCTCGGCCTCACCAAGATGGCCCTGTACCGCTACGTCAACGGCAAGACAGAGCTGATGGCCATCATGATCGAGGCGGCGGTCGGCACACCCCCCGACCTGAGCGGGGCGGCCGGCTGGCGGGCCAAGCTGGAGGAGTACGCCCGCGCACTGTCCGCCGTCTGGCGGCGCCACCCCTGGCTGCCCTCGATCACCGTGGGCGACCGCGTCATGGGCCCACGTGAGACCGCATGGTCCGAAAGAGCCCTCAGCGCCCTCACCGACACCCCCCTGACCGAACGCGAACGGCTTGACGCGGTCATGATGGTGTCCCACCACCTCCGCGCCACCCACCCGTCGGCCGCCCAAGGCTCTCAGACCTGGACGGACGGCAACGCCGCCGCCATCATGCGAGACCTGCTGCTCCTCAACGCCGGCCACTTCCCGCTGCTGGCCACCACCGTGGCCACCCCGTCAACCACCACCACCCGGGAATTCGGCCTCCTCGCCCTCCTCGACGGCCTCGAACGCACCATCACTCAACGCACCCACAACAACGGCGACGACCGAACGGCTTCGCGCTCCGACCCTCCGTGAGCGGCGACCGAACACGATCTGCCCACCGCCGGCCGGATTCCGGCCGGCGCCACTCCCGCGGCCCCTGTGAGTCTCGTCCAGTTGCGTCTGCACCTCCTGAGGGGAGGGAACCGCAGTGGGCGTACCCCCGATCCGGGGTGTCCGCGCCGACGTTCCTCGGCCTGCCCTGACCGGTCGAGCCCGGCCTGTACTGGATCAGTCCAGGGCGCGGAAGCTTCCGATGTTGCCCTGTTTGGTGGTCCCGGGCTCCACGGGGTCGAAGACCTGGATCCGGCAGTTCGAGTCCGGGAAGACCAGGACGATGCCCGAGGTGCGGTTCAACAGGCTGCTGCCGGGGCCGAAGCCGGGGTGACATTGGTTGGGCTGGGGGTTCGTGATGATCCTGCTCTGACCGTCGGGAGAGAACAGGCGCACGATGCCGGGGGCGGCGGCCGCGGGGGTGGCGCAGACGAGCGCCAGGGCGACGGCGGCTGAGACGGCGGGGATGGGTCGCACGAGAAGTCCCTTCGAAAATGACCGATTCCATCACACTATGCAACTATAAAATTACTTAGAGTAACTATCCTTGACGGTACAAGGACCTCCCTGATCCGAGGTGAGCCAGGTGACGGCCTGGACCTCCGACAGCTACTGCGACCCCCGACAGCGCGGGGACGACGCTGGGACCGAATCAGAGGCTGGGCCTGCGCCATGGCGTTGACCTGGCAGGATCCCCTTCGGTTGAGCAGACCGTCGCTGTGACGCCAGGACGCTCGAATCCCCGAGCGGGGCGCATGCGATGGTCAAGGTCTACGGCGACCGCGCTTACAAGTACGTGGCGATGGTTCGCCATCAAGGAACCACTGTGGCGTTGGCGATGGACGCGGCGCGCCGAACGTCGCCTCTCCCGACCGTCCGCGCAGCATGGTCAGGCTGAACAGGGTCTCGGCCATCGGGCCCAGCGTCGGCGCCACCCTGATCCGCGCCAGGTCGTCGCCGGTGAAGTGAATTCTGTGCATTCGCCCCCCGAACACGTCGCCGTATCGGTAACGGAACGCCGCCGATCGGCCACGCACGTCGCTGAGCGGCGGGATTAAGCCAGGACTTACAAGCCTCCCGGCAGCTGATTTCTTCCTGCGACAGTGAGCGGGCCGCCTTTCCGTGGAAAGGCGGCCCGACCCGACCTCAGGCGAGTCCACTTCGGGGGAATTCACGTGTCAGGACGACAGTTGCGGCATGCCCTCATCGGGCTGGCCGTGCTTGGCGGATGCGCGGTTGCGCCGGTTGCGCCGGTGGAACCGGACGTTCTCCAGCAGGCCGAGCAGGTTCTCATCGGCGCCTGCATGAGCGGGCGGGGCCTGCGGTACTGGCCGGAGCCGAAAAGCAGGACTCCGGACATGGACCGTTTTCCCTTTGTCGTGGACGACGAGGAATGGGCGCGGAACAACGGGTACGGCAGGGCGGCGAGAAAGGAGCTGGAAAAGGCGGCCGTCCCTGCGCAGAACTACTTCCGCGGCCTGCCGGAGGGGAAAAGGCGCGCCTGGCTGACCGCCTACCACGGCGACCGGTCCGCCGTCCTGGAGGCGGCGCTGCCCGTCGGCGGCACGGTGGGTCACAGTGCCGGCGGCTGCGTGGCGCAGGCGTGGCAGGAGCTCTACGGGGACAAGGCGCGCTGGTTCCGCGCCAGCAGGGTCACCCAGACGCTCGTCCAGATGCGGATCGGCCGGACCCAGGCCGACCCCGCCTACGGGGCCGCGCGTCAGCGCTGGTCCGCGTGCATGAAGGCGGCCGGGTTCACCGCCGACACGCCGCTGGCTCTGCGCAGGGAACGTCTGGCCGACCAGGAGGGCGGCGCGGAGGACCGTGACCGGCGGGCCGCGACGGCGGAAGCACGCTGCGCGACCTCCTCCGGCTTGTCGAGGACGGCACGCGACCTCGACCAGGCCAACGCCGCCGCGCTGGAGGCGCGCTATCCGGCCGAGTACCGGAACGCGCGCAGCCTGCGCGAGGCGGCGCTGCCGAGGGCGCGTGCGCTGATCAGGAAATCGCTCATCGCTGAACAGGGAGAGGAAACCCCATCGTGAAGGTTCTGAGGAACGCGTTGCTCGGCGTCATGACCGTGGCCGCGGTGCTGACCGCCTCGACGGCGGCCTACGCCGAGCCGGCCCCCGCGCCCACGTCCGAGGCGGCGAGGCCGGCGGTCGAGGCGGTGAAGCCGCAACGGCCCGAGGGCAAGCCGAAGATCCAGTCGGGGCTGCCGGTGCGGGCGCTCAACGCCGACGGCAACTTCTACGTCTGGTCGGACGACATGAACAAGGCGCTGCTGTACACGGGCGACGCCTACAACGGCTGGCCGTCCGGCTGGAACAACAAGGTGGACGTGGTGTGGAACAACGGCTACCCCGGCCCGTACGACGACGTGAACATCTACGACTACGCGCCCTGGTCCGGCAGCGCCTACGCGTGCATCGGCAACGGCGACTACTGGGACCTGCGCCGCACGGACATCAACTACGTGTTCTCCTGGGTCAACGACGGCGCCGACGCGTG
The DNA here is from genome assembly GCF_040675235.1 of Nonomuraea sp. NPDC049637. Lineage (NCBI taxonomy): Bacteria > Bacillati > Actinomycetota > Actinomycetes > Streptosporangiales > Streptosporangiaceae > Nonomuraea > Nonomuraea sp. NPDC049637. The sequence continues at coordinate 45,083 of NZ_JBFAOM010000035.1, forward strand.
GCAGCGCGAGCCGCTGGGCAGGCGCGTGCACGACAACGGCAGCGGCCACATCTGGGTCGACTGGTGCGGTAACAACAACCGCTAGACACGCATCCGGCCCGTCTTCCCCCACGGCGGGAAGACGGGCCTCAAAGATGGCCTGCCGCAGCTGTCACCGCGTCCGAGGGGCCGATCTGTCGGCGGCGTCGAGGAACCGGGTGCCCCAGTTTCTGAGGTGATCGACGAACTCCGGCGATTCAAGCACCTCGAATTCGGCGCCGATGTTGCCCAGCGCCTGCGTGGGCCAGTCCAGGCTGGTGGAGACCATCGTGAGCCGGCATCGACCGGGGGCGACCGGTTCGATCTCACCCCATCGGCCGGCCGTCCGGCGCACCTGTTCCGCCGGTGCGTGCACCAGCGCGACGACTGTCTTGGCGGTGGGAACCTGGGCCGCGGCGCGGACGAACGCGGCGGCGTCCCCGCCGGGCAGCGGCCGTGGCAGGAAGGAGGCGCCGGTGTTGCGTGGCCGGGCCAGCCGGTCGAGGCGGAAGCTGCGCCAGTCGTGCCTGGTCAGGTCGTAGGCCACCAGATACCAGCGGCCCGCGAGCGCGACGAGGCGGTGGGGCTCCACTTCGCGTTCGGTTCGCGCGCCGGCGCGTGTGACGTAGTCGAAGCGCAGCCGTTCCTGGTCCCGGCACGACTGGGCGATCATCGTCAGCACCTCGGCCGGGATCACCGGCCCGGCCGAGGCCGCCGAGACGGTCATCGCGCGAAGCGCGTTCACCCGGGCCCGCAGACGAGGCGGCAGGACCTGCACCACCTTGGTCAGCGCGCGCACCGCCGCCTCCTCCAGCCCCGCGATGCCGCTCTGCGCCGCGTCTCCCATGCCGACCGCCAGCGCGACCCCTTCTTCGTCGTCGAGCAGCAACGGCGGCAGCACGGCTCCGGGCGCCAGCTGGTAGCCGCCGTCGGTGCCTCGGGAGGCGTGCACGGGATAGCCCAGCTCGCGCAGGCGATCGACATCCCGGCGAAGGGTGCGTTCCGACACGCCGAGCCGTTCGGCCAGATCCGCGCCGGGCCAGTGGCGGTGCGTCTGCAGCAAGGACAGCAGGGTGAGCGTGCGGGAACTGGTGTTGGCCATATCGCCATTATCGGGACACTTCCGGTCAGAAACTGGCCGGAAGCCTCCCTAGGGTGGTCATATGATCACTCACGAGGTTCAGTTGACCGCCCAGATCGCCGCCGTCCCTGGCCCCGAGCACTTCACCGTCGTTCCGGCCGAGATCGAGGGCGAGGTCGTGGTCCGTACCGACCACCTCGGGCTGGCCGCCACCTATCTCGAACTCATGCGCGCCGACTGCCATCTGCCGATCCCGGCCTGGCAGCCCGGCCGGCGGGTGGGCGTCATGGCGATCGGCACCGTGCTGAGCTCGGCGAGCCCTGACCTGCGGGAGGGCGACCTGGTCCAGTCGATGAGCGGCTGGAGCACGCACTCGGCGGGACCGGCGGCCTCCTACGTCAAGCTCGACCCGGACGCCTACCCCGACCCGAGCTACCACCTGGCCCAGGGCCCGACCGCCTACCACGGCGTCGCGGACGTGGCCGAGGTCGGCGAGGGCGACGTCGTCTTCGTCTCCGGCGCGGCCGGCGGGGTCGGCTCGCTGGCAGGGCAGATCGCCCGCAACCTGGGCGCCAGGAAGGTGATCGGCAGCGCGGGCAGCCAGGCCAAGGCCGACTACCTCGTGGACGAACTCGGCTTCGACGCCGCTTTCGACTACCACCACGACCCGCTCGCCGCGCTCAGGAGACTGGCCCCGGAAGGCATCACCGTCTTCTTCGACACCGTCGGCGGCGCGTTGTACGACGCCGCGCTCGAAGTCGCCGCGCCGGGTGCCAGGTTCGCCCTGTGCGGCTCGTTGTCCACCCAGCTCGGCGCCGCCGCCGACCGTTTCCCCGCCCCCGACCGCGACGCCGCCCTGGCCAGAAGCGTCGAGCTGCTGCCGTTCTCCTGCCACCACACCCCCGACCAGGTCGCCGCCTGGCACCGCCACTTCCGCGCGGCGCTCGACCAGGGCCGCTTCGTCCACCCGCAGACCGTCGTCGAGACCGGCATCGACGGCGTGCCCGGCGCGTTCCTGGCCCTGCTGCGCGGCGAGTACCGCGGCAACGTCTCGGTGCGGCTGGCATGACCGTCCTGTCCCGCCGGACGCTCAACCGGGCCCTGCTCCAGCGGCAGTTCCTGCTGGAGCGGGCCGACCTGACCGCCCTGGAGGTGATCGGCCGGCTGGTCGCCATGCAGGCGCAGGAACCGAACTGGCCCTACGTCGGCCTGTGGGCCCGCATCCGCGACTTCACCCACGCCGACCTCACCGCCCTGCTCGCCCAGGGACGGGTCGTGCGGTCCGGCTTCCTGCGCAGCACGATGCACCTCGCCGCAGCCGACGACTTCCGCCGGCTGCGGCCGGTGTTGCAGCCCGTCCTGAACCGCACCGCCGACTCGGCGCACTTCCGGCGCAGCAACGCCGGACTCGACCCCGGAACGCTGGTGGCCGAGGGACGCGCCCTGCTGCGGGCCGGGCCGCTGCCCAGAAGGGAGCTCGCCAAGCACCTCGCGACCCTCCATCCGGGCCGCGACGGCCGAGCCCTGGCGGGTGAGATCGAGCTGCGCACGCCGCTCGTCCACGACGCGGCCACCGCGTCCTGGGGCGGGTGGGGGACCCGCTCGTCGATCACCGTCAGCGACGCACCGGTCGACGCCCCGCAGCCCGCCGCGCTCCGCGACCTGGTGCGCCGCTACCTGGCCGCCTTCGGGCCCGCCACCGTGGCGGACGTCCAGACGTGGTGCGGGCTGACCCGGCTGGACGAGATCGTCTCGGACATGGGCGCGGATCTGCGCCACTACACCGGCCCCGACGGCCGGCGCCTGCTCGACCTGGCCGACGTCCCGCTCCCTGCCCCAGACACCCCCGCGCCGGTGCGGCTGCTGCCCGCCTACGACAACGCCCTCCTGGGCCATGCCGACCGCAGCCGCATCATCGCCGACGCCGACCGCAGGCACGTCTTCCCCGGACAGGCCAGGGTCCTGCCCACCGTGCTCGTGGACGGCCACGTCCGCGGCACCTGGTCCTTCACCGCAGGCGAAGTACGACTGGCCCCGTTCACAAGCTTCTCCCGGGACGAACGGCAGGCGATCGACGACGAGATCAGCCGGCTGCTGCCGTTCCTGTCGCGCCGCCGAACGTGACGACCCGTGCGTCCGGCCGGCACCAAGCCGGAGTTTCCGGAGAAGACGCCATCCTTCATACGTTCGTCGATCTTGGGTCAATTGTCGGCGAGGGCAGGCTTTCGGGTGCGTCCTGCAGGGGAGAGTCGCGGCATGACCACGGATGCCCGGCCCACGGCCGATGACCTGCTGAATTACGCCAGGAAGCTCCATGAGCTGGCCGTCCTGCTCAAGTTCGACAAGGACTTCGAGAGCAGGTTCAGCGCCGCCGTCGAGGCGGGCGACGAGCGTGAGCTCTCCGGTCTGCTGGCGCCTTTGGGGTTCGAAGGGACCTCGATTGCGGACAAGGTCGTCGAACGTGGGAAGTGCGAGCATTGCGTGCTCTGGCAGGGCAAGTGGGTCTGCCACCCGCTCTGCTGGTAGCGCCCGCATCTGTTCCGCGGGCCGTCACAGGACGGTCAGGTGGCCGTACCTGGACAGGGCCGCGGCCAGGTCGCCGGAGCTGCCGCGGAGTGTGGCGTCCAGAAAAGCGACGGTGGCCGCCGCGGTGATGCGCGGCCCGGCCGTCCGGCCGAGAGAGCCGACGAGCGCGGGCAGGGGCGGCATGAAGAGCGGGGCGTCGGTGAAGGTGAGGTGCGCCGTGCCGGGGACGGTGAGCCGGTAGCCGGTCGCCGTGCTGAGCTGGAGCACCTGCGTGAGGCGCGGGATGTAGTCCGGCGTCTCGCCCGGTTCGAGGTCGTGGGTGAGCGCGAGCACGGGCTGGTGGAACGGTCGCGCGGCGGGGTCGCGGGGGAAGCCGTCCAGGTCGATGACGGCTGCGAAGCGGGGGTCCTGGCGGGCGGCCTGCAGGGCGGCGGCGCCCCCGAGGGAGTGACCGGTCGCCGCGGCGCGGCGGGTGTCGAGCCGCCCGCTCAGGAGGCCGGGGATCCCGCCACGGTCCAGGCGGCCGAGCTGGGTGAGCACGAAGCTGAGGTCCGCGGCCCTGACCGCCGTCCATCCGGCCGCGCGCCTGTTGTCCTCCGCCTGGTCGCCGGTGGCCGCGACCTGGGTGCGGACCGTCCGGCCGTCGGCGAGGGTGACGACGGCCGAGTCGTACGGGTGGTCGAGGGCCGCCACGACGTATCCGCGGCTGGCCAGTTCCTCGGCCCACGCGGTGTTCTGGGTGCGCACGCCGCCGAGCCCGGGCGAGAACAGCACCACGGGGAACCGGTCGCCGCCGGCCGCCGGCGCATCGGGCACCGCACGTGTGCGGGCGCGTGGCGGCTCGTCCAGGACGAACGCTGGAAGGCCCAGGTAGTCGGCCTGGCCGCGGGCGACGACCTGGGCGTCTCGCGCCGTGCGGCCGAGGTACCGCGCGCGCTCGGCGTCCGGGGGGACGTCCTGCGCGGGATACCAGAGCTGGACGACGACCACCCGCTTGTCATCGGTCCGGGACGTGGCGGCTTCCGCGCGATCAGGGTCGGCCCACTGGACGACGGTGGTGCCGACGGCGTGGGCGCCCGACGGCTCCGGGAACACGGGCAGGGGCAGCGCCCACGCCGCCGTCGCGCCCACGACGATCAGGGCCAGGCATGCCGCCGACCCCGGCAGCGCCACCCACCATCGAGCCCGCCGCCCGGCGCGCCACCCCAGCAGCGAGGGCGCAGCGAACGCCAGCGCGAGGCCCCCGCCTGCGAGGACGGGGAGGAGTTGCCAGCGGATCCCGAGCACGGCCAGCACGCCCGCGGACACCACGAGGGCCGCCGCACCGGCCAGGGCCGACGGCCGGCGCGCTCCGGGCGGCAACCAGCGGGCCAGCACCAGCACGACGGCGGAAGCCAGGGCCAGGAGCTCCAGCAGGGACAGGCCGAACACGGTCACATTCATGTGATCACAGTCGCGCAAGGACCTCGGCCGGACATCGGGCCCGAGGCCGAGAGCCGCATGCGACCCCGGTATGACCCCCGCGACCAGTCTGCGCCCGGAGTCGCAAGCGGCCGCGCTGCGGCGATCACGGCGGGCTAGCCGAGGAACGCCGCCCGGTTCTCCTCGGCCCAGGAGGCGAACGTCCGCGCGGGCCTGCCGGTCAGTTCCTCCACGACCGCGGTGAGCTCGATCGGACGGCCGTCGCAGCTCTGCCAGTAGTCCAGCAGGGCGTCCGCGAAGGTCGCGTTCATGTACTGGGCCATGTCGGCCTTCCACTCCTGCCTGGTCACGGGCGTGATCGCGATGTCCCGCCCGGTGACGCGGGAGAGGATCTCGATCTGCTCGGTGAACGTGAGCGACTGGGGGCCGGTCAGTGTGTACGTCCTGCCGCCGAGGCCGGGGTCGGCCAGAACGGCGGCCGCCACCGCCGCGATGTCCGCTTCGTGGATGGCGTCGACGTGCGCGTGCGGGTAGGGCAAATTGATCGGCGTCCCGGACTTGACGGCCCACGACCACGCCATCGCGTTGCCGCAGAAGGTGCCGGGCCGCAGAACGGTGCTCGGCACGGGCGAGGCCGCCAGGGCGCGTTCCGAGACGAGATGCGTGGCGGCCAGGGGGCTGCTGTCGGGATCGGGCATGAGCACGGCGGCGGACGACAGCAGCACGACGTGCTCGACCCCGGCCGCCTCGGCCGCCGCGGCGAACTCCTGCGCGTGCGACGGCTCGGCGTACAGGAACACCGAGGTCACGCCGGCAAGCGCAGCGCCGAAGGTGGCCGGATCGCCCAGGTCGCACCTGACGACGGACGGGTCGGCGGGGGCCTTGGAGGCCGGACGTACAGAAAGGCCCTGCTCGCGCAGGAGGCCGATGAGGGCGGTCGCGACGGCGCCGCGAGCGCCCGTGACAAGAACGGTCATGTGGGTGCAGATCCCTTCGCAGACGCTTCGCGACGCGAGCGCGACGCCTGTCGATAGAATGAGAGCGCGACACAGAAGTTGTGTCACGCAAATAGTGTGTGACGAAGATTATGAACAGTATGGAGCCGCACGTGTCAAATCGAGCCGAGATGCTCAAGCGCATCAGCGACGAGAGCCAGCGCCACTACGCGGCCTACACGCTGTTCAACCAGGCCATGGCCGACCAGCTCGGCCTGCACCCCACCGACCTGCAGTGCGTCGCCCTGCTCGACCTGGAGGAGCGGCCGGTCAGCACCGGCGAGATCGCCCGCCTGGCCGGCCTCACCCCCGGATCGGCCACCCGCCTGGTCGACCGCCTCGACAAGGCCGGTCTGGTCGTACGGCACGCCGACCCGGCCGACCGCAGGCGCGCCCTGGTCGCCCTGACCCCGGAGGCCCGCGCCCGGATCGGCGCGGCCTGGGACGTCCCAGGCAGGGCGTTCGTCGAGATGCTCGACCATTACGACGACGACGCGCTCGCCCTGATCGCCGACTACCTGGAGCGGGCCGCCGCGGTCGGCCGCGCACAGGCGCAGCGCCTCACGACGTCCGCCTAGGGCGCGCGTTCCGCGGCATGCGGCCCACGGTTGGCGACGGCCTGCTGGAACAGCGGTGATATCCACTCTGCAATCGCCTGGCCTACCCTGCCAATATTGGACGCCGCAAGATCTGTTCTGATCTGCTGGGCGGGCATCGATGTCCCTCCGGGCCGATCAGATCAAGGTCTGGGCCCGTGAAAGAGCAGGTGTTCGACCATGGCCCTCGGGCAGCCCGTCTCGTCCCGCCGTGCGTTGCTGGCCGCCGCGGCTCTCCTGCCGCTGGCCGGCCGCCCGGTCGAAGCCGCCGCCGCCCCCAGGCGTGCTCGGCAGTACTACGACCGCGCCGCCGCCCTGGCCGGCGACGACCCGGTGCTGCGGGCCCTGGTCAAAGCGCTCGCGCCCGGCCTTGCGATGCCGAAGCCGAAGCCCCTCCGCCCGTTGCGCGTCTTCGACGACGTGGCGGTGCTGGGCACCACCTTCGTGCAGGCCACAGCGCTGTTCACCGCCGGCGGCATCGTCCTCGTCGACGCGATGGGCTCCCCGGACGATGCCGAGAAGATCATCGTCCCGGGGCTGCGCGCCGTGGGCGCGGACCCCGCCCGGATCAAGTACGTGGTGGTCGCCCACGGCCACGCCGATCACTTCGGCGGCGCCCGGTTCCTCGCCGACCACTACGGCGCCCGCGTCATGATGAGCCGGAGGGACTGGGACCTCATCGCCGCCGAACGTCCCGCGAACGCGCCCGTACGCGACCTGGAGATCGCCGACGGACAGCAGCTCACCGTCGGCGGCACCACCATCGCCTTCCACCACACCCCCGGGCACACGCCCGGCACCGTCTCGTCGATCTTCCCCGTGCACTGGAAGGGACGGCGGCACACCGCGATGTTCTGGGGCGGCACCAACCCGCCCGCCGCGACCGCGGACAAGCGCATCGCCCTGGCCTCCGTGCGCGCCTTCGCCGCCACGATGCGGCGGGCGGGGGTGGAGGTCGAGCTGACGAACCACGGCGGCGTCGACGACGGACTGACCCGCATCGAGCAACTGCGCGCCGGTACGACGGGCGCGGTCAACCCGTTCGTCATCGGCCGGGCCAGGACGCAGCGTTTCATGAAGGTCATGGAGGTCATGCTGCGCGGCCGCATCGCCCAGGACGAGGAGACGTCCGCCGGCCCGGTGACGGCGGCACGGGACGTCCCGTCGCGCTAGCCTCTGCGGGCGAGGCGCTGGAGCTGCCCTTCGTGCACGCTGCTCACCCACTCCCAGCCAGGCCTGGCCGACGGGCCGATCCGCGGATCGGCGGAGACGTGGCCGTTCCGCAACGCCAGCACGTACGCCCGGTCCTGTTCGATCCGCGCCTTCACCTGCTCGCATCCGCCGACGGAGCCATGGCCGGGGACGACGACGTCCACGCCGCCCGCCACCTCCTCCAGCAGCCGTAGCGCGGTGAGGTAGTCCTCGATCGGGTCGGCGGTGCCGTCCAGGTCGAGCATCGGAACCAGGACGTCGGACAACATGTCGCCGGCGACGAGGACCCCGCGTTCCCCGATCAGCAGCGCCGCGTGGCCCGGGGCGTGTGCTTGGTGCTCGACGATCCGGATCTCGGGACCGTCCCAAGGGATCTGTGTGGTTCCGGCGGGCAGGCCGGTGATGAGGCCGAGCAGGTCCAGCGGCACCTGGCCGGCGATCTCGGTCTCCAGCAGGTGGTCGGCGACGCGGGCCTTCGCGTCCTCGTCCGGCAGCTGCTCGCGGACGGCGGCCGCGCAGCGCGCCGTGCCGTATCGGGGCGCCTCGCCGAGCCGGGGGTGCCAGAGCAGGTGATCCCAGTCCGGATGCGTGGAGAACCCCGCCACGACGGGCCCGCCCAGTTCGCCGAGGTCGTCCGCGAGGCAGCCCATCTCGGCGCCGGTCACCCCGGGGTCGATGAGCAGCACACCGGCCCGGCCCCGCACCGCGACGGCGTTGCTCTGCACGAAGTCGCTCTCGTGGACCCACACGCCCTCCGCGACCTGCCTCAGCACGAGCTCGCCTCCTTCGCGTCCCGGACGGCGTAGTGATGCGGCTCCTCTTCGACACGCAGCCGTTCGCCGGCGCCGGCGTCCCTCGGAACCTGCTCGATCCGCAGGTCGAGGGACACCTGCATCGAGTAGACGAAGCGAGCCATGAGTTTCTCCCCAGCAAAAGTGCTTGCAATTTGCAACTACTATAGAGGGAGCGAAAACCCTGTCAATGAGGAGAGGAACCGTGGAACCACGGTCCGGATGCCCGATCAACGCCGCCGTCGAGGTGCTCGGAGATCGCTGGACGTTGCTCGTGCTGCGCGACGTCATGTTCGGCGACCGCCGTCACTTCCGGGCGCTGCTCACCGGGTCGGTCGAGGGCATCGCCTCGAACATCCTCGCCGACCGCCTGGTGCGGCTCGTCGAGGCGGGGCTCCTCACCCGCGGCACCGCCGTGCGGGGTCAGCGCGCCCGCTACAGCCTCACCGAAGCCGGCATCCAGACCCTTCCGATCATCTACGCCCTCGGCAACTGGGGCCTCGACTGGCGTCCGGGCAGCGACGACCTCCGCAACCGGCAGCAAGCCATGCGGGACGAGGGCCCGGCCTTCATCGAGGAACTCATGGACGAGCTGCGCGTCCGCCACCTCGGCGCCCCGCCGAAACCGCACGACGGCCCGGGCCCGTTCGAACGCCTCGACGCCGCCCGCGCCGAGGCCACCCCGCAGGACCACGTCGACCGACGGTGACGGCGGTCCGCTACCGACTGGCCGGTCTCGCGGCGAACCGTTGGACCGGCACGGTGACGGCGCGGCGCGGCAGGGGCGCTGCACGGCTATGCGTCGCGCGTCCGTAGCAGCAGCCCGCCGGCCAGGAGCGCCGCGGTGGCCCAGGCCGCGAGTACGCTCAGGCCGGCCCATGGGCTGAGAGGGAGCGCGGCGAGGCCGGTGGTGGCCTGGACGGCGAGCCCGGCGTTCATCGGGGAGATCTGCCAGAGAAGCCGCTGCCAGTCATCGTCGGCGATCATGAGGATGAGGGCGGGGAAGAGGTAGAGCAGGCCGAGCACGACCCCGATGGCGGTGGCGGAGTCCCGTACGGCGGTGGCGACCCCCAGGCTGAACAGGGCGATCAGCGCCAGGTAGAGGACCGAGCCGACGGCCGCGCGCAGCATCGGACCGCTGGTGAGGACGAGCGTTTCGGTGGGGAAGCCGTTGCCGAGCAGGATGGGCCGCGCAGCCAGCGCGGAGGCGAGCACGGCGACGCTCCCCGCGATCAGGGTCAGGCCGGCCAGGATGATCGCCTTCGCGGCCAGGACGCCGGTCCGGCGCGGCATGGCGGTCAGGGTGAGGCAGATCATGCCGGTGCCGTATTCGCCGGTGATCGCCAGGACGGCCAGGACGGCGACGACCGCCTGGCTCACCTGGACCCCGAAAAGGCCGATCCTGGCGGGGTCGTAGCCGCAGCCCTGCGTGGCACAGGACACGACGGCGCAGGCCGCGACGCCGGCGGCGACGGTCAGCACCACGATCGCGAGCAGCAGCCAGGCGGCGCCGGGCAGGGTGCGGAGTTTCGTCCACTCCGCATGCAGGTGCTCTCTCATGCGTCCCTCCGGCGGAGTCGAAGGACGGCCAGGCCGAGGGCGAGCGCGGCATAGCCGGCCGGCACGGCCAGACCGGCCCACGGCGGCAGCGGGTAGAACCCGGCGATGGGCGAGTAGTGGCCGAGCACGTGCGCGTACTGCGGGATGCTCTGCTGGACGGCGAAGCCGGCCGCCGGGGTGAGCCGCAGCAGCCACTGCGCCGCGCTGTCGGGCAGGACCGAGGTGGTGGCGAGGACGTGCGGGACCACGATCACCGCGATCGCGGTGATGACCGCCGCGACGCTGCGCCGCAGCAGCGCGCCGAGGGCGAGGGAGAGCACGGCGGCCAGGGCGAACAGCGCCGCCGTGCCGACCACGATGCGCGCCTGGGTGAGCAGGGACACCGGGAGGACGGCGTTGCCGTTGTCGCGCAGAATCCGCCCGCCGGCCGCGAACGTGATCGCGACGGCGGGCAGCGCGGCGGCGAAGGTGACCAGGCCGAGCGCCAGGGCCTTGGCCGCCAGCGTCCGGCCGCGGCGCGGGCCGGCCAGCAGGGTGACGCGGATCAGGCCGTGCCGGTACTCGGCGGTGATGAACATGACCGCCACCACGATCACCAGGATCAGCCCGGCCGGCACGCCGCTGAGGGGACGTTCGGCGGTCGGCCCCTCGATGGCCGGCGCGATGTCGCCGACGCCGGTGACGGAGAAGGTGCCGCCGGACTGGCCGGCGCGGCCCGGGTGATGCTCGGCCCCGTCGGGACCGACGGTGACGCCGATGTCGTCGTTGCGCCACCCGCCGGACGCGCTGCCCTGCAGCCTGACCTGGTCGAACTCGCCGGTGGCTTCGGTGAAGCGGGCCGCCGCGACGGACCCGCCGAGATCCCCCTGCGTGACCGTCAGATCCCCTGGGGAGGTCGCGAACAGCCCGGCCTGTACGGTCTGCGGGAGTCCGGCCAGGGTCACGGTGCCGATCCGCGTCCAGTTCGTGCCGTCGGCGGATTCGGATCCGGTGAGGGTGTCGCCGGAGCGGGTCAGCCGCAGCCAGCGCGGCGACTGCGGGGAGACGCCGCCCGCCCGGCCGGCCAGGTCGTGGGTGAAGTTGTGCTGCATCCGCACGCCGTGCGCGCCGGTCATCATCACCGCCGCGTAGGCAGAGCCCTGCTTGGTGCTCTCCTTGATCATGACGCCGGCCTTCGCCCACGGCACGAGGCCTGGAACCACGTTGCGCTGCCCGGGGGTGACGCCGGGCTTACGGATCTGGCCGGTCATGGAGGTGAGGCGGACGGTGATGCCGCCGTCGCCGGCCAGCGGCCGGTGCACGAAGAAGAACTTGTCGTCCACCGCCTCGCCGCCCGGACCCACCACAGGCGGGGGACAGGCGACCTCGACCGGACCGGCGCCGCACGAGGCGTGGCTGCCGGCCGCGGACAGCAGCCCGAGCAGCACGGTGACCAGCGCCGCCGCGGTCATGGCCACCACCCAGCCGCGCACCGTCCGGAATTTGATCCACTCGGCGCGCAGCAACCGCCCGAAGCCCCCGCGCGCGGCGGGGCGTTGAGTGTGCGTGGTCATCGTGTCGTTCCCCGGTATTCGACCGCGTCGGCGGTGAGCTCCATGTAGGCCTGCTCCAGCGTCACCCGGTGCGTCGCCACCTCGGAGAACGGCACCCCGTTGGTGTTGAGCACCGCCACGATGCGCTCCGAGGGCAGCCCCGAGACGACGATCGTGTCGCGATCGGTCACGGCCATCGTGGCGCCGGCGTGACCCAGCACCGACATCGCCTCCGCGTGCGCCGCCGTGCGCAGGGTGACCCGGCCGCGGGAGGCGGTCGTGAGGAGCTCGGCCACGCTGGTGTCGGCGATGACGCGGCCCTTGCCCACCACCACGAGATGGTCGGCGGTGTCCTCCAGTTCGCTCATCAGATGGCTGGACACCAGCACGGCCCGCCCCTCACCGGCCAGCGACCGCAGGAAGCCGCGCATCCACACGATGCCCTCGGGATCAAGACCGTTGACCGGCTCGTCCAGCATGAGCACCGGCGGGTCCCCGAGCAGCGCGGCCGCGATGCCGAGCCGCTGGCGCATGCCCAGCGAGAAGCCGCCCGCCTTGCGCCGGGCGGCGGACTGCAGCCCGACCTGCCGGAGCACCTCATCGACCCGCCTGCCGTCCAGGCCCTGGGAGTGGGCCAGCCACAACAGGTGGTTGCGCGCGGTGCGGCCGGGCTGCAGCGCGCCGGCGTCCAGCAGCGCGCCGACGTGGGTGAGGGGGTTGCGCAGGCTGGTGTACGGCCGTCCGCCGATCAGCGCGTGGCCCTCCTCGGCCGCGTCCAGGCCGAGGATCACCCGCATCGTGGTGGACTTGCCCGCCCCGTTCGGCCCCACGAACCCGGTGACCTGGCCGGGCAGCACGGTGAACGACATGCCGTCCAGTGCCAGGGTCGGGCCGAACCGTTTGCGCAGCCCGCTGACTTCAATGGTTGCTCGCATGCGACCCGTTGTACGGACCCGGCCCTAACACGGGCCGAACAGAGGCTGTCACATCGCTGTTAGGTCCGGCACGGCATCCTGGAACCCATGCGAAAGTGGCGACGACCGGCACGTACCGTACGAATGCGCTTCACCGTCCTGTACGGTGCCATGTTCCTGCTGTCCGCCGTCGGACTGCTGGCCATCACCAACCTCGTGGGCCTCGGAGGGACGCGGGTCAGCCAGTCCGCACCTCCCGGGACCCCGCCGGGCGAGCCGGCCACGCTCGCCGCCGCCGTCGATCGCATCGCATGGCTCCAGGCCCAGCTGTCGGACACCCACACGGCCCAGTCACGTCAGCTCCTGATCGGCTCGGCGCTGGCGCTGGCGGTCATGGGGGTGGTGTCGCTCGTCCTGGGCCGCCTCATCGCCGGCCGGGTGCTGCGCCCGCTACGGATGATCACCATGGCCACCCGCCGCATCTCCGCCGACAACCTGCACGAGCGGCTGGCCGCGCAGGGCCCGGCCGACGAGGTCAAGGATCTCGCCGACACCATCGACGAGCTGCTGGAACGCCTGGAGAACTCGTTCGCCGCACAACGCCGGTTCGTCGCCAACGCCTCCCACGAGCTGCGCACCCCGCTGGCCACCATGCGCGCGTCCCTGGACGTGGCCCTGGCCAAGCCGGAGCCCATACCGGCGCAGACCGCCACGCTGGCCGACCGGCTCCGCACCGAACTCGACCGGATCGACCGCCTGCTCGAAGGTTTCCTCATGCTCGCCCGCACCGAGCACGGCGCCGTGACCGACCGCACCACGCTCTCACTCCACCACCTGGCCGGCGCCGCCCTGGACGCCCGGACCGCCGACATCACCGCCGCCAACCTCACCGTCCACCTCCCGGCCGCCCCCGGCACCCCGGGCGCCGCGCAGGACAACGCGTGGACGCAGGGAAACCGGACGCTCCTCACCCGCATGATCGACAACGTCATCGACAACGCCATCACCCACAACCACCAGGGCGGCTGGATCCGTCTCGCCACCACCACCGACGGCACGACAGCCCGGCTCGTCGTCGAGACCGGCGGGCGCGTCCTCGACCAGGAGCAGGTCGACCGGCTCGCGCAGCCCTTCCAGCGACTCGGCGCCGAGCGCACCCACTCCGGCACCGGCACCGGGCTCGGCCTGTCGATCGTCGCGGCCATCGCCGCCGCGCACGGCGGCGCCCTCGACCTGAGGGCCCGGCCGGAAGGCGGCCTCCGCGTCGCCGTCTCGCTGCCGGCGGTGGCCGTGCCGGCGGAGGTCGCGGCATGAGGGTGCTCGTGGTGGAGGACGCACGCCCCCTCGCCGCCGTGCTCGTCGAAGGTCTGAGCGATCAGGGCATGGCCGTGGACGTGGCCCACGACGGCCTGGAGGCCGCCGCCAAGCTCGATCTCAACGCCTACGACGTGGTCGTCCTCGACCGCGACCTGCCAGGCATCCACGGCGACACCCTCTGCCAGATGATCACCGAACGCGACGACCGCGTCATGGTCCTGATGCTGACCGCGGCCGGCGAGCCAGGGGACCGGGTCACCGGTCTGACCCTGGGAGCCGACGACTACCTGGCCAAGCCCTTCCACTTCCCCGAGCTGGTGCTGCGCATCCGCTCCCTGGCCCGCCGCCGGCCCACCGCCCGGCCCCGCACGTTGCGCGCGGCCGGCATCGAGCTCGACCCGCTGCGCCGCACCGCCACCCGCGACGGCCGCCACCTGGATCTGTCGGTCAAGGAGTTCGCCCTGCTCGAAGCCCTCCTCAGCGCCGCCCCGGCGTTCCTCAGCGCCGAGGACCTGCTCGAACAGGTGTGGGACGAGCACGCCAACCCCCTGACCAACACCGTCACGGTCACCATCGGCCGCCTGCGCCGCAAACTCGGCGACCCGCCGGCCATCACCACCACGCCCGGCGTGGGGTACCGGATCGCGGCCGACGATCTTCCTTAGCCATGGGGGTCCGGTAGGGGGAGCCTTACCCGGACAAAGCGGGTGTACGGGATCGTTTGTGACATAACTCTGCCGCCATGCTGGTCAGCGTCAGACTTTCGCGTTCCAGCAAGGAGCCACTAAGTGCACCTCGTTACCGCCAAGCCCCCGGCGTCCACCCGCTTGCTGGCCCTGGTCGCCGCAGGAACCGTCGCCGCCGGCGTTCTTGGTCTGGGTACGGCTGCCGCCAGCGCCGCGACGCCGAGCGCGTCCGGCGACGCCGTACAGACAAGCTTGGACAAGCTGGTTCGCTCCGGCGATTTCCCCGGGGTCGTGGCCGCGGTGCGGGGACGCGACGGGCGGGTGCGTGACTACACCGCCGGCGTGGGGGACCTGGAGACGCGCGCCGAGGTGCCGGTCAACGGGATGGTGCGCATCGGCAGCCACACCAAGACGTTCGCCGCCACCGTCGTCCTGCAACTGGCCGGCGAGGGCAAACTCGACCTGGACGCGCCGGTCGAGAAGTACCTGCCCGGCGTCGTCCGCGGCAACGGCAACGACGGCCGCAAGATCACGGTCCGCCAGCTGCTGCAGCACACTTCCGGCCTGCCGAATTACACGAACTTCCCGACGTTGTCCGGCATCCGGCACACCTATTTCGAGCCGCGGGACCTGGTCGACAAGGCCCTCAAGCAGAAGCCGGAGTTCGCCCCCGGCACGAGCTATGAATACACGAACACGGGATACGTACTGCTGGGCCTGATCGTGCAGAAGGTCACGGGCCGGCCCATGGGAGAAGAGGTCACCAACCGGATCATCAAGCCGCTCGGCCTGCGGGACACCTACTGGCCCGGCGTCGGCGAGCAGACCATCCGCGGCAAGCACCCGAACGGCTACCACGCCGAGAACGGCGGAAAGCTGGTCAAGTTCACCGAGATGGATCCCTCCTGGGGGTGGACGTCCGGCAACCTCATCAGCACTCCGCGCGACGTCACCCGGTTCCTGGGTGCGCTGCTGGGCGGCGACCTTCTCAAGGCGGCCTAGCTGAAGGAGATGAAGCAGACCATCGCCTCGCCGGCGCTCCCGCCCGGCGGGGGGTACGGGCTCGGCCTGATGAAGATCAAACTGAGCTGCGGCGGCCACGCCTGGGGCCACGGCGGCGACATCCCCGGGTTCGAGACCCGCAACGGCATCACCGAGGACGGCCGGAGCGCCACGCTCACCGTGACCGCACTGCCGACCTCGGACGAGAGCGCCGACCGCGTCGAGAGCACCCTCGACGCCATGCTCTGCGCCACGAAATAGGGTCGCGCCCGGGGTCGGGCTCGTCCGTGTGGACAAGCCCGGCGCCGGGCTTCCCGGCAAGTGGCGCTCAGCCGTCATACTGCGATTCGTGACCCTCGAAGAGGTACGCGTCCTCCACCGCACCGGGCAGTAGTGCTCCGGCGTCCGGACCGGCGGCAACGTCGTGGCCTACGACGTCGAGATCCTTCCGCCGTGGCGGGTTCCCGGCCGTCCCACGACCGACCGCTGCTTCGTGATCGCCGACGAAGGGGGGCAGATCCGCAGGCCGGTCACCTTCGACCAGGATCCGCCGGACTTTCCGCCCGCGGCCCTGACCGACCTGCCGCCCTTCGACGTCGCCCAGGGCTGAACGCCGCTACGGACAAGCCCCGTCGGCGGGCCGGTACGGCCATGGTCTAGCGTGATCGCCATGAAGGCGGCTGCTCGGTATTTGTGCTGGTTGGCGTGGGCGCAGAAGGGCCGGGTCGCCTTAGGCGCGACGCTGGGCACCCTGTGGACGGTGGGCCTCACGCTGCCGCCGTACCTGCTGTCCAGGGCGATCGACGACGATCTGGCGCCCGGCTGGGTGCTCGCGCTGCTCGGCGCCGGCCTCGTCAACGCCTGGCTGGCGATGATGCGGCACCGTACGATGACCAAGATCCGGATGGACGCCAACTTCCGCACGGTGCGCGCCCTGGTGGAGCAGATCAACACGCTCGGCGCGGATCTGAACAGGCGCACCTCGGCAGGCGAGGTCGTGACGATCGGCATCGGCGACGTCATCACGATCGCCGCCGCGCTGACGGTGACCGGGCCCGGAGTCGGCGCGGTGATCAGCTACGGGGTGGTGGCGGCGCTGCTGCTGCAGGTCTCCGTGGTGCTGGCCGTGGTGGTGCTGCTCGGCGTGCCGGTGCTGGGGGTCGTGCTCGGGCCGCTGCTCGGGCGGTTGATGAAGGTGCAGAACGGCTACCGCGAGAGCCAGGGCAGGCTGACCGCCCGGCTGGTGGACCTGATCGAGGGGCTGCGGGTGCTCAACGCGTTCGGCGGCAAGGGCGCCTACGCCGAGCGTCACCTCGCCGACTCGGCGCGCCTGCGCGAGCAGGGGTACCGGGTGGCGTCGCTGACGAGCTGGATCGGCGCGCTGGGCGTGGGGCTGCCGGCGCTGTTCCTGGCCGCGGTGACCTGGCTGGGCGCCAGGCTGGCCGCGGAAGGCACGATCACGGTGGGCGAGCTGGTCGGCGTGTACGGGTACATCGCCATGCTGGTCGTCCCGGTGTCCTTCTTCATCGAGGGCAGCTTCCAGATCAGCCACGGCCTGGTCTCCGCCCGGCGGGTCACCGACTTCCTCGCGCTGCGGCCCGGCGACCGGCCCAGCTCCACCGAACCGGAGATCACGCCGGGCAGCTTCGTGGGGCTGGTCAGCGCCCGTCCCGAGGAGAGCGTGGCGCTGCTGGAGGGCCTCGGCGGGTTCGACGGCACGTCGCTGATCGCCGATCACGACGCCGCGCTGTTCACCGGCACGCTGCGGGAGGTCCTGCAAGGCAGGGGCGAGGCCGACGACGAGACCATCCGCCGCGCGGTCGCCGTCGCCGCCGCCCAGGACGTGGTCGCCGGGCTGCGCCACGGCCTGGACTCCGTGATCGAGCCGGGTGGCCGCAACCTGTCGGGCGGCCAGCGTCAGCGGGTGCGCCTGGCCAGGGCGCTGGTGGCCGATCCGGAGCTGCTGCTCGCGGTGGACCCCACCTCCGCGCTGGACGCGCACACCGAATCCCTGCTCGCCCGGCGCCTCCGTACGGCGCGCGCCGGCCGTACGACGGTCGTCGCCACCACGTCCCCGCTGCTGCTCGCCCAGGCCGACGAGGTCCTCCTGATCGAGGACGGCCGGGTGACCGCGACCGGCACCCACCGCGACCTGCTGGAATCCAGCGACGAGTACCGGGCGGTGGTGTCGTGACCCGCGACCTCCCCGTCGCCGACCGCAGGCGCGTACGGCAGGCGGCGCTGCGCCTGATCCGCCGCGACGTCCGCGGGTTCGCCGCCACCCTGCTGCTCAACGGCCTGGCGGCGGCCGCGGCCCTGGTCAGCCCGTGGCTGCTGGGCCGCATCATCGACACCATCGCCGCCGGCGGGACGATCGACCTGCTCGCCGCGGTCGCCGTGGGCGGGGCGCTGCTGCAACTCGTCCTGTCCCGATACGCCGAGCGCACCGGCACCCGGTTCAGCGAGCGCGTCCAGGAGCACATCCGCCAGGAGTTCCTGGACCGGGTGCTCGCCCTGCCCGCCGCCACCGTCGAGCACGTCCGCACCGGAGACCTGACCGCCCGCGGCACCACGGACGTCGCCGTGGTCGGGTACACCCTGCGCGACGCCGCCCCGGCCGTGCTGATCTCCGCACTGCAGGCGCTCTTCCTCGTCGCGGCCGTCTTCCTGGTCGATCCGCTGCTGGGAGCCTGCGGCCTGGTCGCGCTCGCCGGCGTCGCGGCCGCCTCCCGCTGGTACCTGCGCCGCGCCCGCGACGCCTACCTGGAGGAGGGCGCCGCCCGCTCGGAACTGGCCGAACACCTGGCCGCGGGCGCCGCCGGCGCCCGCACCATCGAAGCCCTCGGCCTGCAGGACCGGCGCACCCGCGCCGCCGAGCGGGTGATCGAGCGCAGCCGGGTCGCCCAGCTGCGCACCCTCTTCCTGCGCAGTGTCCTCT
Organism: Nonomuraea sp. NPDC049637; assembly: GCF_040675235.1. Classification (NCBI taxonomy): domain Bacteria; kingdom Bacillati; phylum Actinomycetota; class Actinomycetes; order Streptosporangiales; family Streptosporangiaceae; genus Nonomuraea; species Nonomuraea sp. NPDC049637. Next base: position 63,673 of record NZ_JBFAOM010000035.1, read on the forward strand.
GGCCGTCAGTGGAGGTCTCCGCCCTCCTGCCGCCGGTGCTCGTCCTGCTGCTCGGCGGCCTGCTGCTGGACGGCGGCCAGGTCACCCTCGGCGCCGTCGTCTCGTGCGTGCTCTACCTGCGCCAGCTCCAGCAGCCCGTCGAGACCGTCCTCATGTGGATGGAACAGCTGCAGAGCAGCGGCGCCGCCTTCGCCCGGATCGAAGGTCTCCAGCTCCCGGCGGCGCGGACCGATGTGGCCGCCCCCGAACCCCGGGACGACCACATCGTGGCGACCGGCGTGCACTTCGCCTACGAATCCGCCGCCGACGTCGTCACCGGCGTGGACCTGACCGTGCGGCCCGGCGAGCGCCTGGCCGTCGTCGGCCCTTCCGGGGCCGGCAAGTCCACGCTCGGCAAGCTGCTGGCCGGCATCGACCGGCCCCGCCTCGGCACGGTCACCGTCGGCTCGGTCCCGGTCGCCGACCTGTCTCCCGCCCAGCTGCGCAGGCACGTCGTGCTGGTCACGCAGGAGCAGCACCTGTTCCTCGGCACCGTCCGCGACAACCTCCGCCTGGCCGACCCCACGGCCGACGACAACCGGATGGAGAAGGCCCTGGCGGCGGTCGGCGCCGACTGGGTGACCTCGCTGGACGACGAGCTGGGTCCGCACGCCTCCGGCGCCGAACTGGGCCCCGACCGGGTGCAGCAGCTCGCCCTGGCCCGGGTCATCCTGGCCGACCCGCACACCGTCATCCTCGACGAGGCCACCGCCATGCTCGACCCGCGTACGGCCCGGCGCGCCGAACGGTCGCTGGCGGCGGTGCTGGACGGACGCACGGTGATCGCGATCGCGCACCGCCTGCACACGGCGCGGGACGCGGACCGGGTGGTGGTGATGGAGGGCGGCCGCGTCGTGGAGGTCGGCGCGCACGACGAGCTGGTCACGGCCGGCGGGGTCTATCAGGGGTTGTGGAACTCCTGGCACGGCTCACGCCCTTAGCTGGCTGCCGTCCCGGGCGCGGTTCGTGGCGGTGGAGACCCCCGGCGGCCGTCACGCGTGGCTGGCCACGCGGCCCTCGCCGGCGCTCAGCTCGGGCCAGAACTCCCGGTACCGGCCGGAGTGGAAGACGAGCGGCTCGCCCCCGGCCCACTGGTACCGTTCCACCGCTCCGACGAGGATGTGGTGGTCGCCGCCGTCGTGGACGCGCTCGGTGCGGCAGACGAAGCTGGCCAGCGTCCCGGCGAGGATCGGCAGCGGCGTGCCGAGCAGCTCCACCCCGGCGAACTTGTCGGCCGCGGGGGTGGCGAAGCGCCTGGACAGGTGGCCCTGGTCGGCGGCCAGGACGTTGACGGCGAACCGCCCGGCCCGCAGGAAGAGCGGCGCGCTGGGCGCCCGGTTCGACAGGCACCACAGCAGCAGCGCCGGATCGAGCGAGACCGAGGTGAGGGAGTTGACGGTCACGCCGGCCCGCTCCCCGTCGGCGGTGACCGTCGTGATCACCGCCACCCCGGTCGCGAACTGCCCGAAGGCCTCGCGGAGCGACCTCATGCCGTCACCCTGCCCAGATAGGTCTCGGCACGGCCGGCGTCCAGGAACCACTCGGCGTAGTCGGCCGGGTCGTCGAAGCCGTTGACGAACCGGGAGGCGATCTCCGGGCGCCGGCCGGCGGCGCCCAGCAGCGCCAGGTGGTGCGGCTCGGCCGGCGCGAGCAGGGCGTTGGTCCAGTTCGTGACGTGCTGGGCCTGCGTCCAGAACAGGTCGAAGGTCTGCTCCATCCAGCCGGCGTCGAACGGCCGGTCGCCGCGTTCCACGATGGCCCGCAGGTAGGTGGCGGCGCACTTGGCGGCGTTGTTGCTGCCCTGCCCGGTGATCGGGTCGTTGAGCACCACGACGTCGGCGACGCCGAGCACCGGCGCGCCGGAGGGCAGCACGGCCACCGGACGCCGGACGGTGGGGGCGAAGCGGCCGGTCAGCACCGCGCCGGCGTCGGTGAGCTCGATGCCGGCGCAACGCTCGGCCTCCCACGGGAAGAAGGTCTCCAGGATCCGGCGGCTGCGGGCCAGATGCTCGGCGGGGCCGCGGACGTCGCCCCAGCAGTCCATGGGGCCGTCCGGCACGCCCTCGAACACCATGATCTCGCAGGGGCCGGTGTGCGTGAGCGCGGGGAAGACGAAGTACTCGCCCACGCCGGGCAGCAGGTTGAAGCAGACCGCCGAGTGACCGGGGCGCGGGGCGAGGCCGTTGACGTAGGTGACGGCCAGCGCGCGCTGCGGGGTGGCGTAGGGGGAGCGGGCCGGGTCGCGTTCGAAGAGCGAGGCGATCTGGCCCTTGCCCGCGGCGACCAGGACCAGGTCGTAGCGGGCGGCGTAGCTCTCCAGGTCGTCGGGGGTGGCGTCGTGCAGGACGAGCTTGCCGCCGAGCCGCTCGAACTCGCCCAGCCAGGCCGGCATCTTCAGCCGCTGGTCGACCGAGCGGGCGGGGACGTCCAGCCGCGCCGCCCAGTCGAGGGCCTTGCCGCCCTCCGGGCTCGGGACCGTGAGCGCGATGCCCTCGATGGGCGGGCAGACGTCGGCCCACCAGTCGAGGCCGAGCTCGCGTTCGTGGGCCTGCGCGGTGCCGAACATGGCCTGGCCGGACATCACCCGGCCGTCGCGGATGGACTCGGGGGTGCGGTTGGAGACCACGGTCACGTCGTAGCCGTGCTGGAGCAGGCCGATGGCCAGGTGGAGACCGGCCTGGCCGGCGCCGACGATCAGGATGTCGCGCATGGTGGTGTCCTTCTGGTGTGGTGTGGAGGATCTGGTCGGCGCCTGACAAGAACGGTACGGGCGGCGCGTGCGCCCGTACCATCCGCTGAGCGCGGATCTCATCCGCCTGACGCGGGACCTCTGCGCAACGTCTCCGACGGCGGCTGCCCGTACCTCTCGCGGTACTGGGCGGCGAAGCGTCCCTGGTGCAGGAATCCCCATCGGGCGGCCACCGTGGTCACCGTGACCCTGGCCGGGTCGGCCGTCCTGAGCTCGTCGTGCACGCGCGTGAGCCGTACCTGCCTGAGGTGGGCCATCGGGGACAGCCCGAGATGCGCGCGGAACCCCTCCTGGAGGGAGCGGCTGCTGACCGCGACGGCGCCGGCGATGTCGGTGGTGCTCAGCGGCAGGTGGGCGTGCCCTTCGATGAACTCCATCGCCCGGCGCACCACCTTCGGCAGCGCCGGCGGCCTGGGCGCGGTCAGCCGGTCCAGGTAGTTGGAGGGCTGCATGGTCAGCAGCAGGGTGATCAGGGCGTTCTCCAGATGCGCGACGGCCAGCGGGTGGCCGGCCAGCCCGTCGTCCCGCTCGGCCTCCCTGACCAGCAGGTCGGCCATGTCGCGCCAGGACCGGGTCCAGCCTGTCGTCAGGTCCATGCCGAGGTCGAAGACGACCGGGCCGTCGAGCGGCTCGCCGAGCATCTGCTCCAGCGCGCGTTCGATCGCCACCCGCTCGAACTTGACCAGCAACTGCGGGCAGCCGGCGGCCCAGCGCATGTCGAGGTGGCGGGTCGGCGAGGGCAGCGAGGCCAGGGACGGGGAGGAGACGACCTCCTCGTCGCCGGCGCGGATCAGGCTGTGTCCGGCAAGCGGGATCATGACCAGGAAGAACGTGTCGAGGTCGCCCGGCTCGATGTGCACGTCGGCCCCGTAGTCGAGGTAGCTCACGCGGACCGAGCCGAGCTGCACGGAGTTGAACCGGGCCGCCAGCAGGTTCGCGTCCCCGGCCAGGTCCAGCCGGTGCGGGCAGAACACCTTGGCGACCTCGCCGCGGACCTCGTCGAGGTCGGAGCTGGCGAAGACGGCACGGTTGCTGAGGAGCACACCAGATGATCGGGCGTCCCGCCCCCGGCGTTCCAGGTAAAAGTACGTACAACAGATCCGGCGGCGGTGTCGGATCGCGGCGGTCGCGTTCGTGGCAGGGGTGAGCCCGCCCGCTGCCTTGACCGACAGGAGACGATCTTCACATGCAATACCTGATCTCAGTGATCGACGGCCGGACCAATTCGGCCACCCCGGAGGAGCACGCGGCGATCGACGTGTTCAACGACCGCCTCCAGGCCCAGGGCCACTGGGTCTTCGCCGGGGGCCTCGCCGCGCCCGCCACGGCGACCGTCATCGACAACCGGGGCGCGGAGGCGATGGTCACCGACGGGCCCTTCCTGGAGTCCAAGGAGTACCTCGCCGGCTTCTGGATCATCGAGGCCCCCGACCTCGACGTGGCGCTCCGGCTCGCCGCCGACGGGTCGAAGCACTGCAACCGCAGGGTCGAGGTGCGACCGTTCCTGTGACCGACGCCCGCGAGGCGGTCGCCCGGGCCCACCGCGAGGAGTGGGCCCGGGTGGTCGCCGCCCTGACCAGGCGCTTCGGTGACCTCGACATCGCCGAGGAGGCGGCCGCCGAGGCGTTCGCGACCGCCGTGGAACGGTGGCCGGCCGACGGCGTGCCGCCCAACCCGGGCGCCTGGCTGACCACCACCGCGAGCCGCAAGGCCATCGACCGGATCCGACGCGAGAGCAAGCGCGACGACAAGCACAGGAAGGCTCAGATGTCCTCCGCCGACCCACCCGAGCCTGCCGTCGCCATCGACGACGACCGGCTCCGGCTGATCTTCACCTGCTGTCATCCGGCGCTGGCGATGGAGGCCCGCGTGGCGCTGACGCTGCGCCTGGTCGCCGGCCTGACCATGCCCGAGATCGCCCGCGCCTTCCTGGCGCAGGAGAGCGCCGTGGGGCAGCGGATCACCCGCGCGAAGGCCAAGATCAAGGCGGCTCGCATCCCCTACCGGGTGCCGTCCGCCGAGGATCTCCCGGCGCGCGTCTCCGGCGTGCTCGCCGTGCTGTTCCTGGTCTTCAACGAGGGCTACCTGGCCACCGGCCCCGGCACCGATCCCGTACGGCACGAGCTGACCGCCGAGGCGATCCGGCTCACCCGCCTGATCCGGGCCCTCCTGCCCGGCGACGGCGAGGTGACCGGGCTGCTGGCGCTGATGCTGCTCATCGAGGCCCGCCGCCCCGCCCGGGTCTCGGCCGGCGGCGAGCTGGTCGCGCTCGACGAGCAGGACCGCGGGGCCTGGGACGCGGCGCTGATCGCCGAGGGGCACCGGCTGGTGCGCGAGCGCCTGGCCGCGGCCGCCGCCGGGGTGGCGCCGGGCCGCTACCAGATCCTCGCGGCGATCAACGCCGTGCACACCTCCGCCCGCGACATGCGCGACACCGACTGGTCGCAGGTCCTCGCCCTCTACGACCAGCTCGTCCGCCTGGACCCCTCGCCGATCGTCGCGCTCAACCGGGCCGTCGCGGTCGCCGAGCTCGACGGGCCCGAGGTGGCGCTGGCGGCCGTCGACCGTCTCGGGCCGAGGCTGGCCGGCTACCACGCCTATCACGCCACCCGCGCCGACCTGCTGCGCCGGCTGGGCCGCGACCGGGATGCGCGAGCGGCCTACGACAGGGCCATCGAACTGGCCGGCAACACCGCCGAGACCGCTTCCCTGACCCGCCGCCGCGACCTGCTGCGGCCGGGGTGATCAGGCGGCCTTGCCGCGGACGATCCAGAGCTTCATGTCGGTGAAGTCCAGGGTGAGGTTGTAGGGCTTGAAGAAGCAGTGGGCGAAGTGGGCGATCCCGTCGAAACCCGACCCGTAGGGCCAGGGCACGTTGACCGGCATGTTCGGGTCCGCCTCGCAGTAGACCCGCTGGGCGACGGCGTCGCCGAGGCGGATCTCCTCCGGATAGCAGGGGTGCGTGACGGTCGGGTGGCTGTGGGCGAACGTCTCGATCGGGCGGTCGAGGTCGACCCGGACCCCCAGACGTGTGGCCACCTCTCCGGGCATGCCCGCGGCGATCTCGCCGACCCCGCCGAGGTTCACGCCCACCACCCGCGGGCCGGACCCCGCGATGCTGCCCACGCTGTGCACGTCGTGGTCACGGGCCAGCCACATCGGCAGCGGCGCGGCGCCCGCCCGCGCGGCGGCGGCGCGCGCCTTCCTGGCCGTCTCGGGGGTGCGGCGGCGCAGGATGAGGTGCCGGCCCGCATAGTCGAACGTGGTCAGCAGGTGGTAGAAGACCCACGTGCCGATCAGGCCGTCGCTGTCGGCGCCGACGTCCGCGCCCGACTCCGTCGACGACCAGCCCACGGGGACGTTGCGCAGTTCGATGCCGCCCAGCCTGAAGGAGTCCAGCAGCCCGTAGTGCACCCAGATGGGCGTGCCCTCGAAGTCGGTCTTCTGGCTGACGACGGCCTTCAGCCCGGCCTCCTTGGCCACCGACGCGGTCAGGCTCAGGTTCGGCGCGCCGGTGTAGAACGACAGGCGCTTCGCCGGTCCGCCGTTGATCGAGGCCTCCACCAGCGGCCGCGGGTCCATCTGCAGGAACGGCACCCGGCCGACGTCGCCCTTGATCTGGTACGCGTCCCCGCTGATCGACGCGAACCACTTGGCGTAGTCCTCCGCGCCGGCCGCCTTCCAGCACGGGACGGAGAGGGCGAACTTGTCCTGCCGGATGTAGCAGTCGCCGAGCAGCTCGTTGGCCTCCTTGTCGCCGGGCGCCAGGCGGACGGCCGTCCTGAGGTATTTCTCGGCCTCGGGGAACCGGTTGGACAGCAGCGCGACGTGGCCGCGCCGGCGGGCCGCGTGCAGGTTCCCCGGGTCCTTCTTCAGGATCTCCTCGTACGCGCGGCCGGCCTGCTCGAACTTCCCGGCCTTGAACAGCGCGTCGGCGTCGCCGCCGTCGGCCAGCGCCGTGGCCGCCCCGTCCAGCAGCGGCGCCGTCGCGGCGGCGCCGGCCAGCACGGCGGCCCCCCGGAACAACGAACGCCGGTCCCATCTCCCGTCATCGGCCGAAGCCTTGTCCCTTTCCATGCCCGCCAGTCAAGAGGGACGGCCGTTGCCGGGATGTATGCGTTTTTCGATACGCCCGCGATACACGAGATCGCGGCGGCTCGCCGGTCAGATCGCCAGGCCGCCGGAGACCCGCAGGTTCTGGCCGGTGATCCATTGGGCGTCGGGCCCGGCCAGGAAGGCGACGACGTTGGCGATGTCCTCCGGACGTCCGAGCCGTTGCAGCGGCGTCAGGGCCACGGTGTGCTCGATGGCCTGCTCCAGGTGCTCACCGGCGGCGGCGCGCATCATGTCCGTGTCGGTGGCGCCGGGGGAGACGCTGTTGACCGTGATGCCCCTGGGACCGAACTCGCGGGCGGCGACCGCGGTGATCGACTCCAGCGCGGCCTTGCTGGCGAAGTACAGGGCCAGGCCCGGCACCGCGCCGCTGGAGGAGATGTTGACGATCCGTCCGCCCTCGCCGAGCCGTTCGGCGGCGGCCTGCATGACGAAGAACGGGCCCTTGGCGTTGACCGCCATCACTTCGTCGAAGTCGCTCTCGACGGCGTCGCGGATGTCTCCCATCGGATTGATCGCCGCGTTGTTGACCACCACGTCCAGACCGCCCAGGCACCGGTCGACCTCACCGAAGAGGTGCTTGAGGTCTTCCAGGCGCCCCTGGTCCGCCCGTACGGCGATCGCCCGACCGCCGAAGGCCGTCACCTCGGCCACCACCGCCTCGGCCGCCGCCTGGTCGCGGACGTAGGTGAACAGCACCGCCGCGCCCTCGCGGGCCAGCCGCAGCACGATCGCCCGCCCGATGCCCCGCGATCCGCCGGTGACCAGTGCGTTCTTGTTCTCCAGTGTCCCCATGTCGACTCCTCGCCGTCGGCGGCTCCCCTGATGGGAGCCGGTCACAGCGGGGTCGGAGCAGGATCGCCGGTCTCGACGTCCGCGCCGGAGAAATTTTCGGCGTGCCCGGCCGTACGGCCCCCAGCGGTGCTGAGGGCCGTACGCCGCGTGTCAGACGCCGAACGCCGCCGCGTAGCGGATGACGCCGTTCGGGACCGGCCGCTCGGGATCGAGGGCGAGCGCCATCATGTACTTGTCCTCGACCTCGAACGACGGCCGGATGCCGAACCCGGAGGCCGGGGTGAAGCCGAAACGCGGGTAGTACTCGGCGTGACCGAGCACCACCACCAGGTTCTCGCCCTGCTCACGGGCCGCGCGCAGGGCGGCGCGGATGGCGGCGGAACCCGCCCCCTGCCGCTGGTGTCCGGGCCGGACGGCGCACGGGCCCAAGGCGAGAGCGGGGGAGTCGCCGACATGGCAGCGGGTGAGCAGCGCGTATCCGGCGAGCTCGCCGCCGGGAGCCTCGGCCAGCCAGGCCAGGCCAGGCAGCCACGCCTGCGGGTCGGCCCGCAGCGCCTCGACGAGGTCGGCCTCGTGCGGGCCGGGGAAGGCCGCGAGGTTGATCTCGCGGACGGCGGCGGCGTCGGCGGCGTTCTCGGGGCGGGTGATCCAGGAAGAGGTCATGATCGGGTTCGTCTCCTTGTCCTTCTGCGGATGCGGGACCTGGCCGGTGTTCGTGGTGGACGGAATGGACGGACGGGGGATGCGGCCCGTCATGACTGCCGGTCCCGGAACCGGTAGGTGGCGCGCAGGTGACCGGTGATGGCCTTCTGGTGGTTGACGCGCTCGTCGCGCAGCCGGGCATCGGTCCGCGAGGCCGCCCAGGCGTTCTCCCGTTGCAGCTTCCGGTAGCTGCTCAGGCGGCGTCCGGACAGCTCGCCCGACGCGATGGCGGCCTGAACCGCGCATCCCGGCTCGGTGTCGTGGGCGCAGTCGGCGAAACGGCAGCACGCGGCGAGCTCTTCGATCTCGGCGAAGACCTGCTCCAGGCCGCCGGCGGCGTCGTGCAGGCTGATCCCGCGCAGGCCCGGCGTGTCGATGAGGACCCCGGCGGCGAGCACCTGTCCGTGGGAGGACCTGGACGCCGACGAACGCACGATCGCGCTGTGCCGCGGCAGCAGCGCCACCAGGTGCGGCTCGGCGCCGGGGCGCAGCGCGGCCCAGTCGCCGGTGCACGGCGTCAGGAGCGGGTCGGGCGGATGCGGCGCGGCGAACGTGGCCCGCGTCGGTCCCGCGGCGGTGACCGCCGTGCACAGGCCGCGGTCGACCCGGGAGATCCGAGCCGGGACGAGGCCCGCTTCGTAGTGTTCGGTGAAGGTTCGGTCGAGTGCGCCGGTCCCCCCGTACCGGGACAGGCCGGATGGATCGGTGTACGTGTGTGACAACGTGAGACCCTTGCGGAGAAGGGGCCCCGACGAGACGTGGACGTCACCCCGCCTGGTTCACGGCAGGGAGCGGAAGTGGGTCAGACCAGGGCCCGGGACGTGAGGTCGGTCCGGGCGCTGCACGGGGCAGCGGTCTTCACCGCGGTCATCGAACCTCACCTCCCTTCCACACAGATCCAGTACCGAACGAACGGCAGCCTAGCATCTCGGCCGGACCTCCTGGCGGAAGATGATCGCGGTGCCCGACGCGGCCTCGGCGGGCACGAAGATCTCCTGACGCCCGGTCACGCGTACCTGGACGTCGTTGTCGCGCAGAAGCTGCCGCGTGGCGGTGAGGTCACGCACCGACACCGTGCAGGCGACGAACGCGGGCAGGGCCGCAGGCTGCTCACCAGGCAGCAGGTCGCCGAGCGTCGAGGCGGTGACGACGGTGACGCCTGCCCGATCGAAGACGTGCGGCCGACCGTCGCGCGCCTGCCCGAAGTAGGTGGCATAACGCCGCGTCAGCGCCGGGAGCGCCTCGTCGGCGACGCACAGCACACATTCGACCAGCCCGGTGGCGCCGTTGGGGTGGACGGCGTGCGGCTGGACGCCGCCCGGTCGGGCCGGCGCGTTCTCGGCGAATCCGATCCTGCCTTCCGGCACGCGCCCGGCGGGCAGGCCGGGTGCGGAGATCTCCAGGTACCGGACCGGTTCCATCGTGGTGCCGGTGCGGGTCTCGACGGGGCGCTGCACGGCGTGCACGCCGGCATGGTCGACGCCGGCCGCGGTCAGCCCCGCAGCGATGACGTCGATGTCCGGCGTGTCGGCGATCATGATGTGCAGGCCCTGGAACCGCTGCAGGAACGACGCGATGTTGGCGGTGGTGGCGTCGATGGCGGCCAGCAGTCCGGGCAGCCTGTCGTCGGGCACGCGCAGCGGGATCGGCCGGGCCTCGCCGGGCAGGCGGCCGGCGTCGTCGATCACGGTCACCAGCTCGATGAAGTTGCGCGGGAACTGCACGTGCGCGTTGGCCACGCCGAACGGCTCGGCGGCTCCTCCGGCGACCCGCGGCAGCAGGGGGTAGGTGGGTGCGGCGACGGTGAAACCGAGTCGGCGGTAGGTGTTCATGGCCCGGGTCATGTCGTCCACGATGTGGCCCACGTGGTGCAGGCCGGTGATGTCGTCGCCCATGGTGAAGAGCCTCCAGGCGTGCGGGGCCGGGGTGCGTTCGCCCCGGTCAGAGCTTTTGAGAGTATGCTATCTTTAGATAGTGAGCTCTCATTATTGCTTCGGTAGAGTGTCCCGCATGGGAGAGGGCGGGTTGCGCGAACGCAAGAAGGCCAGGACACGGGAGACGATCCTGCGCGAGGCGTTCAGGCTCTTTCGTGAGCACGGCTACCACGCCACCACCACCGAGATGATCGCCGAGGCCGCTGAGGTCTCTCCGGCCACCTTCTTCCGCTACTTCCCGACCAAGGAGCATCTGGTCGTCCTCGACCGCTTCCCGCCGCTCACCGAGGCGCTGGCCGCTCAGCCGCCAGGCGCCCCCGTCCCCCTGCTGCGGGGCGCGTTCCGCGCCGCCTTCGCCGCCCTGTCGCCGGAGGAGATCGCCGCCGGGCGCGCCCGGGAGGTGTTCGCGGTCACCGTGCCTGAACTGCTGGCCGCCAACCTGCGCAGGAGCCCCGGCTTGATCGCGGAGGTGCGCCGGCTCGTGGCGGACAAGGCCGGCTGTGCTCCTGACGACCCGCGCGTACGCGACGCGGTCGGCGCGGTCTTCGGGATCGTGGCCATGGTCTGGATGCAGTGGGCCCACGATCCCGGCCTGGACGGCCCGGCCGAGATCGACACGGCACTGGCACGCCTGGAAGCCGGCCTGAACCGCACGTAGCCCGGTCAGCGGCGCAGGTGACTATCGTTGCGGGAACCGGCCCCCTCGCCGTTACCGTCTGCGCAGTGGTCGGCGGCCTCATCGCCGCTCCCTGTCGAACGGAGCATCCGTGATGAACGTCGATGTGATCGTCGTCGGAGCCGGGCCGACCGGGCTCATGCTCGCCGCAGAGCTGGGCCTGGCGGGGGTGGCGGCCGTGGTCGTCGAACGGCTTCCCCGGCGCAGCGGGCAGTCCAAGGCGCTCGGGATCCAGCCACGCTCCGCGGAGGCCCTGGAGTTACGCGGCCTCCTCGAACCCCTCATGGACCGGGCGATCCAGCGGGTGCCCGGCGGGCATTTCGCCGGGCTTCGACTGGATTACACCGCCTGGGACACCCGGCATCCGTACTCGATCGGCATCCCCCAAGGGCGCGTCGAGGCGCTGCTGGAGGAGCGGCTCGGCGAGCTGGGCGTCCGGGTCCTGCGCGGGCACGAGGTGACCGCGCTGTCGCAGGACGCCGAGAAGGTCGAGGCGACCCTGCTCGGCCCGGCGGGCGGCGAGTCACGGCTCACGGCGCGTTACCTGGTGGGCTGCGACGGCGGCCGCAGCACCGTCCGCGAGCTGCTGGGCGTCGGCTTTCCCGGCCTGGACGGCAAGCTGCTCTCGGTGGTCGCCGACATCACGATCTCCGACCCGGACGGCGCCGTGCCGGAGACCTGGACCCTGCCCGTCATGACGCCCGACAAGACCGGCAAGGGCTACATCGCGCCCATCGGCGATGGCGTGCACCGGTTCCTGTTCTACGGGGCCGAGCAGCAGGCGCTGTCCCGCGACACCCCGATCACCGAGGAGGAGGTGCAGCGGGCGCTGCGCAACGAGTTCGGCCCGGGGGTGCGGCTGACGGGCGTGCGGTGGGCGTCCCGGTTCACCGACGCCTCGCGCCAGGTCGAACGGTACCGCCACGGCCGGATCCTGCTCGCCGGGGACGCCGCGCACATCCACTCGCCCATGGGCGGGCAGGGGCTCAACCTCGGGCTGCAGGACGCGTTCAACCTGGGATGGAAGCTGGCGGCCGAGATCGGCGGGTGGGCGCACGAGGGGCTGCTCGACACCTACCACGCCGAACGGCATCCGGTCGCCGCGCGCGTCCTGGCCAACACCCGGGCGCAGGCCGTGCTGATCGTGCCCGAGGAGGAGAACCTGGCCCTGCGGGACATCGTGGAGCAACTCGTACGGGTGCCCGAGGCCAACCGGATCGTCGCCGGCATGATCTCGGGGCTGGACATCCGCTACGACCTGCCCGGCCGGAACCACCACCTGCTGGGACGCCGCGTCCCCGACCTCGACCTGGTGACGTCGTCCGGGCCCGGCCGGGTGGCTGAGCTGCTGCGCGACGGCCGCGGCCTGCTCCTGACGACCGCCGACGAGGCGGCGTTCGCCCGGGCCGCCGGGCCGTGGTCGGCCAGGATCGGCCGGGTGCACGGGAAGGCGGAGCTCGGGGCGGACGCCGTCCTGGTACGGCCCGACGGCTACGTCTCCTGGGCCGGTTCCGTCACCGACGTCTCGGGCCTCACCGACGCCCTGACGCGCTGGGCGGGCGCTCCCGCCGCCGGCGCACGTCCCTGAACGATCATCGGTCGCGCGCGGCCCTGACGGCCACGGGCACGATGGCCAGCGCGAGAACGCCGCCGCCGACGGCGAGGAGTGGGTAACCGGCGACCTCGACGACGAGCCCCGAGGCCATGCCGCCGGCGGCGCCGGCGATCGCGATGGAGACGTCGACCCAGCCCTGCGTCCTGGCGCGGGTGGCCGGCGGGACGGCGTCGGTGATGATCGCGGTGCCGGTGACGAGACCGAGGTTCCAGCCCAGCCCCAGCAGCGCGAGGGCCGCCGCGTACGCGGCGACGGAGTCGTCGGGGGCGAGGGCGGCGAGCGCTCCGGCGGCCAGCAGGACCAGCCCGGAGGCGGCGGCGACCGCGAGCGGGCCGTGGCGGTCGACGAGCCGGCCGGTCAGCGGCGAGGGCAGGTACATCGCGCCGATGTGGATGGCGATGACCAGGCCGGACGCGGCGGCGCCGGAGCCGCTGTCGTGCATGTGGACCGGCGTCATGGTCATGATCGCGACCATGACGGCCTGGGTGAGCACCATGACCAGCACCCCGGCCGGCACGCCGGGGCGGCGCCTCGCGGCGTCCGCACGCGGCCGTCCCGCGGCGTCGTCCGGCGCGCCGGGGGGGTCGGCGGTGGGGTCGGCTTCGAGGGCGCGGGCCAGCAGCAGCGGGTCGGGGCGCAGCCAGACGGCCAGGACGAGGGCGGCCAGGGCGTAGGCGGCGCCGGCGAGCAGGAACGGCCCGGCCAGGTACGGGATGCCGAGGACGGCCGCGAGGCCGCCGGTGGGCGCGGCGAGGTTGGGCCCTGCCACGCCGCCCAGGGTGGTGGCGACCAGCACGGTGGACACCGCGCCCGCCCTGCGCGCGGGGGCGGCCAGGTCGGCCCCGGCGTAGCGGGCCTGGAGGTTCGTGGCGGTTCCTGCGCCGTACAGGAAGAGTGAGAGGAAAAGCAGGACGGGGTGGCCGGCGACGGCGGCGACGATGACGCCGCCGCTGCCGACGGCCCCGGCGAGATATCCCAGGGCCAGGCCGGGGCGGCGGCCGCGGGCCTGGGAGAGGCGCCCGACGGCGACGGCCGCCAGGGCTGACCCGGCGGTGCCCACGGCACTGGGCAGCCCGGCCAGGCCGGTGGAGCCGAGCATGTCCTGGGCGAGCAGCGCGCCGACGGTCACGCCGGCCGCCAGCCCGAGCCCGCTGAGCACCTGGGCGATGACCAGGACGGTCAGGGAGCGGCGCTGCGCCTCGACGCGCGGGACGTGGTCTGCCCGGACGGGCACGTTGGTCGTCACGAGTGAGTTCTTTCGAAGAGGGGTCGCATCGGCGGCGTGGCCAGGGCCCGCGGGCGTGGTCAGGGTCGGTCGCCCAGGTCGAGGCGGTCGAGCAGGCCGCCGGCGGCGAAGGCGGCCACCAGGTCGTCGCGGCCCTCGGTGAAGTGGGCCCAGCTGTCGTAGTGCACGGGCACCACCCGGCGGGCGCCGAGGATCCCGGCCGCCTCCACGGCCTGCGCGCTGTCGAGCACGATCAGCCGCCCGTCGAACAGGACGGAGAACCGGGGCCCGCCGGCGAAGAGCACGGCGGTGTCCACCGGGCCGAACCGGTCGGCGATCTCCCGGACCGCGTCCAGGGAGGCGTTGTCGCCGCTGACGTAGACCGTGGGCAGGCCCTCCCCGGTCAGGACGAACCCGACGACCTGGCCGGTGATCGGTTCGACCTCCTCGCGCGGGCCGGGGCCGTGCACGGCGGGCACGCCGGTGACGGTGATCGTGCCGCCGTCGCGGCGGTCCAGCTCGGTCGACTCCCAGTCGGCCAGACCCCTGGCCCCGCCGCCCAGGCGTTGGCCGCCGCCGGGGGTGGTGAGCGTGAGCGGGACGTCGGCCAGCAGCGCGCGGCCCGCATGGTCCAGGTTGTCGGGGTGCTCGTCGTGGGAGAGCAGGACCACGTCGATGCGGCCGAGGTCGGCGGGCGTGGCGGACGGGGGAGCCGTCTTGGTCAGCCGGCCGCCCGGCACGTGGTAGTCGCCGGGCGGGTCGAAGGTCGGGTCGGTCAGGAAGCGCAGGCCGCCGTACTCGAAGAGGGCGGTGGGACCGCCCAGGACGCGGACGGGGATCTGCTCGATGGGCGCGCCGGAACTGGCCATGCGAATACCTCACGGATGGGAAGTGGTTTATCCGTGATGACGGTAACGGTGTCTCACGGACGAGCGCAAGCCGTACCATGAGACACATGAGCGAGACGCCGACCGCCGAGTCCGTGCTGCCGCCCGCGCCGGGGGCGGAGGACTACCTCGCCCTCGACTTCGTCAACAGCGCCATCGCGCTGCCCGGCGGGCAGTTCGTCGACCTCCTCGGCACGCCCGCGGCGACGAATCGGTGGCTCGCCGAACGCGGCCTCGCGCCGGCCGACGCCGGGGTGCAGGAGATGTGCGCGACGCAGCTGCGCTCGCTGCGCGAGCACGTCAGGGCGTTGTTCAGCGCGCGGGTCGCGGGGCTGCCCGTCCTGCCCACCGCCCTGTCCGCCGTCAACGACGCGCTGAGCAAGGCCCCCACCGCCGCCCTGCTGTACTGGGACGAGAAGAACGGCCCCTACCGCGCGACGCCGTGCCCCACCAACGAGATCCTCGACCGCGCCCTCGCGACCCTGGCCGCCAACACCGCCGACCTGCTCACCGGCCCCGACGCCGAACGCCTCACCAGCTGCGGATCTCCGCCCTGCAACCGCTACCTGCTGCGGCACGGCCGCCGCCACTGGTGCTCCACGCGGTGCGGCGACCGCGCCCGCGCCGCCCGCGCCTACGCCCGGCGCACCCAGCCCACGCCTGGCTGACCGGCCAGCGGGTGTGGCGCACGTCATGTCCTCATCTGTCACAGGACGCGGGTCTCCGGCATCTCTTGGGCGAAACCAGTGAGAAGCAAGGAGCACATGCGCCTACCAGCCCGCCGCCCGCTGAACGACCCCGACGCCATCCCCGCTGCCGATTGTGGCGGGGTGGCGGGGGCGGCGGAGCGCGGCGCGGTCGCGTCAGGCGACCGCGGTGCCCTCCAGCTCGACCATCAAGGTGGGGATCGCCAGCCGGGTCACGCCGAGCATCGTGGTGGCGGGCGCCGCCCCGGCGGCCCCCAGCCGCGCCGCCAGCACGCCGTAGTGCTGGAAGAGCAGGTCCACGTCCGTGGTGTAGACGTTGAGCCGGACGAGGTCCGCCAACGACATGCCGGCCTTGCCGAGGACGGCGTCCAGGTTGTCCAGGCTCAGCGCCAGCTGCGCCGCCATGTCACCGTCATGCCGGGGCGTGCCGTCGTCGCCCATCCCGGTCTGCCCGGAGCAGTACAGGGTGCGGGTCTGCCCGGAGACCAGCTCGCCCTGGTTGAATCCCATCTCGACCGACCAGGTGACCGGGTTGATCGCCGTTCGTTGCAGTGTCATGCCGGCTCCGTTCGATGTCAGGTTCTTCGACGTCATGGTGATCAGCCTCCCAACGAATCACGACATCCTGTGTCGTGTATCTCGATAGGGTTTTCGCATGCGTGCCGACCGGCTGGTCTCCCTGGTGCTGCTGCTGCGGCAACACGGACGGCTGTCCGCGACCACCCTCGCCCGCGAGCTGGAGGTGTCCACCCGCACGGTGCTGCGCGACATCGAGGCGCTGTCCGCGGCGGGCGTCCCGGTCTATGCCGAACGCGGCCGGCACGGCGGCTTCGCGTTGTTGCCCGGCTTCCGGACCGAGCTCACCGGCCTCAACCCCGACGAGGCGCTCGCCCTGCTGGTCGCCGGGTCGCGGCGCGGCGCGCAGGCGTTCGGCCTCGGCTCGGCGCTCGCCTCGGCGATGCTCAAGGTGGTCGACGCGCTCCCCGACAGCTACCGGGACACCGCGGCCGGCGCGGCCGAGCGGCTGCTCATCGACCCCGAGACCGACCTGCTGTCCCGCCGGCTGGCCGCCGAGGAGGTTCCCGACGCCGTGGCGGCCGAGGTCCTGCGCGCGGTCTTCGCCGGACGCAAGCTGGAGATCCACTACGCGCCCTTCGGCGGAACGCCCGAGTGGCGGACGGTCGACCCGATCGGCCTGGTCACCATCCGCGACCGGGGCTACCTGCTGGCCACGAGGTCGGGGGCCGACCGCACCTACCGGCTGTCGCGCGTCCAGGCCGCCAGGGCGCTCCCCGAACCCGCGCAGCGGCCCGACCGGGTCGACCTGGACCGGGCCTGGCAGGAGCGCAGCACCCGGTTCCGCACCGGCGGCGACCAGGTCACCGTGACGGTACGGATGGCCCCGAGGCGGCGGGAGGAGCTGCTGGGCACCGCGCTGGCCGTCCTCGCCGAGGAGGCCGGCCCCGACGGCCTGCTGCGGCTGGAGGTGACCTTCCAGGACGACAGGCACGCCGTCTGGGCGTTGTGGCAGCTCGGCACGGACGCCGAGGCCCTGTCCCCGCAGTGGTTGCGCGACTCCCTGCACGCCCGCGCGACCACGCTCACCGCCCGCTACCAGGACCCCGCCGCGGAGCCGGCCGCCCGCCGCGAGGAGCCCGCGTGAAAACCCGTTGGCGGCCTGCCGCGGCCACTGCTAGTTTGCCGGTGGCCGTGCGAGAGACCGAGGAGGTGGTACCCGTGGACACAACGACGACATGGGTGCTCCCCCTGGGGGTCACGGTCGGCGACTGAGACAGGTGTCGCCGGGAGCGCCACGCCAGCAGGCACTCCCGAAAGGCACCAACCATGCATTCTCCGCAGCCCACCGCAGCGCCCCTCGCCTACGACGTGGTCATCGCCGGATGCGGGCCGACCGGCGCGATGCTCGCCGCCGAACTGCGGCTGCACGACGTACGGGTCCTCGTCCTGGAGAAGGAGACCGAGCCCAAGTCGTTCGTCCGCATCGTCGGCCTGCATATTCGCAGCCTCGAACTGATGGCGATGCGCGGCCTGCTGGAGCGCGTGCTCCGGCACGGCCGGCGGCGTCCGGCCGCCGGTTTCTTCGCCGCCATCGACAAGCCCGCGCCCAAGGGCCTGGATTCCGCGCACGCCTACATGGTGGGCATCCCGCAGCCGGTCATCGAGCGGCTGCTCGAAGAGCACGCGCTCGAACTGGGCGCGCACGTCCGGCACGGTCAGGCGGTGACCGGCCTCGACCAGGACGACAAGGGCGTGACCGTCGAACTGGCCGACGGGGAACGGGTGCGTGCCCGCTACCTCGTCGGCTGCGACGGGGCGCGCAGCACGGTGCGCAAACTGCTCGGCGTCGGCTTCCCCGGCGAACCCTCGCGGACCGGGACGCTGATGGGCGAGATGGAGGCGGGCGTACCGCAGGAGGAGATCGCCGCCACGATCGCCGGGCTGCGCGAGAGGCCCCAGCCGTTCTGGGTGCGGCCCTTCGGCCAGGGGATCTACAGCGTCGTCGTGCCCGCGGCCGAGGCCGGCGACCGCGCGGAGCCGCCCACCCTCGACGAGTTCAGGCGACAGCTGCGCGCCGTCGCAGGAAGCGACTTCGGCGTGCACTCCCCGCGCTGGTTGTCCCGCTTCGGGGACGCCACCCGGCTGGCCGAGCGGTACCGGGCCGGGCGGGTGCTGCTGGCCGGCGACGCGGCGCACATCCACCCGCCCATCGGCGGACAGGGCCTGAACCTGGGCGTTCAGGACGCCGTCAACCTCGGCTGGAAACTGGCCGCGCAGATCCGCGGCTGGGCGCCGGACCCGCTCCTGGACACCTACCAGGCCGAACGCCGGCCGGTCGCGGCGGACGTGCTGGACAACACCCGCGCCCAGACGGAACTGCTGTCCGCCGGACCGGGCCCGCGGGCCGTGCGCAGGCTGCTCACCGAGCTGATGGACTTCGACGAGGTGAACCGGCACCTGATCGAGAAGATCACCGCGATCGGCGTCCGCTACGACTTCGGCGAGGGCCCCGACCTGCTCGGCCGCCGCCTGCGCGACATCGACGTGAAACAGGGCCGCCTCTACGATCTGCTGCGCCGCGGCCGCGGCCTGCTGCTGGACCGCACGGAACGCCTGACCCCCGGCGGCTGGTCGGACCGGGTGGACCACCTCGCGGATCCCGGTGCGGCCCTCGACGTCCCGTGCGTGCTGCTGCGTCCGGACGGCCACGTCGCCTGGGTCGGCGACGACCAGCGGGATCTGGACGGGCACCTGTCCCGCTGGTTCGGCACGCCCGCCGGCTGACGTCCCCGCCACGAACCAGGTCCGCCGCCGAAAATTGTTCGGCGGCGGATGTCGAGAACCCTCAGGCGGCTCCGTCCCAGGGCCGGAACACAAAGACGACCCTGAAGGGACGACCATGCGACCGCACGAGATCACCGAGATCCTGGACCGGCCGATCAGCCGGGAGCTGCTGGCCCGCGACCTGACCCGGCTGGCGTACGTGGCCAAGGACGGCACGCCGCGGAACATCCCCATCTCCTTCACCTGGAACGGCTCGCAGATCGTCATGTGCACCACGAAGAACGCACCCAAGCTCCCGGCCCTGCGCCAGAACCCGACGGTCGCCCTGACGATCGACACCGAGGTGCACCCGCCCAAGATCCTGCTGATCCGCGGCCGGGCCGAACTGGACGTCGTGGACGGCATCCCGGAGGAGTTCCTCCAGATGAACGGCTCGTACGAGATGACAGCCGAGCAGCGGGTCGAGTGGGAGGCCGAGGTCCGCTCGCTCTACGACGGCATGGTCCGCATCGTCGTCACCCCGACGTGGGTGAAACTGATCGACTTCGAGACGACCCTGCCCAGCGCGGTCGAGGAGCTGATCAGGGAGCGGGCCGAGCGCGAGAAGGCCACGACGCGGTAGGCGGGCGGCCCGGGGGCGCTTTGGCCCCGGGCACAAGGTCTCAGACGCTATTCGTCGTCCACGATGAAGAGGACTGCGGCGGCCTGGCCTAGCGTTCGGTCATGCGCCGCCTCTCCCTCGACGACCTGTACGGCCTGGCCGTACCCGGTGACCCACAGCTGCGTCCGGACGGCTCCGCCGTCGCCTACACCCTGACGACCGCGGACCGCGAGTCCGACGCCAACGTGACCGAGATCTGGCTGGCCACCCCGGGCGCCGCCCCGCGAAGGCTGGCGACCGGCGCGGCCCCCCGCTGGTCGCCCGACGGCCGCACCCTCGCCTTCCTGCGCCCGGCCGGCGGGCCGCCGCAGATCCACCTGCTGCCCATGGACGGCGGCGAGCCGCGTGTCCTCACCTCCGCGCCGCTGGGCGCCGGCGTGCCCGTCTGGTCGCCCGACGGCACCCGCATCGCCTACGCCGGGCCGTCCGGCGAGGTGGACCCGAACGCGCCGATCGTCATCGACACTCTGGAGTACAAGGCCGACGGCGCCGGGCTGCTGTGCGGCCTGACCACGCACCTGTTCGTCGTGGACGTCGAGGACGGCGCCTCCGTGCAGGTGACCTCGGGCGACTTCCACGCCGGCGCGCCCGCCTGGTCCCCGGACGGCGGCCTGCTGGCCTTCACCGCCGGCCTGGACCCCGACCGCGACCTGGACATCTGCGGCGGCCTCTACCTGGTCGAGCCCAAGCAGGACGGCGCGCTCGAACGCGCGGGCGGCGACGGCGTGATCTGCATGGGCGTCTGGTGGCTGGGCAGCCGCTGGATCGTGGCCGGTTATCGCGGCGTGCCCGAGGGCCACACCCGCCTGTTCGCCCTCGAAGGGGACGACTTCGCCGAGATCGAGACCGGCCTCGACCGCAACGTGATGATCGGCGCGCCCGGCTACCCGGGGGCGACGCCCGCGATGAACGGCGACGACCTGCTGTTCTGCGTCCGCGACCGCGGGTTCACCCACCTGTACCGGCTGGCGCCCGGCGGCGTCGCCGAGCGGATCGTGGACGAAGACCGGAACGTGGCCGGCGTCAGCGTCGCGGCCGGACGGGTGGCCTACGTCGCCTCCACGCCGCGCAGCGCCGGTGACGTCTACCTCGACGGCGCGGCCCTCACCGACCACGCCCCCGAGGGCGTCGAGCTGTTCCAGGCGCGCAGCCGCACCTTCACCGCCCCCGACGGCACGCCGGTCGAGGCGTTCGTGCTGCGCGACGAGACGCTGACCGAGCCGGGCCCGCTGCTGCTGGACATCCACGGCGGCCCGCACAACGCCTGGGCGCCCGTCTTCGACGGCGTGCACCTCTACCACCAGGCGCTCGCCGCGCAGGGCTGGACCGTCCTGCTGGTGAACCCGCGGGCCAGCGACGGGTACGGCGAGGCGTTCTACAACGCCGGGCTCGGCGCCTGGGGCCTGGCGGACGAGGACGACTTCCTCACCCCGCTCGACGTCCTGGTCGAGGAGGGCGTCGCCGACCCCGCCCGGCTGGCGGTCACCGGCTACAGCTACGGCGGCTACATGACCTGCTGGCTCACCGGCAGGACCGGGCGGTTCGCCGCGGCCGTCCCCGGCGGGGTCGTGGTCGACCTGCGCAGCATGGCCGGCACCGCCGACCTCGGCTACTTCCTGGCCAAGCACGAGGTCAGGGACGAGTTCGTCGAGCAGTCGCCGATCACCTACGCCGGCGACGTCGTCACCCCGACGCTGATCCTGCACGGCGGGTCGGACGACCGCTGCCCGATCGGCCAGGCCGAGCAGTGGTTCGAGGCGCTGCGCGAGCGCCGGGTGCCGGTCCGCCTGGTCCGGTATCCCGGTGGTTCACACCTGTTCATCCTCAACGGACGCCCTTCACACCGTTTCGACTACAACGAAAGGATCCTCGCGTGGCTGGATCAATGGGTCAGCGTCTCGCCGAACTGATCGAGAAGTACGAGGTCCCGGGCGCGGCGCTCGCCTACCTGCACAACGGGGAGCTGCACGAGTTCGCCGCGGGCGTGCTCAACGTCGACACCGGCGTGGAGGCGACCCCCGACTCCCTGTTCCAGATCGGCTCGGTCTCCAAGGTCTGGACGGCCACCCTGCTCATGCAGCAGGTCGAGCGCGGCCGGCTGACCCTGGACACCCCGGTCGCCGAGCTGCTGCCCGGCTTCCGGGTCGCCGACGCCGAGGTGACCAAGACCGTCACGGTCCGGCACCTGCTGTCGCACACCAGCGGCATCGACGGCGACCTGTTCCTCGACACCGGCCGCGGCGACGACTGCATCGAGAAGTACGTCGAGGCCTGCGCCGACCTGGCGCAGAACCACCCGCTCGGCGCCACCCAGTCCTACTGCAACTCCGGCTTCGTCATCGCCGGGCGCATCCTGGAGGTGCTGGAGGGCAAGACCTGGGACGAGGTGCTGCGCGAGAACATCTGCGAGCCGCTCGGCCTGACCCACACCTGGACGCTCCCGGAGGACGTGCTGCGCTTCCGCGCCGCGCACGGCCACGTCGAGGACGGCAAGGCGGCCCCGGTGTGGGGCCTCATGCGCTCGTGCGGCCCGGCCGGCCTCATCTGCGCCCGTCCGCGTGACGTGGTCGCCTTCGGCCGCGCCCACCTGGAGGGCGGCCTGCTGGACGACCCGCGGGCGATGTGGGAGCCGCAGGTCGACATCCCCAACCCGCACACCCTGGGCAGGCAGTGGGGCATCGGCTGGATCCTCGACGAGTGGTCCGGCCACCGCGTCATCTCGCACGGCGGCAACACCATCGGCCAGCACGCCATGCTCTGGGTCGTGCCCGACACCGGCACCGTCGTGTGCGTGACCACCAACGGCGGCCACAGCGGCGCCCTCACCCACGCCGTGGCCACCGAGCTGTTCGCCGAGCTCGACGGCCTGGCCGTGCCGCCCGTGCTGGGCCCGCCGGAGACCCCCGTGCAGGTGGACGTCGAGCGTTACGCCGGCGTCTACGAGCGGGTCGGCGCGCGCATGACCGCGAGCGTGCACGACGGCGCGCTCAGGCTGCGCGTGGAGTCGACGGGCGCGCTCGCCGCCCTGCAGGAGCCGTTCGACCTCGACCTCGTCGCCGTCGACGACGTCACCTTCGTCGGCCGCCGCGAGGGCGACCCCGACTGGGTCTCGGGCGTGTTCTACCAGCTCGACGACGGCTCGCCCTACTTCCACCTCGGCGTCCGCGCCACCCCCAAGATCGCCTGAGGAGACCGCATGGATCTGCAGAAACGCCTCGACGAAGCGGCCAGGGCCCACGACGTGCCCGGCGCCGCCATCGCGGTGTGGAGCGGCGGACAGCTGCACGAGGCCGCCACGGGCGTGGTCAACCGGGACACCGGCGTGGAGACCACCCCCGACAGCGTCTTCCAGGTCGGCTCCACCACCAAGGTGTGGACGGCCGCGCTGATCATGCAGCTGGCCGAGGAGGGCCTGCTCGACCTGGACGAGGAGATCGGGGCGTACCTGCCCGAGTTCGCCCTGTCCTACGACGCCGTGATCAGCGTCCGGCAGCTGCTGACGCACACCGGCGGCTTCGACGGCGACCTGTTCGAGGACACCGGGCGCGGCGACGACAGCCTCGAGAAGTTCGTGGCCTACCTGCACGGCGCGGGCAAGGTGCACGAGCCGGGCGAGCTGTTCTCGTACTGCAACGCCGGCTACTGCGTGCTCGGCGCCATCGTGGCCAGGCTGCGCGGCACGACCTGGGAACAGGCCATGCGGGACCACCTGCTGAAGCCGCTCGGCGCCACCCACGCGGCCCTGCTGGCCGAGGAGGCCGTGCTGTTCCGCGCGGCGGCCGGGCACATCGGGCCGGGCAACGACGTCTATCCCCAGTGGCAGATGCCGCGCTCCAACGCGCCCGCCGGGGCCACCATGTGCCTGGCCCCGCGCGAGCTGGTGCGCTTCGGCCGCATGTTCGCCGCGGACGGCCTGGCCGAGGACGGCACCCGGGTGCTGTCGGCGGAGAGCGTCGCCGCGATGCGCACCCCGCAGGTCGCGGTGCCGGGCGTGCCCGGCCTGATGGCCGCCAACTGGGGGCTCGGCTTCGAGCTGTTCACCTGGGGCGCCTACGGCCACGACGGCGGGACCCCGGGCCAGAGCACGTTCTGGCGGGTGGCCGACGACGGCTCGTACGCGATCGCGATGAGCATGAACGGCGGCAACTTCATCGGCGTCATGAACGACCTGCTGCTGCCGCTGCTCAGGGAGGGCGGGCTGGCGGCCCCCGACCTGCCCGCGCCGCCGGAGCAGCCGCGTGCCGTGGACCCCGCGCCGTACGTCGGCCGGTACGAGGGGCCGCAGCTGGCCTACGAGGTCTCCCCGGCGGCCGACGGCGTCGAGGTCACCCTGATCCCCGGCGCGTTCATGGCCAGCATGGGCGAGCAGGGCAGCACCGCCAGGTACGTCCACCTCGCCGAGGACACCTTCATCGCCGAGCAGCCCGAGGAGGGCAGGCACGACACCGTCACGTTCGTCCTGCGGGACGGCGTCGCCACGCACCTGCACAACGGCCGGGCGGTCCCGCGTGTTTGAGCAGGACGCGCGGAAGGTCTTCGCGGCGGCGGGCGTGCGCGGCTTCGTGCACGCCCGCGACCTGGACGGCGAGGCCGAGATCGGCCTCGACCCGGACGCCCCGGTCGTCCTGGCCTCGGTGTTCAAGCTGCCGATCCTGCTGGAGTACGCCCGGCAGGCCGCGGCGGGCGAGGTGGACCGCACCGAACGGCTCACCGTCACCGCGGCGGACAAGGACGGCGGCGTCGGCACCTCGGGCTGCGCCGACGACGTGTCGCTGACGCTGCGCGACCTGGCCCACTTCATGATGTCGATGAGCGACAACGCGGCCACCGACGTGCTGCTGCGCCGGGTGGGCCTCGACCGCGTCAACGCCACGCTGGCCGAGCTCGGGCTCGGGCGCACCCGGCTGATCGGCGGCTGCGCGACGCTGTTCGAGTCCGTGGTCGAGGAGCTGGGCACCATCGACGTGGCCGGCATCCCCGAGGAGCGGATCAGGGCGCTGGCCGTACGCGATCCGGAACGGACCACCGCGGGCACGCCCCGCGAGATCACCACGTTGCTCGGTCTCGTCTGGCGCGACCAGGCGGGCCCCGCCGAGGCGTGCGCGGAGGTCCGCGACATCATGAGCAGGCAGATCTGGCCGCACCGCCTCTCCTCGGGCTTCCCGGACGAGGTGCGGGTGTCGGCCAAGACCGGCACCCTGTGGGGCGTGCGCAACGAGGCGGGCGTCGTGGAGTACCCCGACGGCGGCCGGTACGCCGTCGCGGTGTTCCTGCACGGCGACAACCTGGCCTTCCGCATTCCGGCCGCGGACGCCGCCATCGGCGAGGCCGCCCGTCTCGCCGTCGAGCACCTGCGCGGCTGATGACGGTCTACGTCGACTATCGTGAGCGGATGAACAGCCGTCCGCGTGCCAGCCTTGAGCGGATCCTGTTCGATCTCGGCAGCACGGTCCTCGACGTGGCAGCCTCGCCCGGTGACCTCGACACCGAGGTCACCGGGGTGCACATCTACGACCCGCTCGACGAGCTCTACGTGCCGCCGGGCGGGCTGCTGCTGGCCGTCGGCGTGCAGGGCGCCACCGCCATCTGCGGCCTGCTCGACGCCGCCCGCGAGGCCAGCGGCATCGTCGTCAAGCTGCCGGTCGACGTCGACGAGCAGGTGCGCAGCAAGGTCCTGGAGACCGGCGTCGCCGTGCTCGGGCTGACCAGGGCCGCGTCCTGGTCGCAGGTCGCCGCGCTGCTGCGGTCCCTGCTGGCCGAGGGCGACCTGGCCATGCCGGAGAAGGGGCCGCAGGGCGATCTGTTCGCGCTGGCCAACGCCGTCTGCGCGCTGCTCGACGCGCCCGTCACCATCGAGGACAGGTCGACCCGCGTCCTGGCCTTCTCCGGCCGGCAGGACGAAGCCGACCCCGGCCGGGTCGAGACCGTGCTCGGTCGTCAGGTGCCCGAGCGTTTCCAGCGCATGCTCGACGAGCGCGGCTTCTTCAAGAAGCTCTACCAGAGCCGCGACCCGATCTACATCGAGCTCGACGGCGACAGCATCAACCGGGCGGCCGTGGCCGTCCGGATCGGGGACGAGATCCTCGGCTCCATCTGGGTCGCCGTGCGCGAGCCGCTCACCCCGCAGCGCGAGCGCGCCCTGGCCGACGCGGCCAAGATCGTCGCGCTGCAGCTGCTGCGCGAGCGCGCCGGCGCCGACACCCAGCGGCGGCTGCGCGCCGACCTGCTGTCCACGGTGCTGGCCGGCGGTTCCGACGCGGCCGACGCCGCGGGCCGGCTCGGCATCGCCACCGAGCGCCTGTGCGTGCTCGCCGCCCAGCTCGCCGACGGCGACGCGGCCGACCCGGCGCGCGCCGAGAGCGACCGGCAACGGTTCTGCGACGCCCTGGCGCTGCACGTCGGCGCCATCCATCCCAAGGCCGCCGCCGCGATGATCGGCTCGGTCGCCTACGCCGTCCTGCCGCTGAGCTCGGGCGGCGACGAGGAGACGCGGGCCGTGCGCGTCGCGGAGTCCTTCCTGTCCAGGGTCGGGCCGCGGCACGCGGCCAACATCGGGGTCGGCCGGCTGGCCGCCAACCTCTCCCAGGTGGCGCGCGCCCGCGCCGACGCCGACCGGGCGCTGCGCGTGCTGCGCGCCCGCGGCCAGGCCGGCCAGGTCGCCGGCTACACGGCCGTGCACTTCGAGTCGCTGCTGCTCCAGGTCTCCGACGTGGTCGCCGCCGAGGAGCAGGTGCCCACCGGCCCGTACGAGCGGCTGCTGGCGCACGACGCCGAGCACGGCAGCGAGCTGGTGGCCACCCTGCGGGCCTACCTCGACGCGTTCGGCGACGTCAACGCCGCCTGCGCGCAGGTCCACGTGCACGCCAACACCTTCCGCTACCGGCTCAAACGGCTCACCGAGATCAGCGGGCTCGACCTGTCCGACCCCGACGCGCGACTCACCGTGATGTTGCAGATGCGGATCTTCGGACGCTAGCACGAGGTCGTCCGCGCTTTTTGTGAAGGGCGACGAAGAAGGTCGGGCCGCGAGGGACGAAGGTGGGTCACCACCCCACGCTCTCCTGGAGTCGCCATGAAGAAGACAGCGGTGCTCACCGCGTTGGCCCTGCTAGCGGCCGCGTGCGGCAGCGGCGGAGGTACGGCGGGCAGCACGGGCAAGCCTGTCACGGGCGGCACGTTCACCGCCGCCATCAGCGCGGACCCCGGGGTGCTCGACCCCGCCACGGGCGTGCTCTCGGTCACCAACGAGGTCCTGTCGGTGGCCTACGACACCCTGGTGTCCGTCTCGGCGGACGGCAAGACCGTCCCCGCCCTGGCCGAGAAGTGGGACGTCA
Source organism: Nonomuraea sp. NPDC049637 (assembly GCF_040675235.1). Lineage (NCBI taxonomy): Bacteria > Bacillati > Actinomycetota > Actinomycetes > Streptosporangiales > Streptosporangiaceae > Nonomuraea > Nonomuraea sp. NPDC049637. The sequence goes on from NZ_JBFAOM010000035.1 coordinate 90,413, forward strand.
AGCCCGACAGGGTGACCTTCACCCTGCGCAAGAACGTCACCTGCTCCGACGGGTCCAAGCTCACCCCGTCCGACGTCGCCGAGAACATCAACCACATCGCCGACCCCGCCACCAAGTCGCCCATCTACGGGGTGCTCGTACCGGCCGGCATGAAGGCCGAGTCCGACGAGTCCGCCGGCACCGTGACGCTGTCGACGCCCGAGCCGTTCAGCTTCATCCTGGAGAGCTCACGGCTGCTGTTCATCGTCTGCGGCAAGGCCGTCAAGGACCGTTCGCTCATCGCGCGGGCCACCTCAGGGACCGGCCCGTACCAGCTCACCGAGGCCGTCCCCGGCGACCACTACACCTTCAAGGTGCGCCGGGAGTACGCCTGGGGCCCCGAGGGCGGCACCGCCAAGGACCTCCCCGAGACGCTCGTGCTCAAGGTGGTGCCGAACGAGCAGACCGCGGCCAACCTGCTCCTCGCCGGCTCGCTCAACTCGGCCACCTTCTTCGGCCCCGACCGGACCCGCCTGGAGGCCAACCCCGCGCTCGGCAAGATGATCGAGCCACAGGGCAACGGCCAGTTCTTCTACCACCAGGGCGAGGACAGGCCCGGCCACGATCCCGCCGTGCGCAAGGCGCTGACCCAGGCGCTCGACATGAAGGAGCTGGGCGGCATCGCCACGGGCGGCACCGGCAAGCCGGCCACCGCGCTCGTGCCGCCGCCCCGCCCGTGCCAGGGCGACACCGTCACCGGTCACGTCCCCGCCTTCGACACGGCGGCCGCCACCGCGGCGCTGGACGCGGCCGGCTGGAAGACCGGGGCCGACGGCGTCAGGGAGAAGGACGGCAAGAAGCTCTCCCTGCGCCTCTTGTACGCCACCACCAAGGGCCCCAGCATGGTGGCCGCCGCCGAGTACATGGCGGCGGTGTGGAAGAAGATCGGGGTGGACGTCAAGCTCAACGGCGTCATCGACACCAAGCTGTCGGAGTCGCTCAACGCCACCCAGGACTGGGACGTCGTCTGGCTGCCCATCGGCGTCACGCTGCCCTCGCAGCTGGTCGGCTTCCTGTCCGGCCCCGCCGCCCCCAAGGGCGCCAACTTCGCCCACCTGAAGAACGCCGAGTACGAGCGGCTGGTCGCCGAGGCCGCCAAGCTGACCGGCCCCGAGGGCTGCGCCAAGTGGCTGGCGTCGGAGTCGGCCCTGTTCGACAACGCCGACCTGGTGCCCGTGGTCGAGATGAACACGCTGACCGCCACCAAGGGCGCCACCTTCCGGACGATGGCCGGCCTGTACCTGCCCTCGACGATCCGCCTCACCCAGGGAGGCTGAGTGACCGTACGGCGCCTCGTGCGCTTCGTCGTGTCGCTGGCGGTGCTGCTCGTGGCGTCGTTCGCGATGATCCACCTCATCCCCGGCGACCCGGTGCGGGCCTCGCTCGGCCCGGCCGCGCCGGTCGAGCTGGTCAAGGCCCGCGAGCAGCTGCTCGGGCTGGACAAGTCGCTGCCCGAGCAGTTCGCCGCCTACGTCGGGCACATCCTCACCGGCGACTTCGGCACCTCGTTCCTGACCGGCGAACCGGTCGGCCAGGTCATCGCCACCCGGCTGCCCAACACGCTGGGCCTGGCGCTGCTGGCCACCGTGGTGGCGCTGCTGCTGGCCGTGCCGCTCGGCATGTGGGCGGCCATCCGCACGGAGAACGGCCGGAACCGGGGGACCGAGATCACCTTCAGCTCGGTCACCGGCACCGCCGTCGCCGTCCCGGAGTTCCTGTACTCCATCGCGCTGGTGGCGGTCCTGTCGATCGGGCTCGGCCTGTTCCCGCCGGCCGGGAAGGAGGGGGTGATGTCGTACGTCCTGCCGGTGGCCGCGCTGGCGATCGGCCCGGTCGCGATGATCGCCCGCATCTCCCGGGTGGAGACCCTGCGTGAGCTCGGCACCGACTACGTGCGGCTGGCCCGGTCGAAACGGCTGCCCGCGGCCCGCCTGCACCTGCGGCACGTGCTGCCCAACACGCTGACCGCGACGCTGACCGTGGGCGGGCTGCTGCTCACCTCGCTGATCGCCGGCAGCGTGCTGGTGGAGTACGTCTTCGCCTGGCCGGGGCTCGGCCTGAAGATCGTCGAGTCGATCACGCAGAAGGACTATCCCGTCGCCCAGGCCGTCATCCTCGTCTACGGCGCGATCGTGCTCGTCGTGAACCTCGCCGTCGATCTGATCCTGGGCGCGCTCGACCCCACCTCCAAGATCAAGGAAAACTGATGCGTTTGCGCACCCCGGCCGCCGTCGCCGGAGCCGTGCTGGTCACGCTCATGGTGGTCCTGGCCGTCGTCGGCCCGCCGATCTGGGGCGCGGCGGCGGAGAAGATCGACGCGGGCGCCATCCTGCAGGGCTCCTCGGCCGCCCATCCGCTCGGCACCGACAACCTGGGCCGCGACCTGCTGGCCAGGGTCCTGGTCGCGGGCCGGTTCTCCCTCCTGCTCGCGCTGGCGGCCACGCTGTTCGGCGCGGCCGTCGGCACCGTGCTCGGCGCGCTGCCCTCGGTGCTGCCGCCGCGCGGCGCCCGCTTCGTCACCGGCGCCGTCAACGCGCTCGTCGCCTTCCCCGGCCTGCTGCTGGCCATGTTCACCGCGGTGATCGCCGGGCTCGGGGCCAAGGGCGCGGTGCTCGGCATCGGCGTGGCCATCGCCCCCAGCTTCGCCCGGCTCACCCAGACGCTGGCCGCGACCGTCGCGGGCGCCGACTACGTCGCGGCCGCCCGGATGCTCGGCGTGCCGCGCATGCGTGTGCTGACCAGGCACGTGCTGCCCAACATCGCCGAGCCGCTCATCCTCAACCTCACCCAGGCGCTCGGCGGCGCGCTGCTGGGCCTGGCCGGGATGTCGTTCCTGGGCCTCGGCGTGCAGCCGCCCGCCTTCGACTGGGGGCGGCTGCTCTTCGACGGGTTCGGCCGCATCTACGTCACGCCCGAGGTGGCGCTGGGGCCCGCCCTGGCGGTCGCGCTGGCCGGCATCGGCTTCAACCTGCTGGGGGACGCGCTGGCCAAGGCCGCCTCCCGCACCGCCGTGCACACGCGCGAGGCCAGGCCCGCCGCGCCGCCCGCCCCCGGTGAGCCGGACCCCGAGGCGGTGCTGGAGGTCAGGGACCTGACGGTGACCTTCCCCGGCGGCGTCACGCCGGTGCGCGGGGTGTCGCTGACCGTCGCCCCCGGGCAGATCGCCGGGCTGGTGGGGGAGTCGGGCAGCGGCAAGAGCCTCACCGCCGCCGCGATCGGCGGGCTGGTGCCGTACCCGGGCGTGGTGACGGCGGGCAGGCTGGCGCTGGCCGGCCGGGAGATCTCCGAGATGTCGCCCAAGGAGCTCGGAACCGCGCTCGCCATGGTCTTCCAGGACCCGATGGCCTCGCTCAATCCCGCGCTGAAGGTCGGCGGCCAGCTGGCCGAGGTCGCGATCGTGCACCAGGGCGCCGCCAAGGCGGAGGCCCACCGGCGCGCCGTCGACCGGCTCGGCCACGTGCACCTGCCCGCGCCCGAACGGGTGGCGCGCCGGCACCCGCACGAGCTGTCCGGCGGCATGCGGCAGCGCGCCGTCATCGCCATGGGCCTCATGGGCACCCCCCGGCTGCTCATCGCCGACGAGCCCACCACCGCGCTCGACGTGACGGTGCAGCGGCAGATTCTCAAACTGCTGCGCGAGGTCACCGACGAGACCGGCGCGGCGGCGCTGTTCATCTCCCACGACATCGCCGTCGTCGGCGAGCTGTGCGACGTGGTCGTCGTCATGTACGCCGGCCGCGTCGTCGAGCAACTGCCGGTCGAACTGCTGGCTACCGGCGCCGCGCATCCCTACACGCGGGCGCTCATCGACTCGCTGCCCGACATGGACACCGACAGGTCGCTGCCGCTGGCCAGCATCCCCGGCCGTCAGCCCGCGCCCTCCGACGTGGGCGACGGCTGCGCCTTCGCCGCCCGCTGCGAGCTGGCCACGGCCCGCTGCGCCGGCGAACGTCCCCCATTGACGTCGTACGGCAAGGCGCACCAGGTCGCCTGCTGGGAGGTCTGATGATCATCGAGAACCTGACGGTGCGGTTCGGCTCGTTCACCGCCGTCGACGACATCACCCTGGAGGTGCCGAGCGGGTCCATCGTCGGGCTGGTCGGCGAGTCGGGGTCGGGCAAGTCGTCGGTGGCCAGGGCGGTGAGCGGCCTGGTGCCGCACACCGGCACCATCACCGGCGCCAGCCGCGTCCAGATGGTCTTCCAGGACCCCTACGCCTCGCTCGACCCCCGGATGAAGGTGGGGGCGTCGATCGCCGAGGGCTGCGGCAAGGGCTCCGTCGAGCGGCTGCTGTCGCTCGTCTCGCTGCCGCCCGAGGTGGCCACCCGCTATCCGCGCGAGTTGTCAGGCGGCATGCGGCAGCGCGTGGCCATCGCCAGGGCGCTGGGGGCCGAGCCCGACCTGCTGGTCGCCGACGAGATCACCAGCGCCCTGGACGTGTCCGTCCAGGGCTCGGTGCTGAACCTCGTGCGCAGGCTTCGCGACGAGCTGGGCCTGTCGATGTTGTTCATCTCGCACAACCTGGCCGTGGTCCGCTACGTCTCCGACGTGGTCGCGGTGCTGCACCAGGGGCGCATCGTGGAGCTGGGGCCGACCGAGGAAGTGGTCGGCGCCCCCTCCCACGACTACACCCGGTCGCTGCTGGAGGCCGTGCCCAGGCTGGGCCGCTCCACCACGTAGAACGTCTTGTCGTGGAAGGCGGTCACCACGCCGCCTTCCACGAGCAGGCCGCCCAGGACCTCCCGGACGGCCAGCCGCCACGCCTTGGCGGCGCCGGGGTCGGTGACGCGCAGCGCCTCGATGTCCTCCGGCAGCGCCACGAGCAGGGTGGCGGCGTCGCTGTCGCGCGTCACCGGCCGCCCGTCCTCGTCGGCCAGCACGATCGCGGCGTCCGCCGGGAGGGGCCGCCGGCCGGGCTCGCCCCGTACGAGGGCGGCCACGTGCGGCGCCGACAACGCCCAGGAGGCCAGCACGCGGTCGGAGTCGCTGCCCTGGTTGATGGCGTCGGTCATGACGCCGTAGAAGCTCGGCAGGTACTCCTCGGGACGGGCGCCCAGCTTGGCCAGGTTGAAGTGGGCGTTCCTGCGCACCAGCGGGTCATAGGTCCAGGTGATGCGGTCGATGCCGCGCTCCAGGGCCCAGCGGCGCTGGTGCAGCTTCAGCTCGAAGCCGATGCCGTGGCCGCCGGCCGCGCCGGTGATGTGGGAGTGCAACGTGTTGGCCGCCCCGAAGAAGCCGACGGAGGCGCCCACCAGGCGGCCCGCGTCGTCGTACGCGCCGGCCACGTAGTTGCCCGCGTGCGACATCGCCCGCATCAGCTCGACCGTGATCGGCCGGCTGTCCGGGTCGAAGTGCCAGATCCCGTCGAACAGCTCACTGACCTGCTCGAACTCCGCGATCCCATGGAGTTCCCTGATCGCGATCAACGTGCCGGCCCTCCGAATGCTCAAGTGTCACGGTGACGCTACGGCACTGTGCGGCGGGACCGAATCGTGCGGGACACCAAAGAGCACCCGGGGCTTCGTGGGATCAGACAGCGGCCGGACGCCTTCAGTGAGCGGTCCAGCCTCCGTCGACCGGCAGCACGGCGCCGGTGAGGTAGGAGGCCGCCGGACCGGCCAGCAGGACCGCCGCGCCGACGAGCTCGCCCGGGTCGGCCCAGCGCCTCATCGGGACCTGGTGGTCGAGGAACTCCCGCACGTGCGGGTCGTCGTCGACGCCTTCGTTCAGCGGGGTGCGGAAGGGGCCGGGGGCCAGGGCGTTGACGCAGATGCCGGTGCCGGCGAGCTCGACGGCGAGGCTGCGGGTGAGCTGGACGACCGCGCCCTTGCTGGCCGCGTAGCCCGCCCGGCCCGCGGCGCCGACGAGGCCGAGAGCGCTGGCCAGGGTGACGATGCGGCCGTACCCGGCTTCTCGCATCACCGGCACGGCGGCCTGGCAGGCGAGGAAGGTGCCGACGACGTTGACGTCGAGGCAGCGGCGCAGCGTGGCGGCGTCGAGGGCCGCCAGTTCGCCGCGGGCCTGGATCCCGGCGCTGGTCACCAGCACGTCGAGGCGGCCGTGCGCGGCGACGACGTCCCGCACAAGGGCGTGGACCGCCTCTTCGTCGGTGACATCGCAGGCCATGCCCGAGGCGGCGACGCCGGTCGCGGCGGTGATCTCGGCCGCCGCCTCCCGGCACGCCGACAACCGCCGGCCGGCCGGCACCACCGTGCAGCCGGCGGCCGCCAGACCGTGCGCGATGGCCCGGCCGAGCCCCGCCGAGCCGCCCGTGACGACCGCCACCTGCCCGGCCAGGGGCGCCCCGGCGGACCCCGCATTCACGGGCCGGCCGATCGTGTCTTCCTGGGACGTCATGGAGCTCCCCTTCGCCAGTGTTCCACCTACGGAACAGTAACGTGTCCGCAGCCGTCCAGGATGGCGCGGACCAATGCCTGGACGGCGCCCCTGTCGACGTCCGGCCCGGTGACCAGCGTGAACAGGGCGCCCTCGTAGAGCGCGATGAGCGTGGGGATCCGCTCGCGGGGGACGGGGTGGCCGAGTCGGTCGTGCTGCCCGGCGGTGACCAGCGCCGCCGCGCCGGACAGGCCCGCGAGGGCCGCGGCGAGCACCGGACGGCGCACGGCCTCCAGCTGGAGCTCGAAGATCGCCAGGTAGCGGTTGCGCAGCGTGGTCGCCGCCGTGAACAGCGACTCGGTCCGCAGGTCGGCCAGTGTCGCGGGCTGCCCGGGGGCCAGGTCGGTGGCCCGGCCGGTGTCGGCCAGGTGCAGCTCGACGATGCGCTCCGCGGCGGCCACCAGCAGCGCCTCCCGGTTGCGGAAGTCGTTGGAGGCCGTGCCCGGCGGCAGGTCCGCCTCCTTCTCCACCGCGCGGTGGGTCAGCCCGTGCACGCCGGACGACGCCAGCAACGCGATGTTCGGCCTGTACCCCGTCGGCGCGGACCTGCTGTACTGGTTCACCGACTCGGCCCTGCACGGCGAGCCGCCGGACGCGGAGGAGGCACGCCGGCGGATGTCGTCCCTGATGGCCGACTGGCATCCCCTCGTCGCCACACTGATCGAGGCCGCCCCGCCCGCCGACATCTACGTCGACCCGATCACCCGCCTGGCCGCGCCCCTTCCCTCGTACGCGGCCGGCAGGGTCGCGCTCCTGGGCGACGCCGCGCACGCCATGCCCCCCGACCTGGGCCAGGGCTCCAGCCAGGCCTTCGAGGACGCCGCCGCCTGACCCGCCACCTGACCGGCGCACAGCCCGCGGACGCCGCCCGGCGGCTCCTGGCCTACGACGCCGAACGCGGGCCCAGCGCCAACCGCATGATGCGGGCGGCGTCCCGGCAGTAGTGGCTGACAACCCAGACCGGCCTGGCCGCGGTGCTGCGCGACGCCCTGCTGCGCGCGGTGCCGTCCGCGCTGGCCACGCGGCAGCTCGCCGCCCTGTGGCGGGTGCAGAGCCGTGCCGTCCCGCCGTCGTAGGCGGCGCCGCGTCCCGGGCTCGGGAGCGTGGCAGTCCCGCTGCCGCAGTGTTGGGCGACGGCGGCCATGCGCGGGAACAGCCAGTCGTGCGGCACGTCCCCGACGCCGAGCGCGTCGTCGTCCAGCGCCCCGGGCACGCCCGTCTGCAGCACGCCGCGCAGCCCGGCCCGCCGCAGGGCGCGAAGGGCCAGGTCGGTGTAGTGCTCGGCGCGCGGGCCCGCCTGGCTGCCGAGGCCGACGAACACCGGAGCAGGGCCCGCGGCCAGGAAGTCGCTCAGCAGGGGGTCGGGCCGCCATCCGGCCGGACGCGCCGGCCACCAGTAGCCCGTCACCTCCAGCCCGTCCCGCCAGTCGGCGGGCCGGGGCAGCAGCGCCGGGCTGAACCCGTGCAGGACCGGCCAGCGCGCGGCCTCCCGCCGCCGGTACGCCTCCCGCGAGCTGATCGGCGGCAGCCCGAGCCGGGCCCGTAACTCCTTGGCCGACCCGGCGTTCGCGGGCGAGGGCACGGCGAAGGCCAGCCGGGCCGCCGTCCGGTTGCCCCACCGGCCGAGCGAGCGGCGCAGGACGCTCATGACCGGCGGGAAGTCCCCCGTCGGCGCCACCGGCTGCAGGTGCACGCCCATGCTCGGCACGCCCATCGCCTCGGCGACGTGCTGCCCGGCGGCGGCGGCCACGTTCAGCAGCAGGACGTCGGCGCCCGCCGCCGCGGCCCGCACGATGCCGTCGCAGACCTGCCCGGCGTACTCGGCGAACATGGCGAGCTTCGCGGGCAGCGGGACCCGCGCGCCGCCCTTGCCCGCGGGCAGCAGGGGCAGCGGGTCGCCCGGGATGTCGCGATGTTCCAGTCCGGCGCCGGTCACCAGGGCGGCGTGCGGCCGGTGGCAGGCGATCGCCACCTCGTGCCCGGCGTCCCGCAGTCGCACGCCCAGCCCCGTGTACGGGGCCACGTCGCCCCGCGTGCCCACGCCGACGATCAGTACGCGCATGACGCCCTCCTCGCCCGCCGTTTATCATGCACTCGCATGGTAAACGGCGGGCACGCGCTTCACAATGCGACCGCATGACAAAAACCTGGGAACCGATGCCGAAGATCGTCGACCACGAGACCCGCCGGCGGCACATCGCCGACGCCGTGCACCGCGTCATCGACGCCAAGGGCATGCACAGCGTCAGCCTGCGCGAGGTCGCGGCCGAGGCGGGCATGTCCATGGGCGCGGTGCAGCACTACTTCGCCACCAAGGACGAGATGCTCACGCTGGCCCTGCAGCATCTCAACACCCGGATCGCCACCCGCGTCGCCGCCGCCCCGCACGACGGCACCCCCTTCGGCCTCCTGCGCGTGGCGCTCCTGGAACTGCTGCCCCTGGACGAGGAGCGCCGGTTCGAGGCGCGCGTCGGGCTGGCCTTCCTCGCCCGTTCCGTGGTGAGCGAGCCGCTGGCCGCGTTGCTGCGCGCGGGCCTGCCGATCGTCCTCGACTTCTACGCCGGTCAGCTCAGGGCGGCCCAGGCGGCCGGGCAGGTGGCCGCCGACGTCGACGCGGCCAGGGAGGCCGACATGTTGTTCGCCCTCGCCCAGGGCCTGGTGAACCCCGTCCTCATCGGCCACTACACCGCCGAGGACGCCGAGGCGATCGTCGACCGGCAGCTCGGACGGCTGTTCGGGCGGCGTTAGCCGGACCGGCCGCAAAACGTCCGGAAATCGACGGACGGAATGTCTCCATCGCCCGGTTCCCCCGGTGTGGCGATAACGCCAATTCGGACTATGTCCTCAGTTCGCGGCTCAACCGCCGGCGCCCATCAGCGGGCGCCGGCCCACCGCTGATCTCCCACGCCGTCCTGCGGCGTCATACCGCCGCCATGACCCGGCAAAGATCTTCATCGCTACCTGAACGGCGAACCGGGACAAATAGCCGGGCTTTGCGACACCCGAAAATTCGCAATCTTTGTGGGACGCCATCCCGTCCGCACGGCCGTACCCGTGAACACTCCAAGTAAGTTGGTCGCTGCCCGCGAATCGGGGCGATTATCAGAATGGAGGCCAAAGATGAGCGAATTTTCGCGATAAGTAAGACAGCCATATCCACCCCCTGTTCGTGGATATCACGCTCTGAAATGATCGCCGTTGTTTTTCCGCAGTGGAGCAGATATGGTCACACCCCTTCGGGAAGAGGAACCCTTCCCGCACTCCCCGTCAACGGGCATGCTGCTGCCGCAGCGAGGCGCTGCACGCCACGCCCCAGGCCGGCGGCGTCCGGTGACATGCTGGACCATCTGCTCCCTGGCCGACGCGAGCGTCGACGCCGCCGCGCTGGCCGCGCCCGTGCTCGACGCCGGGTACGGCGCGCTGCTCGCCGGCCTGGCGGCGGGGCTGCTCGTCCTGCTGAACCTGGCGGGCGGCACGTACCGGATCCGGCTGTCGCCGTCCGTCATGGACGGATGGATGTGGCGCGGCGGATGCGCCGCCGCCATCGCCGGCGCGCTGACCGTCGCCGCCCTCGACCACCGCACGACGCTGGCCGCCTGGACGGGCGAGTCGGCTCGGATCGTCGCCGTCTACCTCGGGCTGACCCTGGTGGGGCGCGGGCTGGTCTGCGCGGTGCTGCGCCAGGCCCGCCGCCGCGGCGCACGCGTGCCCACGCTGGTCGTCGGGTCCGGCGCGCACGCCAGGAACCTCGCGCTGACCCTGCTCCGGCACACCGAGTACGGCCTGCTGCCCGTCGGCGGCGCCTGCGACGTGCTGGGCCAGGCCCCGTACGCGCCGATCGTGGACGATCCGGAGACCCTGCTCACCATGGCCCGCCGGCACCTCGCCCGCGTGGTGGTCCTGGCCCCGCCGCCGGGCGGCGAGGAGCAGACCCACCGGCTCGCGCAACAGGCCCGGCAGGCGGGGTACCCGGTGTACCTGGCGCCGCAACCCGGCGGCGTGCTGGTCGACTTCGTCCCCGCCGGCGAGCACGTCCGGGGGTTCCCGATGCTGCGCATGCGGCCGTTGCCGCAGCGGCGCGCGTCCTGGCCGCTCAAGCGCGCCCTGGACGTCGTGCTGGCGGCGGCCGGGCTGATCGTCAGCGCTCCGGTGCTGGCCGCCTGCATGCTGCTGCTGCGCGGGCAGGGAGGGCCCGGGGTGCTGTTCCGCCAGGTCCGGGTGGGGATGGCCGGGACACCCATCGAGATCATCAAGCTCCGGACGTTCGCCCCGCTGCGCGCCGGCGAGTCCGACACCCGCTGGAGCATCGACGACGACCCCCGCCTGACCCGCGCGGCCCGGCTGCTGCGCTCCTGCTCGGTGGACGAGCTGCCACAGCTGTGGAACGTGCTGCGCGGCGACATGAGCCTGGTCGGCCCCCGCCCCGAGCGGCCGCACTTCGTGGAGCTGTTCTCCCGCGGCGACCACCACTACGGGCGCCGCCACCGGCTGCCCGTCGGCCTCACCGGCTGGGCCCAGACCCACGGCCTGCGCGGCGACACCTCGATCGAGGACCGGGCGCGGCTGGACAACCACTACATCGACACCTGGTCCCTGCGCCGCGACATCAAGATCATGATCCGGACGGTCGGTTGCCTGCTGTGGCCGGGACGATCGTGATCAGGGCGCTCCCGCCGTCCCTGTGCCGCCTGGCGGCCCGTCCCAGCGTGTGGGCCGCGCTGACCGTGATCGCGGTGTGCGTGCCCGCCGGACCGCACGCCGCCGACGTCGTCCAGCCGCAGGTCGCCGACCTGATGTCGCTGGGGTTGCTGGCGTCCGTCGCGGTGGGCCTGGCGCGCGGCGGCGCGCGTCCTGGCCGGTGGGCCCTGCTCGCCGCGCCCGCGGTGCTCGCGGTGACGGCGGCCGCCCTGGCGGCGCCCGACCTCCTGACGGCGCTGCCCGGCCTGGCCCGGTACCTCCAGGTGTTCGTCCTGGTCCCCGTGGCCGTGACGGTGGCGGTGCGGCAGCGGTCCGACCTGCTGCTGGTGGGCGGAGCCGTCGCGGCCGTGTCGATCGTCCAGGCCGGGCTCGGCTGCTGGCAGGCGCTCACGGGCAGCGGCGCCTCCTACGCGGGCCTGCCGATCCGCGCGGTCGGCACGTTCGGCGCCGGCGAGGTCATGGCGCTGGCCGGCGTGGTCAGCTTCGGGCTGATCATCGCCGTGGCGGCCGCGCTCACCGGCGGCCCGGCCCGGCGCGCCGCCGCCCTGGTGGCGGCGGCGGCGCTGTGCCCGCCGCTGGTCATGTCGCTCAGCCGCGGCACCTGGCTCGCGGTGGCCTGCGCCGTCGCGGTGATGCTCGTGCTGCGCGGCGCGCGGCTCGCCGCGCGGGCCGCCGTCGCCGCCGGGGCCGCCGCCGTGCTGCTGACGTTCCTGGTCGGGCCCACCGGCGGCGTCATCGCCGAGCGCGTCACCTCCATCACCTTCTCGGTGGACCAGCCCGACCGGTCGGTGGCGGACCGGTACCAGCTCTGGCAGGCGGCGGCCGGCATGTGGCGGGACCACCCGGTGACCGGCGTCGGCCCCAAGGGGTTCGCCGCCTGGCGGGACACCTACGCGCCGCTGGCCCTGTCCTCCGGCAGCGACGTCGAGGACCCGGCCGGCGGGTACCGCCGCGAGCCGCTGCTGTCCCCGCACAACATGTACCTGCTCGTGCTCAGCGAGCAGGGACTGCTCGGCCTGGCGGCGTTCGCGCTGCTCATGGGCGGGGCCCAGGTGCGCACCCTGACCCGGCCCGGCCGCCGCGGCCCGGCGGGGCTGGCCGCCGCGGGCTTCGTGACGTGGCTGGCGGTGGACTTCGCCTACGCCGACATCGGCGGCGCGACGAGCCTGGTCATGTCGGTCATGCTGGGCCTGGCGACGGGATGGACCGGCACCGCCGCGCTCCCGTCGCGGCGGCCCGCGTGCTGAGCCGGGGCGCGGCCGACCTGCGCGCCGCGGCCCTCACCACGATGCTCGTCGGCGCCGGCTCGGCGCTCGGCTACGTACGCGACCTGCTGATGGCCGCGCTGTTCGGCGCCAACGCCGACACCGACGCGTTCCTGGTCGCCTGGACCGTGCCCGAGACCGCGGCGCCGCTGCTCATCGAAGGGGCGATGGCCCTGTGGCTGGTCCCGCTGTTCAGCACGGCCGCCGGGGCGCGGCAGCGGGCGGCGCTGGTGGAGCGGACGTTGCCCGCCCTGGCCGCCGCGCTGGCCGCCGTCGCCGTCTGCGCCGCGGCCGGGGCGCCCTGGCTGGTGGCGGCGCTGGCCCCCGGCCTGCCCCAGGGCGGGCTGGCCGTCCAGTGCTGGCGGATCTGCTGCGGCTGCATCCTGCCGTTCGCACTGGCGGGGTACGCCAGCGCGGCCCTGCGGGCCCACCACGTCTTCGGCCCGCCCGCGGCCACCGGCCTCGCCTACAACCTGGCGCTCGTCGGCTGCCTGGCGATCTGGCACGACTCGCTCGGCGTGCGGGCCGCCGCGTGGGGCGTGGCCGCCGGCGCCGTCCTCATGGTGGCCACGCAGGCGCCGGCGTACCTGCGGCGGGTCGGCATGCCCCGGCGGCTGCCGCGGCGCCTGGTGCTGCCGGTCGCCGCGCTGCTGCCCATCATCGCCTTCACGCTGCTGCGGCAGGGCCAGGTGCTGGTCGAGCGGGTGCTCGCCGCCGACCTGCCCGCGGGCGCGATCTCCCATCTCAACTACGCCCAGAAGATCGCCCAGGTGCCGATGGTGGTCTCGCTGATGCTGGCCACCGTCACCTATCCGCACCTGGCCCGCAGCATCGCCGCGGGCGACACCCGCCGGGCCTGGCGGCTGCTGATCCGCGACCTGGCGACGGCGGCGGCCGTCACGGTCACCGCCGCCGCGCTGCTGGTCGCCTTCGCGCCCGCGATCGTGGACGTGCTGCTGCGCCGCGGCGCCTTCGACGCCGCCGCCGCCACCGCCACCGAGCACGTCCTGCGGCTCTACACGATCGGCCTGCTGGGCCACACCGTCGTGGGCGTGGTCTGCCGGGCCTACTTCTGCGCCGGAGGGTGGCGCGGCCTGTGGTACCCGGCCCTGGCGATGGCCGCCGGGCTGGCCCTGACCGCGGCGCTGGCCGCGGCGCTCGTCCCCGGCATGGCGCAGGGCGGCATCGCGCTGGCCAACGCCGCCGGGATCACCGTGACCGCCGCCCTCATGCTGGCCGGTCTCCAACGCCTCGGCCTGTCGCCGCTGCGGGGGGCCGTCACGACCGTCAGGGAAGGAGAGCGCGTATGAGCACGCGCACCGGCGCGCTGCCGCTCATCTGGATGTACCACTCCGTCGCCGACCGCGGCGAGGACCCCTTCGACATCGTCGTCACCCCCGAGCGCTTCGCCACCCACATACGCTGGCTCGCCCGGCGCGGGCTGCGCGGCGTGTCGGTGCGCGAACTGCTGAACCATCCCGGCGACCGGCGCGGCCTCGTCGGGCTCACCTTCGACGACGGCTACGCCGACTTCGCCACCGACGTCGTCCCGGTGCTGGCCGGCTACGGCTTCACCGCGACCGTGTACGTCGTCGCCGGCCGGATCGGCGGCCACAACGCCTGGGACCGCGGCGTCAGCCCCCGCCCCCTGATGGACGCCGGCACGCTGCGCCGGGTGGCCGCCGCCGGCATGGAGGTCGGCTCCCACACCCGCAGCCACCCCCACCTGCCGGCCGCCGGCCCCGGCGAGCTGGCCGACGAGCTCACCACCAGCAAACTCATGCTCCAGGACGTGCTCGGCGCCCCCGTCACCGGCTTCGCCTACCCCTACGGCGAGCTGACCGCCCGCGAGGTCGCCGCCGTCCGGCAGGCCGGCTACGAGCACGCCTGCGCCGTCCGCCCCGGCCGGCTCGCCGGGACGCACGCCCTGCCCCGCCGCTACGTCGGCGACCGCGACACCGCCGCCCGGCTGCTCGCCAAGACCGCCTGCCACCGGCTGCGCTGGGGGCGGCCCCGATGAAGGTCCTGCACGTCATCACGGGGCTCGCCGCCGGCGGGGCCGAGCAGCAGCTGCGTACGCTGCTGCCGCACATGGACTGCGCCAGCGAGGTCGCCGTCCTGACCCGGCCCGGCGCCCTGGCCGACGCCCTCCGCGCCGCCGGGACCCCCGTGCGCGCGGTCGGCATGGGCGGCAACCGCGACCTGCGGGCGCTGCCCCGGCTCACCGCCCTCATGCGCGCCGGCCGCTACCAGGTCGTGCACGCGCACCTGTACCGCGCCTGCGTCTACGCGCCGCTCGCCGCCCGGCTGGCCGCCGTGCCGGTCGTCGTCAGCACCGAGCACTCTGCGGGGGCCCGGCACATCGAGGGACGGCCGGTCACGGCGTCCGTCCGCACGCTGTACCGGGCCAGCGCCCGGCTGACGCAGGCCGTCGTCGCCGTCTCGCCCACCGTGGCCGACCGGCTGCACGGCTGGGGCCTGCCGCCCTCCCGCGTCGTCACCATCCCCAACGGCGTGGACCTGGCCGCCTTCCGCCACGATCCGCGGGCCGGGAGCCAGGCCCGGCGGAGCCTGGGCATCCCGCCGGAGTCGTTCGTCGTCGGCGGGGTCGGCCGCCTGGTGGCGGGCAAGAACTTCCACCTGCTCGTCGAGGCGCTGCCGCGGCTGGACGGCGCGGTGTTGCTGCTCGTCGGCGCCGGCCCGGAACAACCCCGGCTGCGCTCGCTGGCCGAGCGGCTCGGCGTCGGGCGGCGCGTCGTCCTCGCCGGGGAGAGCGTGCAGGTGCCCGCCCTGCTGTCGGCCATGGACGTGCTGGCCGCCCCCTCGCAGGAGGAGACGTTCGGCCTGGCCGTCGTCGAGGCGCTCGCCGCCGGGCTGCCCGTCCTGTACGGCGCCTGCCCGGCGATCGACGACCTGCCTCCCGGGACGGTCCCCGGCGCCCGCCGGGTGCCGCCCCACCGGCTGGCCGCCGAGCTGGCCGCGCTCCTCGCCGGGCCTCGCACCCGCCTGCCGCCGCCCCCGGCCCTCGACCGCTACGACGTGCGCCGGCAAGCCCGGCGCCTGCACGACCTCTACGACCGCCTGCTCGCCAGGCGCCATCAGGAAAGGCTGTCATGACTCACCCGGTCCAGCGCGCCGCCGGCGCGCTCCGCACCTGGTCCCTGCTCGCGCTCCCGCTGATCGGCATGGGGGCGGGGCTGGCGTACTCGCTGACCCAGGAGCCCGTCTACACCGCCGACGCCTACGCGGTCGTCAGCTCGGTACGGCAGGGCGTGCCCAGCCAGGAAGCCGACTTCGCGCAGGCCTACGCCAGGGTGACCGTCCACCCCGGCCTGCTCGCCGGGACCGGCGACGCCTATCTGGCCGACGGCGAGCTGCTGCGGACCACCCTGCAGGCGTCGGCCTCGCCCGACGCGCCGCTGATCCGGCTGGCCGCCCTCGCCGCCACCCCGGACGAGGCCGCCCGGCGGGCCAACAGCGCCACGGCCGCGCTCACCGCCTACGCCAACCGGCACAGCGCCGACACCGGCGTCCGGCTGTCCAGCTTCGCCCCCGCCGTGCCGCCCGCCACGCCCAGCTCGCCCCGGCCCCTGCTCGCCACCGCCGTCAGCACGGCCGGCGGTCTGCTGCTGGCCGCCCTGGTCTGGCTGGCGGCCCCCGCCGGGCGACGGCGGGACGACCGGCAGGTCCCGCCCGCGCGCCGGCCGGCCGAGACGGCGTCGGCATGACCACCGCGACCCGCCAGGCCCCGGACCTGGCCACCGAGGTCGTGACCGGCACGGGACACCTGCGCGCCCTGGCGGGGGAGTGGGCCGGCCTGCACGACCGCTCCCCGGCGGCGACGCCGTTCCAGTCGCACGCCTGGCTGTCGTCCTGGTGGGAGAGCTACGGCGACGACCCGGCCCTGAACGTGGTCCTGCTGCGCCGGCGGGGACGGCTGGTGGCCGCGGCCCCCGTCATGACCGTCCGCCGCGCGGGGCTGCGCGTCCTGCGGCCGCTCGGCGACGACCAGTCCGACTACACGGACGTGCTGATCGAGGACGGCGACCCCGACCTGCCGGCGGCGCTCGGCCGGGCCTTGTCCGAACTGCCCGGATGGGACGTGCTGGACCTGCCGGAGGTACGCCCGGGGGCCGACGCCGAGCGGCTCGCGGCGGCCTGGCCGGGCCGCTCCTGGCGGTTTCCCGCCTCGACCTGCGTCGAACTGCCCGGCGTCCCCCTCCACGAGCTGCTCGCCGGCCTGCCCGGCCGGAACGGCACCAAGCTGCGCCGCGAGCTGCGCCGCGTGGACGACGCCCCGATCCAGGTCCGGGACGTGCCGGCCGGCGAGGCCGAGCACGCCGTCGCGCGCCTGCTCGACCTGCACGCCCTCCAGTGGCAGGGCCGCGGCGTCAACGTCGAGCACACCAGGCCGCGCTTCCACGCCCACCTGGCCCGCGCCACCCGGCGGCTGCTGGCCGACCGGCAGGCGAAGCTGACCGAATACCACCTGGACGGCCGGGTCGTCGCGGTGGACCTGCTGATCGTGGGCAAGGACTTCGTCGGCGGCTACCTCTACGGCACCCATCCCGACCTGCGCGGCCAGATGGACGTCGTGACCATGCTGCTGCGCACCGACCTCGGGCTCGCGCACCGGCTGGGCCGGCCGACGATGTCGCTGCTGCGCGGAGCCGAGTCCCACAAGACCAAGTGGGGCGGCCGGCAGGCGGTCAGCAACCGGCTCCTGCTGGCCAGGACGCCGGCCGCGACGCTCTACGCCCTCGCCGCCCGCGCCCGGGTGGGCGGCCGGGCGCTCCGCGGCCGCTGGCCGGCGCTCGACCGGGCCCTGCGCAGGCCGCGATGACGACCTTCATCCCGCACGCCCCGCGCGTGCTGCACGTCACCCAGCCCACCGAGGGCGGCGTCGCGGCCTACGTCGAGAGCGCCTGCGCCGACCAGCGCCGGCGGGGCTGGACGGTCGCCGTCGCCGCGCCGCCGCGCGGGCCGCTCGGCGAACGGCTGGCCGCCCTCGGGCTGCCGCATCTGCCCTGGCC
>NZ_JBFAOM010000036.1:0-97119 GCF_040675235.1 Nonomuraea sp. NPDC049637
TGTTGAGCACGGTCAGCACCGCCAGCGCCCGCACGTCGGAGGACGGCCGCATCGAGCCGTCGGCGATCCCGGCCCGCAGGACCTGCTCCGACTCCGCCACCAGCGTGTCGACGAACGTGCCCGCGGCGGGGGTGTCCTCCTCGATCGCGCGCAGCATGTACTGCACTTGGAGGCGGTATTCCTCCGGGTTGGACAGGTATTCGCGAAAGAGGTCCTGCATGCCGCTCGGGCCGGCGTTGTCGGCCCGCTGGACCAGGATGCGCAGGACGTGGTCGTCGCAGACGCTCCGGAGCTTTTCCTTGCTGCCGAAGTGGTGGATGACCAGGCCGGGGCTCACTCCCGCGGTGGCCGCGACGGCGCGCAGATTGGTCTTGCCGAAGCCGTCCCGGGCGAAGTGTGCGATGGCCGCGTTGCGGATCTTGGCCTGGGCGGTCAGGTCCGACGATGCTGAACACATGTTTAGTAGACTAAACAGATGTTCAATACCTGGCAAGTCGAGGGCAGGCCCGTGATCAAGGGCCTGTAGCGCTTCATGACTCGTCGAGTGGTGCTTGATCCACGGCTTTGACCTCCAGCCGCAACAACCATCGCCCGCACCAGTCCCGCCAGGCGCGTCAGACAGCCTCGTCGCTGCGGCTGCTGGTGGCTGCCGGCGCGTCTTCGCCGGACGGCGGTTCGGTGGCCAAGGTGACGGGTTCGAGCCAGTCGAGCTGTTCGGCCAGGTGGCGGGCGGTGTCAATGACGCCGGCGATGTGCGGGGAGGGGTTGGCGTCGTGCCACAGCAGGGACCAGGGGTAGTACGTGGTGGGGTCGGTCAGGGGCCGCCAAGTGGTGCCGGGCCGGTTGGAGGAGCGGAAGGAGGAAGGGACGCAGTGCACGCAGCGGTGCTGGAGTACGAGGTCGGCGGCAGCCCGGGAGCTCTCGACGGTGCCGTCGTAGAGAGTGGGCTCGAACCCGGCCGAGCGGCACAGAGCGAGGACGAACTGGTTGAGCTCCGGCGTCTGCGATTCCTCGCCGAGCAGGAGCAGTTCGTCGGCGAGGGCGGCGACGGGTACACCGTCGAGGACGGCGAAGCGGTGGTCGTCGGGGACCAGCACGCCGAGGGGATCGAGCCTGATGAGTTTGGTGGTCATCTCGGCCGGGGTCTGGGAGGCGCGTCCGATGGCTATGTCGAGGCGGCCGTCGGCCAGTTGCCGGTACTGCTCGGGGGTGCCTGCTTCGATCTGGTGGATCGTGATGCCGGGCTGGTTGTCCTGAAGTTCGTGCAGGATCTGCGGCATGGTGTCGTAGCCGGCGTCGATGATGCCGACGCGTAGCGTGGGCGCGGACGCGGCGGCGTTGCGTGCGGCATGCCCGGCCCGGCTGACGTGATGGAGGATCTGGCGCGCCTCGACGAGGAGGGCGGCCCCGGCGGGGGTCAGGTCGACGTGGTGGGTGCTGCGGTCCAGGAGCCGCACACCGAGCTCGCGTTCCAGCCGCTGGATCTGTTGGCTCAGCGCCGACTGCACGATGTGCTCGCGGGCGGCGGCGCGGCCGAAGTGCAGCTCTTCGGCCAGCGTCACGAAATAGCGCAACTGCCGTAACTCCATGCCCGACACCCTTCCTCTCCCAGGCGGTGCCGATGCGGCCGTCGTCTCCCACTGTAGGTCCTCGTGGGTGTGTCAACTTCTGAAGGTGGGCCTGGCCTCACTTGCTGGGCTGAGGCGTCCGGCAGTCGATCTTCGGGTTCATGCCGAGGTGGTTGAGGGGCCGGCCAGGATCGTCACCGCGATGGTGGCCACCTGGTCGCAGTTCTCCACCGGTGCCGTGTAGCACTTGCGCCGGCCTGCGGCGACGGCGCCGACGATCGGCCACAGGATCAGCACCAATGATGCGACGCGCATCGGTTCTGCCTCCATCTTCGTCCTTGCGAGGCCGGCGGGGACGACGGGACCGTTGTCGGCTTCGCCCGCGTCCGGACGGGATCCCGATCCGAGATCTGGGCCCCGCCGGGCGGTTCGTCGAAGTGGGATCAGCGTTTTGAAGGCGTCCCTGGCCCTTTGCCGGCCTGCTTCAGATTGCCGGCGACCCGGTCGCTCTTGCCCGCGACCTGCTGGCGCCGGTTGCCGGAGACACGGCCGAAGCGTTGCCTGGCCCAGCCCTTGAGTACCTGAACCTTGTTGCTGATTTCCCAGCGCAGACTCATCTCGATCTTCCTTCCCTGCTCCGCCGCGGTCAGGCGGCTTGGAGCCCCAGTGTCTGCTCTGGCTTGGAAGGGGGAAACGAGCAACGGCCGTGCCGGTCATCACAGGAACTGATGAGCGGTGGGGTATCGGGTCACTCTCTGGCCGGTGAGAGCGCGCCGGTACGGTGGCGCCGGAGGCGTTCGGGATCGGGCCAGCGTACGTCGCTCGCCCAGCCGAGCCGCTCGAACAGGCGGATCACCCCGCTGGACGGGTCGATCTGGCCCCGGTCGAGACCGTGGCGGGCACAGGTCGGCTCGCTGTGGTGGCCGTTGTGCCAGCTCTCGCCGAACGACAGCAGGGCCAGCGGCCACAGGTTCGTCGCCCGGTCGTGGCCGCGGGTCTTGAAGGGCCGGCTGCCGATGAGGTGGCACAGGGAGTTGACGCTCCAGGTGACGTGCTGGAGCAGCGCGATGCGGATCAGGCCGGCCCACAGGAAGGCGGTCAGGCCGCCGTACAGGGTGCCGGCGGTCGCCCAGCCGGCTGCGAACGGCAGCGCCAGCGACAGCGCGCACAGCGCCGGGAAGGCGCGGGCCACGCGGGTCATGGCCGGATCGGCCAGCAGGTCAGGGGCGTAGCGTTCGGCGGACGTCTGGTCGTCGGTGAACAGCCAGCCGAGGTGGGCGTGGGCAAGCCCCCGAAGCTGCCCGCGCAGGCTGGTTCCGTACCGGTAGGGCGAGTGTGGATCGCCCGGCCGGTCGGTGAAGGCGTGATGGCGGCGGTGCACCGCCACCCAGTCGATCACGTTGCCCTGGAAGCCCATCGACCCGGCGACCGCCAGCACCACGCGCAACCATGGCCGGGCGGTGAAGGAGCCGTGGGTGAGCAGCCGGTGGAAGCCGACCGTCACTCCCAGCCCGGTCACCACGTAGAAGGCGGCGGCCAGGAGCAGGTCGGTGAGCGCGACCCCGTGCCCCCATGCCAGATAGATCACCGCACCGAGCGCGGCGAACGGCGCGATCACGATCGCCCCGGTCAGCGCGGTCTGCGGCCGCCCGGCCGGCACGTGCTCGCCGGCCCCGGGGAAGGGCGAGGTTCCGTCGTAGTCCCGCCGGCGTCGCACCGGTCGTTCAGAAACAGCCATGAAGCAGCCTTCTTCTCGTCTATACGGTCCGCCGGTGCACATAGCACCAGCGCCAGGTCGACCTCGGCCCCAGGGCGGCGGCCACCGGGTGGTCGGTCTCCTGGTAGTGGGCCTTGGCGTGGCCGCCCTGGGAACCGTCGGAACAGGCGACCCAGCCGCAGGTCAGGCACGCCAGCAGGCGCGTCCAGGGCTGGCCGAGAGCCAGGCATTCCTTGCATTCGGGGGGTCCGTACCGCACTTGGGGGAGTCGGTCGATGTGATTGCAGCGCGGGGTCTGACCGTTCAGGCCCGCGCGGTTGGTGGCGTCCGTTCCTTGTGCGTCCAGGGTCATGACGACCCCCTCACGGTGACAGCGACGCAAGGTGCGCCGGCTGGTCACTTGCCAGTCAACGTGCGCAGCCGGGCCGGCGGAAAGACGCGATCCCAGTCAGCCTCATCAGTTGCGGCGATGGCGGGGCCTGCGGGCGATTTGACGAGAGGCCACCGGATCACGCGGACCGCGACGTCGAGGGGCCGCCGGACCGCGAAATCGGACGGATTTTTCACCTGGCGCGGGCCTCCCGTCACTTATGCCGAGAGCAAATTTCGCTCATTTGTGCGAAATTTCCTTGCTATTTATTTCGAAAGGGTATTGACTGGGGAATGCAAGCAAGAAAAAGGGGAGGCCCTTATGAGCTTCGTACAGATTCTGGAATTCAACACCAAACGCGCTGCGGAAGTCGAGTCGCTCATGAACGAGTGGCGGACGTAGACCGAGGGAAAGCGCCATGTGCAGCGCGAGGTCGTGGCGAAGCACCGCGATCGCCCCGACCACTACGTGGCCCTCGTCGAATTCTCCTCCTGCGAGGAGGCCCAGCGTAACAGCAGGCTGCCGGAAACCGACCGGTTCAACGCGCACATGGTCAAACTGTGCGACGGTCCGATCACGTTCTCCGACTACGATGTGATTCGCGACAAGAGCTGATCACCGGCTGAACATCGCGAAAAGCTCAACCTGTGCTGTGGCGTGCGAGAAAATTCTCGCGTCATGGCGCGGGGCCTTTTTTGTGTCGGCCCATCGTCGCGCGAGACGTGAAGGGGCCGGCGCCGGCCGACCGCTACGGATTCCTCCTGGCGAGCGCCTGCTCGGCCGCGGCGCCCAGCAACCGGGCGGCGGCGGTCACCTCGGCGAGCCGGCCGGGCCCCATCGCGTCCAGGCAGACGGCCAGCCGCCGCCGGTCACCATGGCAGGCCATGTTCGTCGCACGCTGGACGGCGAGGGCGAGCGAGGCCGTGCCGATCGCCGTCAAGACGTCGGCCAGGGCCTGATCCACGCCGTCGTTCGGACCCGGCGGCTGCGCAGGTTGAGCGGTCAATGCAAGTCACCATGCCGTCCTTGAGCTCCGAGTGCGATCCGGTGCCGCCGGCCGGCCTGCTCCATCTGCCGGCCGAGGACAACGGGAGAGCGCCCCAGTGGTTCCCCATGAGACGCCACGAGCGGTGCGGCCGTCAAACCCATCGCGTCACCACGCGGGCGCCGACCCCGGTGATCACGGCTGATGATAAGCGTGAGGCAGATTGCCGCTATCCACCGGGCCGAGCCCACGGGATGATCAGTACATCGCACCGGACTGCTCCACTCACGCCGGCTCCCGCACCACGTGTTCATGGCCGCCTCACACGCGCGGCCACCTTATTCCGTACTCCCCGCCCGTAGGAGTCAGCATGGACACCGCGGACACCGCCGGCATCCGCACGCCTGACACGGTCGCCGATCCGCTCTTGCGTATCACGCCGCTCGTCGATTCCACGGGCCTGCGGATCGAAGGCGAGCTCGACTACGCCACCCTGCCTGTCCTGACCAGGGCACTGGCCTCGATGGCGAGAGGTGGCAGCTTCTGCGTCGATCTGAGCGGCCTGGTGTTCTGCGACGTCGGCGGGCTGCGCGCGTTGGTCACCCCCGCCGCCGGCATGCGCGACGGCCAGGTTCTGACGTTACGCTCGCCCTCTCCGCAGGTGCGACGCCTGCTCCAGCTCACCGGCTGGCATCCGAAGGCCGGTCTTCGCCTGCAGGATCGGAGCACCTCATGACGGCCCTCGATCGCCGCACCAGGCAGGTCTGTGGCCCATCCCCGCCACCGCCACCGTCGTCCGCCCGTTGCCGACCTGTTCAAGGTGTCGTTCTGCGACGCCGCCGGGCTGGGCGTCGTGGTTGGCGTCCAGCCCGAACCCAATCCCGGACACCGTCCTCGGCCTGGCCGCCCGGGCCACGCCTTGCCCTCAGCGGGTCGTGGCCGGGGCTGCTGCGGCGGGATCTACTGCTCAGGCGGCGGGCAGGGGGAACGTGACATGAGTGAGGAGTTCGGAAACCTCCCAGAGTTTTTGCGCGGCGTCATCGTCGAGTGCTTCGCCGGACAATTCTTCGAGGGCGGCAGGGCCGCGTACGCCGAACCGGCTGGGTCCGGAGAAGCTGGCGCCGGGGACGTCGCCGACGGTAGCCAGCAGGGTCGGCCGGGCCCGCCTTCGGGGTTTTGGGCCAGGAGCCGCGTTCCCAGGGCGAGGGCGTGGTCAAAAATCCGGCGGCCGGTGGTCATGGTGAATCCGGTGGCTGCCCAGCCGGGATGCGCTGCCGTGGCCAGGATCGGTGAGCCGGCCCTGTTCAGGCGGCGCTGCAGTTCGCGGGTGAACAGCAGGTTGGCCAGCTTGGTCTGTCCATAGGCGCCGAACGCCGGTGCGGCTCCACGACCTCCGTCATGGAGCCGCCTCGACCGCGCTGGCTGCGCAAGTGGATCTGCGTACCGTTCAGGGGCAACTCGGGCACGCCAGCATCGTGCTGAGCGCGGACACCTACACGTCCGTGCTGCCGGAGCTGTACCACGAGGCGGCGGAGGCAACGGCCCGGCTGGTGCTGACGACGGCGCGCACTACCGCCAGAAAAGTCCGAAGAATCCGGTTGCCCCAGACGTGACCCAAGCATGACCCAGATCAAGAACCAGGATCTTGCACAGACGAGAAACCCCAGGTCGGAGTGGTAGGGCGCCCGGGGCTCGAACCCGGAACCTACGGATTAAAAGATCCAGTTCAGACCGTTCCAGATCGTTCAATGCAGGCCAACGTCCACACGCGGATCGTCCTGAACGGCGCGGAACTACCTCGTATTGCAACTCGAACTGCAACTCCAACGGCTTGCCAGCAGGGGCGGGGAACCGGCTGACCTGTGCCGCGCTCTTCCGCGATCTTCTAGGGCCTCAGGTCCGTTCACCCGCATTGTCCTAGGGGCATGCTCGTTCAGTTCCGCCTCATTACCGCAGCGGACAATTATGAGCACCGAAGAGGCGATCGTGTCACCAAGCACGGAAAGTTGCATATAACTCAACGATGGACGGATCGCGCTGGACAAGAGGAGTACCATGTTTGGACGTTGAGTGTGAGCGGGGAGTCAGCTTTTCGGCGTGATTCTACCTGCGAAGATTGCGCCAGCCCTGGCGTAGCACACTCACGGTTCAATGAGCTAGGAGGTTCTTAACCATGTACCTGCGCGAGTATCTGTACGCCGACGTAGACAAGATTCGGTCACTCGCAGCCCAACTCATGAAAGGAGTTCCAGAAGAAGCTCGTTCGACCGAAAAGAAGATGAAGCAACTAACCTTGGGAATGAAGGCTGTAGCGGGGAGCGTCAACGACTGGACATCCGAGGAATATACCAATCGATCACTAGCAGATTCCTTGTTTGGCGACCTTGAAGATATATTGGAGAGCGAGGGCTGGCTATTTGATATTTCCGATATCCTACAAGGCGCCAGCACCGATTATTCAACACTGCCGAAATCCTATTCACCGGGAACGTTGGTGCGTATTACAGCGCCTGGTTTGCTCTTCGATGCAAGGTTCGTAGCACGAGTCCTAGGAGGCCTTGCTGCAGCAAGCGACGGGATCGCAACCCTCAATCCGGTCGAGGACCAGTCGAACACAAGAAGCGCAGCTGGGCGAAAGAATCAACAGAAAAAGCATAACGTCAACGAACCCGTGCCAGATACTCTGGAGTCCGAAATTCACGATTATGATTCCAGAATTCTTGGCATTGAGGCCAGCACGCTCCGCGCGATAGTGAAGATTTCGCGTGGCCTCTTCAGTCCTGGCGTTCATTTGATGCTGACTCCGCGCGGAGACGAGATCACCATTACTGCTCGACTGCAGGAGGGGGGCAAGTACTTGGAAACAAATCCAGAAATCCTATTTTCGCGCTACGGGACGGCAAGGCAATCCTGGACACTTGTCGGATCCATTGGGGCCTATTCGCAGAGCGCGTCAAGCGACGAGGTTGGTAAGCAGGAATTTATGGATAATGACACAATCAACCGATCCAAATTCGCCAATTTCGTCAACTACTTCATGCAGTTTGCGGGACATCAAGGATTGGCTGACATGCCGCAATATCCAGGGTTCTCTATCGTGCCGCTTGCCGCCTACAGGACCATAATCAAGCTTGATCACCTGGAGTTGCAGACGACGGATGGAGCGGCCATCTAGCTCAACAGTAATTGAGCACATACCCAGACTCATTCCCGAGTTGTCGGTGTGTTCGATCATAGATGCTCTGTCCAGCAGAGGTAGCGTTTCATTAAGCCGCCCCACCTTGCGTTAATTCTTTGAACAGCGGGAATCTCAGCGGAGGGTGGTTTGAAGAGTGACCTCCCCTGACTGCCAGTCAGGTGGCAGACAGCAACGGCGTTCCTCGCTGAGCCAGGGTGAGGAACGAACCCTGGATCGTCGATCGCCCCCGACCAGCTACGGCGGCCCACCACGCCGGGGCGATCGTAAGGGCTGCATCGCGGTGCGGCGGCGTGGCAATGCTGGCCGGAGAGTTCGGTCAGTACGGCGGGGCTGGCGTGCGGTGGCCGGCCCGGTGTCCCGCCGCCGTCCGGGACCGGCCCCCAGGCCGCACGCCCGGACGGCGGGCGGGCGGAGGGCCGGGGGTACGGCGGCGCGCCGCGCCGCCGCTTGATACCTAAAAGAACAACTCGGCAATTCGGCAGCCGCGCCGCTACTCCCTCGTTGTGCTCAGTCGAGTAGGTCAGGGCGGCGGCTGGTCAGGGCTCTGCGGGCGGTTACGAAGCGTTCGTGGAACTCTTCGGCAAGTGCTTCGCGTCGGTAGCGCTGTCGTAGTACGCGGTCGAGGTCTCCGGCACGGTTGACGAGGTCTGTGAGTGATCGTCGGTCGATGTCGAATGCGGCCATGCCTTCGTCAACCGCTGCGTCGAGTTCGCCTCGGCGGGCGTGGACGATACCGAGGTCTATGTGTGCGTCGGCGACTCGCATGGGGGCGTTGGAGGTGCCGTCTGGGCGGGTGTGCATTTGGATGGTTTCGCGGGCGTGTTCTTCGGCGCGGTCGTCGTCGGCAAGCCAGGTGTAGCAGGTGGCGGCATAGAAGACCCACTTGGCGTGGTCGAACACGAAGTGGTGGTCTGGGTGGTCGGGCATGGGCAGACTGCTGAGGACTTCGGCTCCGCGCGTCAGGGCACGGTCGGCTTCCCGGCGCTCTCCGATGCGGGCCAAGCCACGGGCTTCCTGCAAGGTGAGTTGGACCATGGCGCTGCTGGTGCCGGCGACTGCCTGGCCCATGCGGGCGGAGGTGACGACGTCTTCGTAGCGGCCTTCGACGAGGGCGAACCACGCTGACATCTCGTGTGCCCAGCCCATGAGTTCGCCGTGTCCGACCTGGCGACCCATCTCGAAGGCGGCGCGTCGGGCGGTTTCGGCTTCTTCTCTCTCACCCAGGTCGTAGTGAACGCATCCCAGTAGGGCGGTCAGCCACCCGGTGATCACGAGCAGTTCGCGATGCTGATCGAGGGTGAGACGTCCGGCCAGGAGGTGGTTGATCTGGGCGAGGCGCTTCTGGGTGCGATCGCGGAGCGTGCCTGCGGGCACGACTGGATAGGCGCGGCACAAAAGGTCGACGGCCTCGGCAAGGGCCTCCAGGGTGCCGGTTCCGACGTCGGATGCCTGGAGTTGCTGGGCGAGTTCCATCGTCCCGTAGAGATCGGCTTCGGCTCGTAGCGCGTCGGCTGGGATGACGCGAGCCTCGATGATGCGGCTGTCGTTCTGCCTTCCCTGGAAGAACCCGAGTGCTTCCGGTTCCAGTCCGGTCAGTTGCGTCAGTGCGAGCCGGTAGGGCGTGCGAGGCCATCGGACTTCGCCGGCCTCCCAGCGTCGAACCCGTTCCTCGTCACACGTCAGGCGTTCGGCGATACCTACCGGCGTGGCATTGATGCGGTCGGCCATGTCCGCGCGGGTGAGCCGCTGCTCGTTGCGCCAGGCACGAAGCCGCACGTTCGGGATGTAGTCGGGCATCTGCGGGTCTTCCTCCCGGCTGGGGGCTCGAAAGGGGGAACAAGGGGGCCGTTCAGGGGTCCTGCAGAAACGCGGTTGCCGGTGGACTTGTCATCAAGCAACCACGGTACGTCACGCGGCCTCCCGCCACAGGGAACGCCGGATGAACGAGGAGATGGCGACGGTGACCCGGCCAGACGAGACAAGCAAGACGTCGTGCTGCCCCGCCTGCCGGGGACGCGGGATCAAGCTGCGTGACTCACGCCGTGCGCTCCTCATCGGCGACGACGACGGAGATCAGACCTTGAGTGAGGAGCGGGAGTGTCTCGACTGCCTCGGAAGCGGCCGGGCCGAAGGGAGCGTGAAATGAATTCGATCATTCAGGCGTTGGACGCGAGTTTCCCGCAGCGCGAGAACGAAGGCAGCATGCTCGTCCGGCTGCGTGACCGCCTCGCGGGCCTCGGCGTCAATGCCGAGCTGCGCGACAACAACAGCGTGCTTCTGGTGCACAGGCCGGCGGGAGGGCTGCCGGTGTGGGTGTTCGTCGGGTACGGCGGCGCCTACTACTCCTGGCAGAGCGCCGAGAAGCGGCATCCGACCAGTGACCCGGAGGGCGCGGCGAACGTCCTGGCTGAGTACGTGGCCAGGTGATGACGGGCACGGTGAGGCAGGGGTGATCCCTTCCGAAGGGGGGTGAGGGTCATCGTCCGGTCTCGCCGTGCCTCCCCCCGGCAGGCAGTTGCAGTGGCGTCCCCCGCGGCACCCTTCCCAGCCCGGTCGCTGCGCTGCCTGCCGGCCTTTTCATGTACGGCTCCCGCTTCGGCGAACCACGTGGACAGTCGGCGGCAAGCCGGTTACGCTCAAACTTGGTAAAACAACCTGTCGGCTGTTGGACGGTCATGATGTCGCTAGAGTCCGTGCCGCCTAAGTATGCGCAGCTTGTGCAGACTCTTCAGAGGCGCATCGAGTCGGGAGAGTACCCGCCGGGCACGCTCCTGCCGAGCGAGAACCAGCTCATCCAGGAGTTCAGCGTCTCCCGTCCTACCGTGGTCGCCGCCCTACGGGTGCTGCGAGAGCAGGGATGGATCGAGTCCCAGCAGGGCAAGGGGCGCTTCGTACGCGGCCGACCGGCGATGGCCGCCGTCGAGCAGAAGCGGCCGGGACAGGCGTACCTGACCAAGCCGGAGACGGAGTCGGCGGGCGAGGTGGTCGAGGTGGGCGCGGTGACCGCACCGAACCGGATCAGCTCTCTTCTCGATCTCCAGCCCAAGAGCAAGACGTTCGTACGGCGGCGTCTGATCACGCGTGATGGTGAGCCGACCGAGCTGGTGTCGCTCTGGCTGCCGTTGGAGCTCTCCGAAGGAACGGATCTCACCAGCGGGGAACCCCTGAAACAGGGCTTCCGGGAACATCTCCAGGCGCGCAAGGGCGTCCGCTTCGATCACGTCGTGGAGCAGATCACCGCCCGCATGCCCTCGGCCGACGAGGCCAAGCAACTCGCGATGCCGAAGAACCAACCACTCCTGGCTGTCTTCGGCGCGGTTCGCGACGCTTCCGGCCGGCCTCTCACGGTCGTGGAAGTCTTGCTTCCCGCCGACCGGCACGAGCTGGAAGACGCCTACCCGATCGCCTGAGGCGACACCTACCCTCCTGGGCAGTCATTGCCTCCACCGCTGCGCTCCATGCAATGGTTGGACGGCGAGGGAGACGGTACGGGGTGCAGCTTCGCCTCATGGGCCTGTACGGATCCCAGGACGACGATCACGCATGCCGCTGCGATGACGCCGAAGATCCATGCGCCGACGTGCCTGTCAGTGAACAGGCAGATTCCTGTGGCGAGAGCTGGCGCCGCAGCGGAGATCCATGCGGCTGCGGTCAGCCATCCGCCCACACTTGCCTGATCGACTTTGGGAAACGCCGGGCCGGCCTCAAGTGCCTGCATAAGGCAGAGCGGTACCCCAAAAACCCAGATGAGCGCTAACAGCCCGAGGGCGATGCCGCTAATGGCGCCAGGCTCCGTTTCTGCGGTCTCCACAATTGTGACTATTTCGTCCAATTTGACATGAATGAAGCACAGAGGATCACGATTCCGCGCCGAAATTGCTCTTAGGCACTTGACCTAGCAAGTTTGAGCCGCGTAGCTTCAGCATCAACTTGATAGGTTAAGTGCCTGTCAGTCAAGAGAGGAAAGCTGTCATGGCTCTGCAAGGCCCCATCCCCGTCACCTTCGCCATGGTCTTCCCGCACGGCTGCTACATCGTCGGCGAGGTCGAGCCCGTCAAGGACTTCGACGCCTCGTCCAACGGCCGCTTCGTGCAGGCCCGCGACAAGCAGACTCAAGAGCTGGTCTGGCAGGTCGCGGTCATGGACGGTGACCCCACCCTCAAGCCCGCCCAGAAGACCGTCGCGGTCAAGATCCTTGCGCCGGTCCAGCCGGTGCCCCCGCAGCCGATGCCGGGGCTGCCGTTCACGCCGGTCGAGTTCGACGGCATGTCCGTCACCCCGTACGTCAACGCCGCCGGACGCCTCGCGTACTCGATCAAAGTCCAGCAGATGCACGCTCCCCGCCAGACCACCCAACCCGCCCACACGGCCAAGGCCGGAAAGGACGCCGCCTGATGACCCGACGCCGTACCCCGCGCAACAGCGTGATCCGGCTGACCACCGGGCACGCCGCCCGCACCCTCAACCACCCGTTCGCCCGCCGTGAGCCCGTCCTGGCGCTCGACTTCGGCGCCGCCTCCGTCCTGGTCACCACCAACGGGCCGGTGACGGTGGAGGACCTGGAGTTCGCCCGCCAGCTCGCCCACGAAGCCAACCGCTTCGCCCGCTCCGTCGAGCGCAGCTTCTACGGCCTGTCCGACGGCAAGGGGGTTGCGGCATGAGTCTGCGCCCGTACACCTACGTCACCCTGTCCCTGCGACCGGAGTCCACGCCGCACGTCGGCGTCTCCTTCCACACGCCCGACCTCAAGGTTCGCGCTGGTCTGCTGCTCAGTAGTCCGCGCCCGTATCTGGAGCTCTACTCCACCGAGGCGAACGTCCATATCTCCACCACCGGAGCCGGGTCGGTCACCGACGCCGACCTGAGCACCGCCCGCGAGATCTTCACCGCCGCTGCCCGCTACCTGGCTGACTGCGAGCAGTTGCATGCCGAACAGGCCGACAAGGACGCCACCGCGGACACCGCCGGCCCGGCGACCTGACATGAGGCGGGGCCGCTGGAAGCGGCAACTTCCGGCGGCCCCTCGGTTCTCCCCTGACTCCATATCACGAGAGGTTCCCAGCTTATGTTCAAGCGGCTGCCTGGCGACGAGGCGCGCAACCTCGTCTCCACCACGCCCGACACGGCCGTCGTCTTCCGACCGGCCGTACTCAAGACACCCGCCATCGTCACCTTCCTCGTCTACATCTGGCGCTTCCTGTCCGCCCTCGTCCGCACGACGTGGCGGCACCCGGTCGCCGTCGCTGTACCGGTCACCTTGGGGCTCGTCTGGTACTGGTACGGCTGGCCCGCCACGGCATCCATGCTCGGCTTCGTCGTCCTGTCCCTGCTCTCCTGGGCCTTCACCGAGCCCGACTCCTTCTCCCGCCTCGTCGGCTTCCGCCTGCTGGCCTGGTGGCGGCTGATGTCGATCTACCGCCGACACTGGCAGCCGGTCATGGACGTCTCCGGCCTGGCCAGGCGCGTCAACGGTCGCGTCTACATGCCACGTCTGCTGCGCGTCACCTGCGACGGCTGGGCCGACCGCGTCATCGTCGGGATGCTCTCCGGTCAGGCGGTCAAGGACTGGTCCGACCGCACCGACAACCTCGCCCATGGCTTCGGCACCACCTCGTGCCGGGTCGCGCTCGTCAAGGGCGGCCGACTGCTCCTGACGTTCCCGCGCAGCGATCCACTGGCCGCGCCCATGCCCGCCCTTCCCATCCCGGACGAACCATCGGTCGGGCCGGTCGAGATCGGCAAGCAGGAGGACGGCCGGCCGCTCCGACTCAAGGTCCACGGAACCCACGTCCTTGTCGCGGGCGCGACCGGGGCCGGCAAGGGCTCCTTCCTGTGGGACACCATCCGCGGCCTGCTCCCCGCGATGCGGGCGGGCCTGGCCGAAGTCTGGGCGCTCGACCCCAAACTGATGGAGCTGTCCTACGGCCGAGAGCTGTTCCAAGGCCGGTACGCCGCCGACCCGTCCGACTGCGCCGACCTGCTGGACGAGGTCGTCAGCGTCATCCAGAAGCGCGCGTCCCGCTTCGCCGGTCTCCAGCGCTCCCACGTCCCGACCGTCGAGGACCCATTCGTCCTGGTGCTCGTCGACGAGGTCGCGTTCCTGACCGCCTACCAGCCCGACAAGCACCTCCGGCAGCGCATCTCCGCTGCTCTGGCCACGCTGGCGACCCAAGGCCGCTCGGTCGGCGTCGGCGTCATGGCCGCCCTCCAAGACCCACGCAAGGAAGTCATGAACATCCGCAACCTCTTCCCAGACAAGATCGCCCTCCGCCTGGACGAATCCGAACAGGTGGACATGGTCCTCGGCGACGGCGCACGCGACCGGGGCGCACTCGCCGACCGAATCTCACCGATACCCGAGCTCGGCGCTGGCGTCGCGTACATGCGGCTGGAGACCTCACCCGAACCGATCCGGGTCCGCGCCGCCTACGTCTCCGACACCGACATCCGCGACATGGTCGCCTACTACCGGCAGGCCGCATGACGCACACTCACCTCCTTGACGACCTTCGCTGCTCCTCCTGCCTCACCCTGAACGTTCTCTGGCTCGACCTGGTCCGCGCCCTGGCCGAGTGCACCGAGTGCGGCCAGACCGCGCTCATCGTCACCGACCCCGACGAAGGGAGGACCGCATGACCCCTGCGCACCACCGCGCACTCCCCCGAACCATCCGCCAGGCCATGCCGATGGCACGCGACGTACTCATAGAAGTCGCCAAGCAACACGGCGTCTGTATCCGCCCCATCCCGCTCAAGCGCCTCGACACCGTCACCGGCAAGTCCGAGATCATCGACGTACCGTGCGGGGCCACCCTCGACAGCAAGTGCCCGCCCTGCGCCAAGCGCAACAAGCAGCTCCGCAAGGCCCAATGCCGCGAGGGCTGGCACCTGGAGACCGAACCCATCATCACACCCGACGACCCGAACGAGGAACAGCGCTGGCTGGTGGAGTTCCGCGCCGACTACCAAGCCCAGCGCGACGCCGCCGAAAAGGCCGGCCACGACACCACCGAACTCGACGCGATCATCACCGGCCTCGACGAGGAGATCAAGGCCGCAGGAATGCGCGGCAACATCCTCGGCCGTACGACCACCAAGCGCTCCCGCTCCACCAGACGCCGCCAGGACGCGCCCGACCTGCCCCAGCGCAAGATGACCAACACCACTCTCGGACGCACCTTCCAAGCCCCGGACGGCAAGACCTACCGCCCGTCCCTGTTCGTCACGCTCACCTTGCCCTCGTACGGCAAGGTCCGCGACGGCGCACCCATCGACCCCGACACCCTACGACTACCGCCGCGCCGCACGAGACGCCCTGCACTTCTCCAAGCTGATCGACCGCTTCGTCCAGAACCTTCGCCGCGTCGCAGGCTACGACGTGCAGTACTTCGCCTCGGTCGAGCCTCAGAAGCGGCTCGCCCCGCACCTGCACATGGCCATCCGCGGAACGCTCCCACGCGCCGAGATCAAGCAGATAGCCACCGCCACCTACCACCAGGTCTGGTGGCCACAGGCCGACGAAGTCATCTTCGACGGCGACCACCTACCGGTCTGGGAAGACGGCACCGGCTACCTCGACCCAACTACCGGCGAGGTCCTGCCCACCTGGGACGAAGCCCTCGACGCACTCGACGACGACGCCGACCCCCTCCACGTCATCCGCTTCGGCGACCAGGTGGACGTGCAAGGCGTGCTCGCCGGCACCCCGGACGCCGACCAGTGCATCCGCTACCTGTCCAAGTACCTGACCAAGTCCATCGGCGACAGCCTCGACGGCGGCCAGGCCCAGCGCGAGCACGCCGCCCGCATGGTCGATGCCCTGCGCTACGAACCCTGCTCGCCGACCTGCCCGAACTGGCTGCGCTACGGCGTCCAGCCCAAGAACGCCAAGGCGGGGATGGTGCCCGGCCGGTGCCGCTCCAAGGCGCACAAGCCCGAACACCTCGGCTACGCCGGACGCCGCGTCCTGGTCTCCCGCAAGTGGTCCAACAAAACCCTCGCCGAACACAAGCAGGACCGCCGCACCTGGGTCCTGGAAGCCCTCGGCCAAGCCGACGAACCCACCGACCCACACCGCTACGTCTGGCGCCCCGTTCCGGCCGGAGACGCCAACGTGCCGCCCCTCGCCGTTCGGCTCCTCCGATCCGTCCACGAACGTCAACGCTGGCGAGCCCATCTCAGAGAGCTGGAAGCCAGAGCACAAGATCTTTCGGCAACCGAAGGGAGGGCAGCGTGATGGAACGACTCTTCTACCGGCCGAACGACGCGGCCACGGTTCTGGGTATGAGTCGTACGGCGGTTTTCCGGCTCATCAAGACCGGCGAGCTTCGATCGATCAAGCGCGACGGATACCGCCTGATCCCTGCTGCCGCCCTGCTCGACTTCGCTCGTGACCTGGAGGCGGTGTGATGGCGCGCAAGCCCAATGGCCGCTCCTCGATCTTCCTGGGCAAGGACGGCAAGTGGCACGGCTACGTGACGATGGGCATCAAGGACGACGGCACGCCCGATCGCCGCCATCGAGTCGGCGACAGCGAGACCGAAGTGACCAAGAAAGTCCGCGAGCTGGAGGGCACGCGGGACTCCGGCAAGTCAGACAAGCCGGGGCTCGCGCCCACAGTCGCCGAGTGGATGCGCACGTACCTCGACGAGATCGCGCCCCTCAAGGTCAGCGATCGCACCCTGGAGAGCACCTATCGGCCCAAGGCCGAACACTGGATCATCCCGCGCCTCGGGGCCCACCGCCTCGACCGGCTCCGCCCAGAGCACCTGGACGCCTTCTACGCCTACCTCGCGCAGCAGGGCCTCGCCCAGAACACCATCGTGCAGGTCCACCGGATCCTTTCCCGAGCTCTGAAAATCGCGGTACGGCGTGAGAAGGTCACCCGCAACGTCTGCACCCTGATCGACGCCCCGACCGCCGAGGACGTGGAGATCGATCCCCTCGACGCTGACGAGGCCCGCGACGTCCTCGACGTGGCCAGCAGTCAGAGGAACGGCACCCGTTGGTCCGTGGCGCTCGCTCTCGGTCTTCGGCAATGTGAGGCGCTGGGCCTTCGGTGGAAGTACGTGGACCTCAAGCGAGGCGTCATCCGAGTCTTCTGGCAGATCAAGCACCAGCGGTACCGCCACGGCTGCAAGGACCCGCACGCCTGCGGGAAACGACTTCACCGCTACCCGTGCCCGAAGGACTGCCCCAAGGCCAAGCGCACCTCCGGACGCAAGCACGTGTGCGACAAGGAGGGACGGAAGTACTGCGAACCCAACTGTGCCAAGCATGCGCCCTCATGCCCTGAGCGCGTCGGCGGCTGGATCTTCGTGAAGCCCAAGGGCAAGAGCAAGCGAACCGTCATGATCCCGCCTCCGCTGATCCCGCTCCTCAAGCTCCACCAGAAGGCCCAACAGGCCGAAAAGGAAGCAGCGGGGGAGCGGTGGCAGGACTATGACCTCGTCTGGTGCCATCCGGACGGACGCCCCATCGACGCCGGCCAGGACTGGGACGAATGGAAAGAACTCCTGCGCCTGGCCGAAGTCGAGAAGGACGCCCGAGTCCACGACGCTCGCCACACCGCCGCAACGCTTCTCATCGAGCAAGGCGTGGACATCAGCGTCGTTCAGGAAATCCTCGGCCACTCACAACTGACCACGACGAAGCGCTATACCCACATCACGGCGACACTCTCGACCGAAGCCGCAGCCCGCATGGGCCGAGCACTTTGGGGATAACTGCAACTCGAAATGCAACCGGGCGGGCTTCCAGATCATGGAGATCGGAGAGTCCGCCCAGGTCTTCGAGGTAGGGCGCCCGGGGCTCGAACCCGGAACCTACGGATTAAAAGTCCGCAGCTCTGCCAATTGAGCTAACGCCCCTCGCACGAGCAAGGGTACAGAGATTACCGCCCCGCCCGCGACGCCTCCATCACCGGTAAGCGGGCAACCCCGTCAGGGCCTCCCCCAGCACCAGCGTGTGAATCTCCTGGGTCCCCTCGTACGTCAGCACAGACTCCAGATTGTTCATGTGCCTGATCACAGGGTACTCCAGGGTGATCCCGTTTCCCCCCAGGACGGAACGGGCCTGCCGGGCGATGTCCAGGGCGGCCCGTACGTTGGCCAGCTTGCCGAAGCTGATCTGCCGGGGCTCCAGGCGTCCCTCGTCCTTCAGTGCGCCCAGGTGCAGGGCCGTGAGCTGGGCCTGGGCGGCGCCGACGTACATCCAGGCCAGTTTCTCCTGGGTGAGCTGGAACGCGCCGATCGGCTTGTCGAACTGGACGCGGGTCTTGGCGTAGTCGACCGCCGACTCCAGGCAGGCGCGGGCGGCCCCGACGACCCCCCACAGGATGCCGAAGCGGGCCTCGGACAGGCACGACAGCGGGCCCTTGAGGCCGGTGACGCCGGGCAGCACGGCGGAGGCGGGCAGACGGACGTCGTCGAAGTACAGGGACGAGGTGACCGAGGCCCTGAGTGACAGCTTCTTGTGGATCTCAGGGGCGGAGAACCCCGGCGTGGAGGTGGGGACGACGAAGCCGCGGACGCCCTCGTCCGTCTGCGCCCACACCACGGCGACGTCGGCGATCGAGCCGTTGGTGATCCACATCTTGGAGCCGTTGAGCACCCAGTCGGAGCCGTCCCGCTTGGCGTACGTGCGCATGTTGGCGGGGTCGGAGCCGTGGTCGGGCTCGGTCAGGCCGAAGCAGCCGATCGCCGTGCCGGCCGCCATGCGCGGGAGCCATTCCTCCTTCTGCTCCTCGGAGCCGTACCGCCAGATGGGGAACATCGCCAGCGAGCCCTGCACCGACACGAACGAGCGCAGGCCCGAGTCGCCCGCCTCCAGCTCGCGGCAGGCCACGCCGTAGGAGGTGGCGTCGGTGCCGGCGCACCCGTACCCCTCCAGGTGCATGCCCAGCAGGCCGAGCGAGCCGAGCTCCGGCGCGAGCTCGCGCGCCGGGAAGACGGCCTCCTCGAACCAGTCGCCCACGTGCGGAAGGACGCGGTCGGAGACGAATGACCTGACCGTGTCGCGGATCAGCCGCTGGTCGCCGTTGAGGCGGTCGTCGAGGCGCAGCAGATCGTCCATGGCGGGTCCTCTCCTCGCGTAAGGGGTTACCAGGGTTCTACCAGGGACAATCCTGATGTGCTAACACCGGCCCCAGGGGCAGTCTTGAGACATGAACGAATACAGCGAGCACAACGTCAAGAAGCTCCGTCGCACCAACAAGGGCCGGATGATCGCGGGCGTCTGCTCGGGCATCGGTGAGTACGTCGGCATCGACGCGAACCTGATCAGGGTCGGTCTCGCCATCGCCACCCTGTTCGGCGGGGCCGGCGTCGGCCTGTACGCGATCGGCTGGCTCCTGCTGCCGGACGAGGAGCGGGACACCTCGATCGTCCAGGACCTGATCAGCAAGCAGCAGCAGCAGCGCAACGCCGCCGACTGGACCGGCGAGCACAAGCCGCAGCAGTGATCAGGCCGGCGCCTGGGCGGGCAGCTCCTGGGCATCACGGTCGTCCCGGGACTCGGTCCACAGCAGGGCGAGCACGGCCGCCGCGATCACTCCGGTGATGCCGGAGAGCGCGACCACCAGCTCAGGACCGAGTCTCTCCGCCGCGAACCCGCCGACCAGGATCCCGATCCCCTGCACGGCCATCAACCCCGACTGCACCAGCCCGAACGCCTGGCCGCGCCGCTCCGGCGGCACGTTCTGGACGAAGGCCGCGTTCGCCGCGAGCTGGTACGCCCCACCGATCCCCGACAGAACCCACGCGGCCAGCACCACCGCGAGCGGCGGCCGGAGCGCCGTCACGGCCAGGGGCGCGCAGCTCAGCATGGCCATCCACCCCATCAGCCGCAGCCGCCGCGCCGGCGTCACGAACCTGCTGAACAGGAACGCGCCCACCACCGTGCCCGTCGGCATCGCGGCCATCAGCAGACCGGTGATCACGGGCACCGGCAACGACCCCGTGGCGAGTTCGGCGGCATAGGGCGCGGCGATGCCCTCGGGAAGAATGTAGAAGCCGCACAACCACGCGAACAGCACGAGCGTCCGCAACCTGCGCGAGCCGAAGACGAGCCGGGCTCCCGCCCTGGTCATCGCCCACATGGACGGCTTCGCGCCGTCCTGGCGGGCGGCCGGCCGCGGGCGCACCCCGGAGACCAGGATCAGGGCCGAGGCGAGGAACGTGGCCGCGTCGAGCGCGAGCGCCCGGTAGGGGCCCAGGGTGGCGATCATCGCTCCGCCCGCGGCGAAACCCAGCATCTGTACGGCCTGGTTCGTCATGTTCTGCAACGCCGAGCCGACGACGTACCGGTCGCCTTCGAGCACCTCGGGCAGCAGCGCCGCGCGCGCCGCCGAGAACGGGGCGCTGAGCAGCACCACGAAGAACACCAGCACGCACAACGCCCAGAACGGCATCACCGGCAGCGCCATCACGCCGACCAGCACCGCCCGGACGACGTCGCAGGTCATCATGACGCCCCGGCGCGCGAACCGGTCGGCCAGCCCTGCCAGCAGCGGCCCCCCGACTATCGACGGAAGGTACGTCAGCGCGTAGACGGCCGCGGTGGCCAGGGGCGACCCGGTGCGGGAGTAGACGAGGACGGCGAGCGCGACCTGGGCGAGCTGGTCACCGAGGAGGGAGAGGCCCTGGCCGTACCAGAGTGCCCGGAACTCCCGGATGGCGATGACTTCGCCGTAGGTGGCCTGGTCTGTCTCGGCACGGCGATGCCGTCCCGGCGGCCTACCTGCCTGCATGGCCCCCATTGGACTCCGCTGCGCCTGACTCACCGTGTTCGCTATGTGACCTAAGGTGCCCGATCATGAGGCAAGGCGCAACCCAAAGAAGTCAACGGGCTGCAAAGGGTCACCAGCCCAGTTCGTGAAGTCTGTCATCACTGATCCCGAAATGGTGTCCCACCTCATGGACAACGGTGATGCGCACCTCGTTAACGACTTCCTCTTCTGTCTTGCATATCTGACATATGGGATTGCGGTAGATCTCGATCCGGTCGGGCAGGACACCTGAGTACCAGTCGCCGCGCTCCGTGAGGGGGACACCGGTGTACAGGCCGAGCAGGTGGGGCTCTGGCGGATCATCGACGACCGTGACGACGACGTTGCTCATGACGCGGGTGAGCTCGGCGGGGATCGTGTCCAAAGCCTCGGCCACGAGTTCCTCGAACTTCTCCCGCGAAACGTCGATCACGCATGCCATTCTGCCCTGTCGGTCAGGTATGCAAGAAACTGTATGAAGTTCGTTGACAGGTCGAAAGCAGTCATTCGGTCACGTGCAACGAGGGCCGTGGCGGTGGTCCTGGTGGCCGCCGCCGGCGCCTGGCTGGGCATCTTCCTGAGCGGCACCGTGCACGCCCAGGTCGGCCCGGTCGAGACGGGCATGTCGCTCAGACCCGCCTGGAACGGCGAGACGGTCGTCGACGCCAGCCCTCTCGGCACACTGACCTTCCGAACCCACGACGCCCCGCTCAGGCTCCGCATCACCCTGGAGAACATCGACCAGGAGCGCGCCAAGGCGCTCATCGAGGACCCCAAACTCGCCGACCGCCTGCCCGGCCTCATCGAGAGCGACCTCCTGGACGGCGTGCGCGCCCTGGCGGTCCGCAGCATGCTCTGTGCCGGGGCGGGGGCCCTGATCGCCGTCCTGATGGTCTACAGACGCCCCAGGACGGCTCTGGTGGGGCTTCTGGCGGCCTCGGTGGGTCTGGCGGCCACCGGGGCGCTGGCCGCCCTCACGTTCCGTCCCAGCTCGCTCGTGGAGCCGCGCTACTCCGGTCTGGTCGCCGCGGCGCCGTCGCTGGTGGGCAGCGCGGAGTCGATCGTGACGAAGTTCGAGTCGTACCGGTCGCAGCTCACCAAGCTCGTCACGAACGTCTCGAAGCTGTACGACACCGTCTCGACCCTGCCGCTCTACGACGCCGACCCCAACTCCATCCGGGTCCTGCACGTCTCGGACATCCACATCAACCCCATCGCCTGGAACGTCATCCGCTCGCTCAAGGACCAGTTCGCCGTCGACATGATCATCGACACCGGCGACATCTCGGACCACGGGACCAAACCGGAGAACAAGTTCGTCGACGAGATCAGCCGCCTCGGCGTGCCGTACGTGTACGTACGCGGCAACCACGACTCGATGATCACCCAGCGGGCGGTCGAGAGGCAGAAGAACGCCGTGGTCCTGGACGACAGGGTGGAGAAGGTCGCCGGCCTGCGCATCTACGGCCTGGGCGACCCCCGGTTCACCCCCGACAAATCGGTGGCCGTCGACTCCGACCCGGACGCCCTCCAGCAATTCGCCCGCTCTCACCGGCCCAAGGTGGACGGGGCGGACCTGGTGGCCGTCCACGACCCCGTCGTCGGCCGCGGTTTCAGCGGGGCCACGCCCATGATCCTGGCCGGTCACACGCATGACCGTTCGACGTCCATGCTGCCGTCCGGCTCCCGCATGCTCGTCCAGGGCTCGACCGGCGGCGCCGGCCTGCGGGCGCTCGAACACGCCCAGCCCACGCCCGTACAGGCCTCGGTCCTGTACTTCGACCGGGAGACACGCCGCCTGCGTGCCTGGGACGACATCACGCTGGGCGGCCTGGGGGAGCAGTCGGTGTACATCCAGCGTCACGTGGAGGCCGACCCACAACGTATGATTTCTCCGGAGCCAACGAACGCCCCGTCTCCAACGGGAACGGTCACTGGCACCGCGTCACCGACCGCCGGTCAGCCACTTTGGCATCAAGGGCAATCGTCCCCTATGCTTCAGAGGTCTCCGACGGAAGGCGACAGGGAATCCTGAGCCCCCATCGTCTAGCGGCCTAGGACACCGCCCTTTCAAGGCGGCGGCACGGGTTCGAATCCCGTTGGGGGCACTTGCGAGTGTTTGGCGCACCGCGAACCGGCTGGTCGAAAGGCCACCGGAGAGCTGGTAAGCTAAGCAAGCGCAAACAGAAAGAAACGCAAGAAAAGCAAGGTCCTGTAGAGCAGTTTGGAGTGCTCGCCACCCTGTCAAGGTGGAGGTCGCGGGTTCAAGTCCCGTCAGGACCGCTCTGGGTCAGGTAGCTCAGTTGGTACGAGCGTCCGCCTGAAAAGCGGAAGGTCGGCAGTTCGACCCTGCCCCTGACCACCAGCTTTGAACAGCAAAAAAGCCTCGAACGAATCATCGTTCGGGGCTTTTTGTTTTTCTCGGACAGCAACAGTGACAGCAACGTCATGGATGCATGCGCGAGGATCAAGTCCGTGGATATCAGTCAGCCGAAGTTCCTGCGGATCGATGGAGAAGGGCTCGTACTCGGCGGTTACGTGACTGCCTGGAGTGGGCCAGTCGGTACCGCCTGAAGAATTCTCTCTGGCTGGAGGGGCTTCGGATCCGGCCGCTTTCGACGCCGTTCAGACGATCTTCGCGGAGCGCGATGCGAGTGTCCTGCTGAGGTGAGCGTGAGCCTCACGCAGGGCAGATCCCAGGATCCGTGCGAGGGACCCGGCTCACGAGGCGGGCGACGCTCCGGCTGGATGATCTACGGATCGCTCACCACTGCGCTTCCGGGGCTGGGGTCGTCGTGCGGGGCGGGTCAGGGGTGGAAGAGGGTGTTGAGTTCGGTGAAGTCCAGGGAGTCGGTCAGGGTCTCGAAGGTGCCGGTGGTGAGGAGTTCTTCGGCGGCTCTGCGGGCGGCGGTGTAGGCGGTCTGGGCGAGCGCGGTGCCCAGGCTGATCCGGCGTACGCCGGCCTCGGTGAGCTCGGCGATGGTGGGGCCGCCGGCGACGGCCATCGCGTTGACCGGCAGGGGGGACTCGGCGCACAGGGTGGCCAGCGCGTCGAGGTCGAGGAGGCCGGGGACGAAGATGCCGTCGGCGCCGGCCTCGGCGTACGCCGCCGTGCGCTTGAGCACTTCGTCCAGGCGGCCGGCGGAGGGGCCGACGGCGAAGAGGAAGACGTCGGTGCGGGCGTTGACGAAGAGCCCGGGGAGGCCCGCCGCGGCCGCCGCCTCGCGGGCCGCGTGCAGTCTGGCGGTCTGGTCGGCGAGGTCGAACAGCGGGCCGCCGACGGCCTGGGAGTCCTCCAGGTTGACGCCCACCGCGCCGGCTCCGGCCACGGCTCGGACGGTGTGCGCGACGTCCTCGGGGGCGGGGCCGTAGCCGCCCTCGATGTCGACCGTCACGGGGAGGTCGACGGTGTTCACGATGCGCCGGGCGGCGTGCAGCGTCTCGTCGCGGGTGAGGTGCTGGCCGTCGCCGCGGCCGAGGGACCAGGAGACGCCGCCGCTGGTCGTGGCGATGGCCGTGGCGCCGGCTGCGGCGATCACGGCGGCGCTGGCGGCGTCCCAGGCGTTGGGGAGGATCAGTACGGAGCCGGCGTTCAGCTTTCTGAACAGATCAGCCTTTTTCGTCGTCGTCGCATCGGTGGAGGGGAGGTTGTCCACAGACATGTGCGTGACCGCCTTCGGGGTGTTCGGAGTCCGGCACCATGGCTCGGTGGGTGCCTGGTCCGGGATGTTGCCGGGCGGCGAGGTAGGCGTCCATTGATTAAGCTCTGACCGAATCGTGGACGCACGGGAGGCGGCATGAAGGCGCGGCTGGCCTTTTCGGTGAACGACCTGGCCGAGACCCGGTTCGCCGTCTCGGCCATGTGGGAGGTCGTCACGAGTTGCCGGGCGCTGGCCGCGGCCACGTTGCCCGATCCTCATCGTGGCTGGGCCGAGCAGGTGCGTCCCCGGATCGCGGCGGCGGGGCTCGATCGCGGCTGGCTGGCCGACATGGTGGCGCCCGTCGGCCATTTCCCGGACTTCCTCAATCCGACCACGGCGTCCCACGAGCTGCCCGACGAACTGGCGGCCATCGAGGCCACCGATCCCGAGCAGGTACGGCGCGACCTCGACCTGGTGTCCGCCGAGCGGGACGGCCGGTTGCCGCCCCGGCTGCGGAACCTGCACCGCGACCCCCGGGCGTACCTGCCCAAGGTCGTCGCGGAGATCGAGACCTACTGGCAGCTCGCGATCGCGCCCTACTGGGCGCGCATCCGGTCGGTGCTGGACGCGGACGTCTTCCACCGGGGCCGCCAGGTGGCCGAGCACGGCACCGCGCGCACGCTCGACCAGCTCCACCACACCGTGCGCTGGGACAGCGGCGGCCTCCAGCTGGCACAGCGGCACTGCGCGATCACCAGGATCGAGACCGGTGCGGGGCTGCTGCTCGTGCCGTCGGTCTTCGCGTGGCCGCGGGTGCTGACGCGGTCCGTCGCGTCCGAGCCGCCTCAGCTCGCCTACCCGGCGCGTGGCATCGGCGCGTTGTGGGAGTCGCGGAGGCATGCGCCCATGGACGCGCTCGCCGCCGTGATCGGCCGGTCCCGGGCGTTGATCCTGGCCGAACTCGACTCGCCGGCCTCGACCACCGAGCTCGCCGAGCGGTCGGGGATGTCCGCGGCGGGGGTGTCGCAGCACCTCACCGCGCTGCGGGCC
The DNA here is from genome assembly GCF_040675235.1 of Nonomuraea sp. NPDC049637. NCBI lineage: Bacteria > Bacillati > Actinomycetota > Actinomycetes > Streptosporangiales > Streptosporangiaceae > Nonomuraea > Nonomuraea sp. NPDC049637. The sequence continues at coordinate 25,296 of NZ_JBFAOM010000036.1, forward strand.
GCCGGGCTGACCAGCACTCACCGGGCGGGCCGCACGGTGTTCTACGCCCGCACGAGCCTCGCGGACGCCCTGCTCACGGCTCAGGTGTGAAACGGCGCTGATCTTTTTTGTCTCGATCATCCTGACTATTGTGATCCCCATTGTGCGGGGGAAGGCGGGCGATGGACGAGGGTGGGGCCGAGGCGTTCCTCGGCAGCCGGTACGTGCTGCTCGACGAGATCGGCGCCGGGGCGATGGGGACCGTCTGGCGGGCACGCCACCGGGAGACCGGCGAGATCGTGGCGGTCAAGCTGTTGCGCAGCAACCTCGCCGGCGACCAGGACCTGGTGCTGCGGTTCGTGCAGGAACGCAATGTGCTGCGCACCCTCCGTCATCCCCACATCGTCACGATGCGCGACTTCGTCATCGAGGGGGAGCGGCTCGCGCTCGTGATGGACCTCGTCGAGGGCGGCGATCTGCGCGGCCTGCTCCAGCAGCACGGCACGCTGCCGCCGGCCATGGCAGCCGAGCTCATGGCCCAGGTCGCCGAGGCGCTGGCGGCGGCGCACGCGACGGGCGTCGTCCACCGGGACGTCAAGCCGGGGAACGTCCTGATCGACGGGCCCTCGGGGCAGGTGCGGCTGACGGACTTCGGGGTCGCCCGGATCGTCCTCGGGCCGGGGCTGACGCAGACCACCTCGATCATCGGCACGCCCACGTACCTGTCGCCCGAGGTGGCCGACGGCGGCGCCCCCACGCCGGCGGTGGACGTCTATGCGGCCGGGCTGATCCTCTACGAGCTGCTGGCCGGGCGTCCGCCGTTCGTGGGCGAGCATCCGATGGCCCTGCTCCGGCAGCACGCGATGGCCATGCCGCGGCGGTTGCCCGGGATGCCCGACGCCCTGTGGTCGTTGATCGCGGCCTGCACGGCGAAGGATCCCGCGGCGCGTCCGGCGGCCGGGCAGGTGGCGGTGGCGCTGCGGGAGGCGGCGCCGGCGGTGGCGGGGCTGGCCGCCTTGCCGCGGGTCGGCAGGGCCGAGGCCCCGTCCGCGACGTCAGAGCCGCTCCCGGGGCCGCCGGTGCCGGGGACGGTGCCTGGACAGCTCGCGGGGCCGGTGCCGGGGTCGGTGGCTGGGCCGCTCGTGGGGCCGGCGCCTGGGTCGTCGCCGGCCGGCGACGCTGGGCCAGGCGGTGAGCCTGTTCGGGCTGCTGCTCCGCCCTTTGGGGATGGCCCAGGGGCCGGGGCGGTCTCGGGCGTCGCCGGCGGGGACGGCACGGTTCCGTCCGCGGGGCGGGGCGCGGCTCGGGTCGGCATGGTTCCGTCCGCGGGGCGGGGTGCCGCCGCGCAGGCGGGTACGGCGTCCGGGCGGCCGTCCGGACGGTCCCGCCGACGGCTGGTCGTCATCGCGAGCACCACGACGGCGGTGGCGCTGACCGCGGTGGCCGTGGCCGCCATGGCCCCATGGCGGACGCCGGGTGCGGGGGCCGCGAACGACGCGTCCGGGCTGTCGGTGTCCAAGGCGGCCGAGGTGGCCGGCACGGCGACGCCTGCCGAGTCCGGGACGGAGAAGCAGACGCCTGTCCCGTCGGAGGCGGACGAGGAGACGTCCGGCACCGAGGACGAACCACTCAAGTCGTCGGCCAGGAAGACGCCGAAGGGGCCGGTCCGCACGCCGGGCGCGACCGTCCAGGAACGCGCGCCGGGCGCGACGACGGACCCCACGGCGAACCGTACCGCCGACCCTCGCCGGACGCCGACCGGCAGGAAGACGGAGGCCCCGCACACCGTGGACCCCGGGACGGACGGTGACGGCGCCCCGCCGCGCAGCTCCCAGCCGAACTGGAGATGCCGCTCGTGGATCACCGCGGGCGACGGTTCCGGCGTGGAGATGTCGCCCTGCATGGCCATGGTGGGCGACGTCTTCTACCTGATGGGACGCATCCGGGGCGCGAGCTCGGTCCGCTCGGACGTGCACGTCCAGCTCTACGACACCGACGCGGACCGCAACGTCTCCCAGCCCTTCACCTGCTCCGGGGTGTCCCCGCGGAACGACGGCGAGGTGGCCACCTGCGGGCCGTTCACCACCACGGCGCCGGCCGTCCACGCCAAGCACGACGTGCGGCAGCGCTGGCGCCGGACGGGGACGGCGGCGTTCGGCGGCGGCGCGGAGAGCCCCTGGGTGTTGTGGTGAGGACCCGCACGCCGGGGCGGGAGGCGGGTCACTGCCGGGTGGTGCAGACGGTTCCGTTGAGGGTGAAGACGGTGGGCAGGAGGTTCGGGCCGGCGTAGTTGCCGACGAACCCGATCGTGGTCGAGGCGCCCGTGGCCAGGGAGGCGTTGCCGGGCTCGCTGACGGCCCTGACGTTCGAGCCCGTCTGGGTCCAGGTGGCGCTCCAGCCGCTGCCGAGGCTCTGCCAGGGCCTCGGCCAGGTGAAGCTCAGGGTCCAGCCGTTGACCGGGGCGCCGTTGTTGGTGATCTCGACGGCGCCGACGTAGCCGCTGGCCCAGTCGGTCTGGTCGGTGAATCGCACGGTGCAGGAGCTGGTCGCCGGGGTGCCGGTGGTGAAGGTCACGGGCGGTGAGGCCCAGGAGACGCCGCCGCCGCTGTCGCGGGCGATCACGTTGACCGTGTAGGTGGTGCCGGGCTTGAGGTTGCCCACCGTGTAGGAGGTGCCGGCGGTCTCGCCGAGCTGCTCGCTGACGGCGCCGTTCTGGCGGTGGAGCTCGTACTTGACGATCGGGCGGGCGCCGGGGGCGGCGGCGGGCCAGGAGAGGGTGGCGGCCCGGTCGGTGACGTTCGAGGCCGTCGGACGGCCGGGCGCGCCGGGAAGGCCGGCCTGAGGCGCGGCGGGACGCACGACGACGGTGGTCAGCGACAGCGGCGGCAGCGTCTGGCTGGTGGCGGTGCCGGTGGTCGCGGTGGTGATGGCGTCGGCGCCGTTGACGTGGGTCAGCACGGTGGGCGCGCCCGCGGCCGGCGTGAAGCCCGCGTAGTCCACGGCGACCGGGTACGACGTGTCCGGCGAGGCGTTGATCAGCATGACCGCCAGGTCGCCGTTCGGCCGCCGGACGGCGTGCGCGCTGACCTTCGGCTGGTCGGTCGCCGCCGTGACGAACTGGTCGCCGGCCCGGGCGAACACGCTGACCATCCGCAACGCGTGGTACGGCGCGAACGGCGTGTTCAGCGGCGGCTCGCAGACCCCGGAGGAGTTGCAGACCCCGCTGGACAGCAGGCCGAAGTCGCCGTAGTCGGTGTGCCCCTCGACCTCGGTGACGTTGCCGATGCCGTTGTGCACGTTCCACCAGTCGACGGTGAACACGCCGTTCGCCAGCAGGCTCGCGTAGGCGTCGGCGGCGGCCAGGGCGCCGGGCTGGGTGTTGGTGCCGTTGCTGCTGGAGCCGGTGTTGAACTCGGTCATCGCGATGCCGATCCGGTCCGAGCCGGGCCCGGCGTACGCGGCGAGCTGCTGCCGGGTGAGCCGGATCATGTCGGGCACCTGACCGGCCCTGTCCAGGGCGCCGGGGTACCAGTGCAGGATCACGAAGTCGATCTTCGGTCCGGCGAGGGACAGGACGACCTTGTTCCAGCTCCCGTCGTCGCCCTCGGCGGTGATGGCGTCGGGCCAGTTCGCGGGGGTGGTCAGCACCGCGCCGATCTTGATCGTCGGGTCGGCCGCCTTCATGGCGTCGGCGTAGGCGACGACGTGGCGGGCGTACTCGGCCGGGCTCTTGTCAGCGTGGTCGTCGGCCTCCCAGGCGCTGCCGTAGTGGCCGTTGCCGTAGTTCTCGTTGCCGATCTCCCAGTACTTGACGCCGTAGCCCTTGGTGACGTTGGCGTGCCGGACCCAGGCGGCGGCCTCCTCGGCGGTGCCGGTGCCGTAGTTGGCGGTCACCATGGCCTGCGCGCCGGTACGCCGTGCGCCGCGCATGAAGGTGTCGAAGTCGGTGTTCGGGGCGACGTACCCGCCGGGGGCGGTGTGGTCGGCCCAGTGGTAGATGTCGGAGTAGGAGCCGCCGGGGTAGCGCAGCAGCTTGACGCCGGCGTCCTTGAGGAGGTCGGCGGTCTGGTCGGTGCCCAGGTTCGCGTCCCAGATCGCATGGTTGGAACCGATGCCGGTCTCGGGGGCGGTGGCCAGGGCGGCGCGGGCGTTGACGGTCACCGTGACGGGGGTGACGTCGTCGGCGCGCGCCGGGGGAGCGATCAGCGTGGTGAGGGTCAGGAGGGCCGCGGTCGCGGCCCTGGGCAGGATCTTGCCAGGCATCGGGGTACCTCGCCGTGGGTAGCGGTATGGCTCGACGCCCCCTCCTGACCAGGAGGCAAGCATGATCATGCGACGTGGGGTCCGGCACGTCAATCGGCGCTGAAACTTTCACGGCGGTCAGGCGGGCTGTGAGCGGGTCACGGCCGGTCAGGCGGGCTTGAGCAGGCCCCGGTCGTAGGCCGCCGCGACGGCCGCCGCCCGGTCCTTGACCTCCAGCTTGGCGAACACGTGCAGCAGGTGGGTCTTCACGGTGGCCTCCGTGACGAACAACTTCCTGGCCACCTCCCGGTTGGTCGCGCCGCGGGCGACGAGGCCGAGCACTTCGAGCTCCCGCGGGCTCAGCGCGCGCTGCTCCGGAGGGTGTGCGTGCCGCGTCAGCGCCCCGGCCACGGCCGGCGACAGCACGCTCTCGCCGCGGGCCGCGGCCAGCACGGCCCGGCGCAGCTCGGCGCGGGGCGTGTCCTTGAGCAGGTAGCCGGTGGCGCCCTGCTCGATCGCGGGCACCACGTCGGCGTCGTCGCCGAAGGTGGTCAGCACGAGCACGTGCGTGCCGGGGCACTGCTCGCGCAGCCGGCGGATGAGCTCGGCGCCGCTCGGCCCGGGCATGCGCAGGTCGAGGAGCACGACGTCGGGAGCGGTGCGCAGGGCCACCGCGAGCGCCTCGGCGCCGTCGGCCGCCTCGCCGACCACCTCGAAGCCGTCGGTCTCGAAGATGCCGCGCAGCCCGTCGCGGACCACGGGGTGGTCGTCGACGACGATCAGGCGTACCGGCATGGCTCACGTTCCCGGGTCGGCGGGGATGGCCGGAACGGTAGCGGAGATCCCGGTGCCCTGGCCAGGGGCGCTCTCGACGGCGAGGCTGCCGGCCAGGCGGGTGACCCGCTGCCGCATCGCCACCAGCCCGAACCCGCCGCCTGAGCCGCCGCCGGAGCCCGGGGTGAAGCCGGACCCGTCGTCGCGGACGTCGAGCGCCACCACGTCCTCCATGTACGACAGCGTGATCCCCACCCGGGTGGCCCGCGCGTGCCTGCCCACGTTGGCCAGCGCCTCCTGGGCCACCCGCAGCAACGTGCTCTCCACCTCGGTGTGCAGCGGCCGGGCCGCGCCCGTGACCGACACCGTGACCGGCACTTCGCAGGCCCGGGACCAGGCCGCCGCCACGTCCGACAGGGCGGTCCCGAGCTGCGCCGCCGTCGCCAGCGGCGCCGGGCGCAGCGCCTGGACCGAGCGGCGGGCCTCGGTCAGGCTCTCCCTGGCCAGCTCCCGTACGGTCGCCAGCCGCGCGCGCACCGCGGGCATCGCTCCGGCGGCCCCGTCGGCGGCCCCGTCAGCGGCCCAGTCAGCGGCTTCGTCGGCGGCCTCCAACTGGGTGAGGATGCCGGTCAGCCCTTGGGCCACGGTGTCGTGGATCTCCCTGGCCAGCCGTTGCCGCTCGGCCAGCACGCCCGCCTCGCGGGCCTGGACCAGGAGCCGGGCCTGCAGGTCGGCGTTCTCCTCGGCGAGCGCGGCAAGCCTGGCGCTCTTCTCCTTCAGCTGCGCGTTCTGCTCGGCGACGGTCTGGAAGACCAGCCCGGTCATGGACGCGACCAGCACCCCGACCACGAAGGAGGCCAGCAGCTCGACCGGGCTGCGACCGGCCGGCGGACGGGCGGCGACCAGCGTCCCGACCGTCAGCGCGACCCCGGCGTACGCCCACAACCCCGGCAGCAGCGCGAAGCACTGGACGAACATCCCCACCCCGGTCACGGTGAAGACCGGGTCGATCCGCACCAGCGCCGCGACCACCGCCAGCAGCACCACGAAGTACCCGGCCACCACCCACGCCCGCGCGGCCAGGCCGGGACGGCGAGCCACCACGAACCAGTGCCAGGCCGCCGCGAACAGCGCCAGGGCCAGCACCTCGACCCGCCACGTCCGCAGCAGCGAGAACAACGCGGGCAGCAGCACCAGCAGGTACGGCAGGGCCGCGGTGACCCGCTCCCACCGGCTCACCACCGCAGGGCCTTCACCGCGAGGCCGCCCGCGACGGCGCCGACCGCCACCATGATCCCGAGGGCGAGCGGCGGGAGCGCGCCGGCCGACCAGCCGTCGCGGATGGCCTGGACGGCGGGCGCCATGGGGGTCAGGTCCCCGATCGCCCGCATCGACCCCGACATGGTCTCGCGCGGGATCACCGCGCCGGACAGGAACACCATCGGGAAGAACAGGGCGAGCCCGATCACCGTCGCCGCCCGCCCGCTGGGGGCCAGCGCGCCCAGGAGCAGCCCGACCGCGCCGAGGCTGAGCGCGCCGAGCAACCAGGCCAGCAGCACGCCGGGCAGGCTCGCGGGCGCGCTCAGCCCGTAGCCGGCCACCCCCAGGACGACCAGCAGCACGCTGCCGAGCACCGCCAGCAGCATGTGCGCGGCCCACTGGGCGCCGCACAGCATGAACGGCGTGGCGGGCGTGGCCCGCAGCCGCCTGAGCACCCGGCGCTCCCGGTACTGGGCCAGCGTGGCCGGCAGGACGACCAGCGCGGCCAGCCCCACGACGAAGACCGTCAGCATCGGCACGGTGGCGTCGACCAGGCGCTCGCCACCGGGCAGCGGCCGGTCGCCGCCGCGCAGCTTGACCCAGAGCATGACCAGCGGGAAGCCCAGCGCGAAGTACGCCGACATCGGGTCGCGCAACCCCAGCCTGAGCTCGACGGCGACGACCCTCGTGAAGCCCTTCATGCCCCGGCCCTCCCGGTCAGCGTGAAGTAGGCGTCCTCCAGGGAGGCGGCCCGCGCCCGGCCGATCAGCTCGCGCGGGCTGCCCTCGGCCACGACCCGGCCGCGGTCGACGACGGCGATCCGGTCGCACAGCGCCTCGGCCTCGTCCATGAAGTGGGTGACCAGGACGACGGTGATCCCGCGGTCGCGCATGGCCCGGATCAGCCCCCAGGTGGTGCGGCGGGCGTCGGGGTCGAGGCCGGTGGTCAGCTCGTCGAGCAGGACCAGCTCGGGGTCGCCGACCAGGGCCAGCGCGATGAACAGGCGCTGCTTCCAGCCGCCGGACAGGTCGCCGAAGCGGGCGTCCTTCCTGTCGGTGAGGCCCCATTCGTCCATGATGGCCCGCCAGTCGGCCGGGTGGTCGTACAGGGAGGCGTGGAGGCGCAGGGCCTCGCCGACCTTGATGCCGTCGGGGAGCGCGGCCTCCTGCAACTGGGCGCCGACGCGCTGGAGCAGCGCGCGCCGGTCGCTCTGCGGGTCCAGGCCCAGCACGCGTACGCTGCCGCCGTCGGGACGCCGCAGCCCGGACACGCACTCCACGACCGTCGTCTTCCCGGCGCCGTTGGGCCCGGCGAGCCCGAAGATCTCGCCGCGTTCCACGGTCAGGGAGAGGCCGTCGAGGGCCCGGGTGTGCCGGTAGCTCTTGCGCAGGTCGTCGATCTCGATGACTGTCATGATCCGAGCATCACGCGGGAGCGGCGTCCCGCCCATCCACCGATCGGTGGATGGGCGGGACGCCGCCGGGGGGCCTCACTTCGACAGGTAGAGGGTCTTCCAGGTGCCGGCGTACAGGCAGTTCAGGGACGGCTTGGAGCCCTTGCCCTCGGCGCAGACCTTCAGCTCGACCTGGTAGACGTCGTGGGACTCGAAGGAGAACCGCTTGACGGAGGTGGAGGAGCAGTTACGGATGCTGCGCTCCTTGTTGGGCAGGTTGCTCCCGTCGCGGTAGGTGATGCGGAAGACCGCCCAGCCGCAGGCGGAGTCCTTGCGCGTGCGGTCGGTGAGCTTGCCGGAGATCCGCACCACGTCGGCGGTCGGCAGGTCGGCGTGGTCCTCGCCGGTCGCGCTCAGCGAGCCGGTGGCCTTGGCGGCCTGCCCAGGGGCGTAGTAGGGACCCCACGAAGCGGCCGAGGCGGCCTGGGCGGGGGAGGAGGCGAGCGCGACCAGGGCTGCGGCGGCGACACCGGTCAGGACGGCGGCGGTACGGGAGGCGGTCATCGAGGGGTTCCTTCCTCTCTGGGATGACCACACAGTGCATTGGCCCGATTTCAACCGGCTTGCGGGGGCGCTTGCAAACTAGTTGTATTTGTACTGCCGCGTCGCGACCCGGTGCGAGCCGTTGTAGACCGACGCGCGGAACATGCTGATCGACTGGTCGCCGTGCTCGGCCTTGCCGCAGGTGTTGAGGCCGGCGAGCTGGTGGATCTCGTACCGGGCGGTCGGGTCGCCGGCCACGAAGTACTCGGCGCGCGCCTGGTACTCGTCGGCCCTGGTGTCGCAGGCGAAGACGTACGTGTCGCGCTCGTGGAAGCACACGCTCGCCCCGCCCTTGGTGTACGAGCACAGCTCCGAACGGCCCCGCGCGGCGGCCGGGGTGACGCCGGTGTCGCGCTTGACCGGGTATTTGGTGAGGTTGCGGACGGTCTTCCAGCGGCCCACCCGGACGCGGTGGTTGCCCTCGTACACGGCGGCCCGGAACGTGACCGTCCTGCCGATCTCGCGGTTGCCGCGGATCTCGCCCTTGCCGCCCAGGTTGTGGATGACGTACTTGGTGCCCAGGTACTCGTTCAGGTGGTACTCGACGGCGGCGTGCAGCTTGTCGTTGCGGGTGTCCTCGACCCAGATGCCGGGCCGGTCGCTGCCGTCCGGGCCCACGCAGACCTCGGCGCCCTTGACCCGCATGCAGGCGGGCTCCGCTGTGGCGGCGGGGGTGGTCCGAGCGGGGGTGGTCAGAGCGGTGGTGGTCAGAGCGGTGGTGGTCACCGGGGCCGGCTCCTGGACGGCGGCGGCCGGGCGGGCCTCGCCCCGGGCCACGGCCCCTCCCGTGGTGAGCGCGGCGGCCGTCATCACGGCCATGGCTACGAGTTTGCGACCTGACGCCACTTCGGTCTCTCCAGTCTCGTGGATCACACACCGGGCTGTGCTTGAGTGTGACGCGGAAAATGCCGGAGTGGTTCGGAAATATGTGATTTGGGCCTTCGGTAGGTTGGACGGATGGCGGACCGGCATGCGTGACGAACGGCTGCGGGAGATCGCGGCGAAGCTGGCCGAGGTGCCCGGCGTGGTGGCGGTCGCGCTCGGCGGCAGCCGGGCCCGCGGCACGCACCGGCCGGACTCCGACATCGATCTGGGCCTGTACTACCGGGGGCCGCTCGCCGTCGGCGACCTGCGCGCCCTCGCCCAGGAGATGACCGGCGAGCCGACCGAGGTGACCGAGCCCGGCGGCTGGGGCCCTTGGGTCGACGGCGGCGGCTGGCTCACCGTCGAGGGGTGGCGGGTGGACTGGATCTACCGCGACCTCGACCGGGTGCGCCGCGTCTGGCACGACTGCCGCGCCGGACGCTACGAGATCGGCGTCCAGCCGGGCCACCCGCTGGGCTTCTACTCCCACGCCTACGCGGGCGAGGTGGCACTGTGCAAGGTGCTGGCCGACCCGTCCGGCGAGCTGGCGGCCCTGCGCGCCGAGACCGCCGCGTACCCGCCGGCGCTGCGCGAGGCGCTGGTCCAGGGGTTGTGGGAGGCCGGCTTCTCGCTCACGATCGCCGAGTACGGCGCCGCCGGGCGCGACCCGGTGTACGCCGCCGGGGCGCTGTTCCGCGCGATCGGCGTCGCCTGCCACGCCCTGCACGCAGCCGACGGCGCCTGGCTGATCAACGAGAAGGGCATGGTCGCCGCCGCCGGCCGGCTGCCCTCGGCGCCCGCCGGGTTCGGCGAGCGGGCCCAGGCGCTGCTCGCCTCCGTCGGCGGCACGCCGGAGGAGATCACCCGTACGGTGGCCGCCGCCGAACGGCTGGTCGCCGACGTGCGGGCCGCCTGCGGGGTGTGATCAGGCGTCCTGCCTGGCCCTGGCGGGGGCCAGCGTGGTCAGCAGCAGCAGGAGCGCGCTCTGGGCGAGCATGCCGGGCGCGAGCGGTGGGGCCGGGCCGACGGACTTGGTCAGCGCGTACCACCATTGGGTGAGGGGCGAGAGGGTCTGCCAGGTGTCGGCGTAGCGCGGGTCGAAGGCGCCCATGCCATGGTTGGCCGAGATGTGCGCGTACACGCCGTAGGCGGAGGCGAGCAGCACCGCCAGCGCGATCCCGCGGACGACCTTGAGCGTGAGGGGCGAGGCGTCCAGGGCGAGCAGCACCAGCGCGGCCCCGAGCGCCAGCAGCGCCACCCAGGGGACGAACTGCTGCCAGGACTGCCAGTGGCGTTCGAAGGCCAGCTCCAGGCCGGCGCCCAGGATGCCCAGCGCGACCAGCCCGAAGAGCCCCAGGCGTACCGTGACGGCGCCGAGCCGTCCGATCTGAGTTTGCGCGTTCGTTGGAGGCACGGGCACCACGTTGTGCCCCCGGTCTCAGAGACGTCTCAGGAATAAATGAACGTTCAATGAGAATCGAGGGCGTCGGCGGATGCTTTGGACAAGCGTGACTTAAGGGATCATAGGGACGTGAGCGTACTCGCGGCCGTCTCCTCGGTGCTCGCCCTCGTCCTGAACGGGCTGATGGCGGGCGTGTTCTTCGCCTTCTCCACCTCCGTCATGCCCGGCCTGGACGCCCTGGGGGAGCCCGTGGGGCCGGAGGGCGCGGCGGCCGCCATGCGCAGCATGAACAGGAAGATCCTGAACCCCGGATTCCTGTCGACGTTCACGCTCGCGCCCGCGGCCTCGCTGCTGGCCGGCGTGTTCCTGCTGATCGGCGGGGACGGCGGGCCGGCCGTCCTGGCGTTCGCGGCGGCCGTCGTCTACTTCCTGGGCTCGATCGCCGTCACGGCCGCGATCAACGTGCCGATGAACAACGCCCTGGACGCGGGCGAGCTGGCCTGGCAGGCGTACGCGCCGCGCTGGACCCGGTGGAACACGCTGCGCGGCTGGGCCTCGGCGCTGGCCGTGGCGTTGCTCGGCGTCGCCCTGTACGTCTGGGTCTGACCTGGCCGGATGCATCCCGATGGACGAGCACCGGGATGCGCATCCGCGCGACCGGATCACATGTTGATCATGTGGCCCGCGAGGCCGTGGATCGCCTCCTTGACCGCTTCGCCGAGCGTCGGGTGCGCGTGCACGTTGCGCGCGACCTCGTGCACGGTCAGGTCCCACTGCTGGGCCAGCGTGAGCTCCGGCAGCAGCTCGGTGACCTCGGGGCCGATCAGGTGGGCGCCGAGCAGCTCGCCGTGGGTGTTGTCGCTGATGATCTTGACGAACCCGGCGGTGTCGCCCAGGCCGTGGGCCTTGCCGTTGGCCGTGAAGGGGAACTTGGCCACCTTGACGTCGTAGCCCAGGTCGCGGGCCTGCGCCTCGGTGTAGCCGAAGCTGGCCACCTGCGGCTGGCAGTACGTGGCCCGCGGGATCATCACGTAGTCGAGCTCCATGGTCTCGGCGTCGGCGATGGTCTCGGCGGCGATGATGCCCATCGACTCGGCGGCGTGGGCCAGCATGAGCTTGGCGGTGACGTCGCCGATGGCGAAGATGTGGGGCACGTTCGTGCGGCAGCGGCCGTCGACGGCGATCGCGCCGCGCTCGGTGAGCTGCACGCCGGTCTTCTCCAGGCCGTAGCCGTCGACGCGCGGCTGGAAGCCGATGGCCTGCATGACCTTGTCGGCCTCGAGCACCTGGGTCTGGCCGTCGCGGGTGACGGTGACCTTGACCGAGCCGCCGGTGTCCTCGATGCCGTCGACGCGGGTCGAGGTCAGCACCTCGATGCCGAGCCGCTTGTAACGCTTGGCCAGCTCGGCCGAGACCTCTTCGTCCTCCAGCGGCACGACCCGGTCGAGGAACTCCACGATCGTCACCTTGACGCCGTAGTTGTGCAGCACGTACGCGAACTCCACGCCGATCGCGCCCGCGCCCGCGATGATGATGCTGCGCGGCAGGTTCTCGGTGAGGATCTGCTCCTCGTACGTCACCACCCGCTCCGACAACTGCGTGCCCGGGATCAGCCTGGTGGTGGCCCCGGCCGCGATGATGCAGTGGTCGAACGTGATCGTCTCATCGTTGACCTGCAGGGTGTTGGCGTCGAGGAACGTGCCGCGCCCGTCGTACTCGGTGATGGCGTTCTTCTTCATCAGGTAGTGAACGCCCTTGACCCGGCCGTCGGCCACCTTGCGGCTGCGCTGGAAGGCCGCGCCGTAGTCGAAGCTCACCTCGCCGCTGATGCCGAACGTCTTGGCCTCGTTGTGGAAGATGTGGGCCAGCTCGGCGTTGCGCAGCAGCGCCTTGGACGGGATGCAGCCCACGTTCAGGCAGACGCCACCCCAGTACTTCTCCTCGACGACCGCGGTACGCAGCCCGAGCTGGGCGGCGCGGACGGCGGCCGTGTATCCTCCCGGACCCGCGCCGAGAACGACGACGTCATAGTGAGTGCTCATGACTCGGACCATACCGCCCGCCCCAGGCCACCCTTGACGCTAGACCTCCACCTTGTACGACAGCGTCAGCTCGTCGGCCGGAACGCCCCGGATCCCCCAGTTCACCTTGGGCATCTCGATGATCGTGATCTCCACATCCTCAGGGTCGTATCCCGACTTTTCGTAGATCGACCGGATCAGCGCGCGCTTGGCGTCGTCGCTGCGTCCCGTGAAGCACACGACCTCGATGATCAGGTAGTTGGCGCTGCGCCCCGGGCAGACGAAGTCGTCGGCGTCCAGCAGCAGGAACCGGTGGAAGCGCTTCTCCGGCGGCACCCCCCAGGCGCTCACCAGGCACGACTGCAGCAGATCGGAGATCTCACGCTGCCGTCCGGCCCACACGTCACGACGCCCGTAAACCTTCACTTGTGCCATGTCGGCAATATAGAGGGCGTGATCCGCGTACTCCTCGCCGACGACGAGGCCATGATCCGGGCCGGGGTCAAGGCGATCCTCGACTCCGACCCGTCCCTGGAGGTGGTCGCCGAGGCAGGCGACGGCAGACAGGCCGTCGACCTGGCCATCGGCCACCGTCCCGACGTCGCGCTGCTCGACATCCGCATGCCGCGCCTCGACGGCCTGGCCGCCGCGGCCGAGCTGCGCCGCGTCGCGCCCGCCACGGCCGTGGTGATGTTGACCACGTTCGGCGAGGACGACTACATCGCCAGGGCGCTGGAGGTGGGGGCCGCCGGGTTCCTGCTGAAGTCGGGCGACCCGCGCGAGCTGATCGCCGGCATCCACGCGGTCGCCGACGGCGCGGCGTACCTGTCGCCCAAGGTGGCCCAGCGCGTGATCGCCCAGCTCGCCGGCGGCCGGATGGCCCGCGAGGCCGAGGCCCGCGACCGCGCCGGCGTGCTCACCGACCGCGAGCGGGAGGTCCTCGCCCTGCTCGGCGCCGGCCTGTCGAACGCGGAGATCGCCAAGCGGCTGCACATCGTGGAGGGCACCGTGAAGGCGTACGTGAGCACGATCCTGACCCGCCTCGACGTGCGCAACCGCGTCCAGGCCGCGATCATCGCCCACGAGGCGGGATTGGTAGCCTGACCCGTGATGTATCGCCTCGTGTTCACGCAGGTCTTGCGGCGTTTCGACGCCGAGGCCGTGCACCGTCTCACCGTCAAGGGCCTGGCCATGCTCGCCCGGCTGCCCCTGCTCAAGCGGCTGCTCCACCGAGCGTTCGCCCCGCACGACCCGGTCCTGCGGGTGACCGCGTTCGGCGTGCACTTCCCCGGCCCGTTCGGCCTGGCCGCCGGGTTCGACAAGGACGCGGCCTGCGCCGAGGCGATCGCCGCGCTCGGCTTCGGCCACGTCGAGGTCGGCACCATCACCGCGCACGCCCAGCCCGGCAACCCGCAGCCGCGCCTGTTCCGGCTGGTGGGGGAGCGGGCGGTGATCAACCGGATGGGCTTCAACAACTCCGGCGCCCGCGCCGCCGCCCGGCGGCTGCGCCGTACGCGCGGGGTGCCGGTCGTGGTCGGGGTGAACATCGGCAAGACCAAGGTCGTGCCGGAGTCCGAGGCGGTGGCCGACTACGTGACCGGCGCCAGGGAGCTGGCCCCGCTGGCCGACTACCTGGTGGTCAACGTCAGCTCGCCCAACACGCCCGGCCTGCGCAACCTTCAGGCGGTCGAGCTGCTGCGCCCGCTGCTGGTCGCGGTCAAGGAGGTCGCCGACGCGACGCCGCGCCGCACGCCGCTGCTGGTGAAGATCGCCCCCGACCTGGCCGACGAAGACGTCGACGCGGTCGCCGACCTGGCCGTGGAGCTGGGCCTCGACGGCATCATCGCGACCAACACCACCATCAGGCACGGCGGCGAGACCGGCGGCCTGTCCGGGCGTCCGCTCAAGGGGCGCTCGCTGGAGGTGCTGCGCCGGCTGCGCGCCAAGGTCGGCGACCGCCTCACGCTGGTCTCCGTGGGCGGCGTCGAGGACGTCGACGACGTCTGGGAGCGCCTGCTGGCCGGGGCCACCCTGGTCCAGGGGTACACCGGCTGGATCTACGGCGGCCCGCTGTGGGCCGCCCGCATCCACCGGCAGCTCGCCCGCCGGGTCCGCCGCCACGGCCTGTCCTCCGTCACCGAGGCGATCGGCCGCACCGCCTAGGGCCCCTATCGTGGAATCGTGATCAATGCCGAGGTGAAGCTCACCGACGACGTCGTCATGCGCCCCGTCGCCAGGTCCGACGCGCGGGCGCTGGCCGACGCCTACCGCCGCAACCGCGAGTTCCTGCGCCCCTGGGAGCCCCGCAGGCCGGCCGACTTCTTCACCCCCGCGGGCCAGGCCGCACGCCTCGAACGACTGGCCGAGGACCGTGCGGCCGGCTTCGTCATGCCGTGGGTGCTCACGGACGGCGACCGCGTCGTGGGCCGGATGAACCTGAACAGCATCATCCGGGGCGCCGCCCAGAGCGCGTCGCTGGGCTACTGGGTGGACGCCGCGTACAACGGGCGGGGGCTGGCCACCAAGGCGGTGCTGGAGGCGTGCCGGGCCGCCGACGAGGACCTGAGCCTGCACCGGGTGGAGGCCGGCACGCTCCCGCACAACAAGGCCTCGCAGGCGGTCCTGCGCAAGGCGGGCTTCGAGGAGTACGGCATGGCCCCCCGCGCCGTCAGCATCGACGGCGAGTGGCAGGACCACGTGCTGTTCCAGCGCATACTCAACGACCGGCCCGCGCCCATGTGACCGACGGTCAGACGCTCGGCCTGGTCGACTCCGCGTCGTGCGTCATGGCGTCGATGCGCTCCATCACCTCGTTCACCTTCACGCCGCTCGGCCGGTGCGGACGCCGCCGCTGCCACGGGTGCGGGCCCGCCGTCGGCCGGTACTCCACGCCGATCGCGTCGAGCCGCCGCAGGTGCCGCTCCAGCCGCTCGGCGAACCCGTCGCCGCCCGAGCCGGCCCAGGCGACCTCCGCCAGCGCGCACGACCGCGGCCAGAGCCGGTAGTCGACGGTCCGGGGGTCGGGCACGCGCTCGGTCCAGAGCTGGGCCTGCACGCCCATGACGCGCGCCCGCTCCTCGTCGGTCCAGTCGGCGGGGGCCGGGTCGAACGCGGCCACGTCGGCCACCGTGGTGGTGTCGCCGATGGCCATCGGCTCGTCGGCGGAGGCCGCCTCGGCGTAGTCGAAGTAGAGCGGGAACACCGGGGTGGCGACCACCTCGTGGCCGGCCGCGGCGGCGCGCCGCCCGACGCCCATGCCGCGCCACGGCATGACGACGGTGTCCTGGCGCAGCCCGCCGCTGACGAACGCCTCGTCCCACACCACGGCCCGCGCGCCGCGCTCGGCGAGGGCGTCGGCCAGCCGGCGCAGGAACCACGCCTGCAGGTCGGGCACCGTGGACAGCCCCAGCGACTCGCGGTAGGCCGTGATCTGGGCCGACTGCGCCCAGTGGTCGAGCACGACCTCGTCCCCGCCGATGTGGAAGAAGGGCACCTCGCCCAGCGCGCCGATGATCTCGTCGAAGATCGTGATCAGGAACTCGACGGTCGGCGGCAGCGGCGACAGGATGGCCGGCGAGATGCCCCACCGGTCGAGCACGTCGTAGGGCTCGCCGGTGGCGCCGAGCGCCGGGTAGGCGGCCAGGATCGCCGAGGCGTGCCCCGGCACGTCGATCTCGGGCACCACCGTGACGAACCTGGACCGCGCGTACGCGCCGATCTCGGCCAGGTCCTCCAGCGTGTAGTAGCCGCCGTGCGGGATGTCGTCGTACGCCTCCGGCTCCCGGTAGTAGTTGGTGGCCGTGCGCGGCCGGTGCGAGGAGACCTCGTGCAGCAGCGGGTACGCCCGGCTCTCCACCCGCCAGCCCTGGTCGTCGACCAGGTGGAGGTGCAGCCGGTTCAGCTTGTGCACGGCCATCAGGTCGATCAGCCGGAGCACCTCCCGCTTGGGGGAGAAATGCCGGGCCACGTCGAGGTGCAGCCCACGCCAGGCGAACCGCGGCGCGTCCTCGATCCGCACTCCGGGCACCGGCCACGACGCGCCGTCGGCGAACCGGTAGGAGGCGTCCGGCAGCAACTGGTGCAACGACTGCGCCGCGTAGAACGCGCCCGCCGCCCCGCCGGCGACGATCTCGATCCCACGCGACCCGGTGGTCAGCCGGTAGGCCTCCGCGCCGAGCGCGGGATCCTGGCGTACCTCGATCTCGCCCGAGTCTCCCGGGCGCAGGTCGAGGAGGGGCAGCGCGCGACGTACCGCGTCCGCGTACGGACCGGCGACGGTCGCGCCCGAGGTCAGCTCGAAGGAGCCGGAAAGATCACTGAGCAGCTCTGGGCGAGGAATCATGCTTCGAGATAGTGCTGCATCCCGTTCGCGAGTGCCAAGGCGATCCGCTGCCTGAACTTCGGGTCCTGGAACTTGGCCGCGTCGACGGCGTTGCGCATGTTGCCGCACTCGACGAGGACCTTCGGCACGGTCGAGAGGTTGAGCCCGCCGATGTCGTTGCGGAAGTTCAGCGCCTTGTTGCCGATGTAGTTGGAGTAGGGGATGCCGGTGCCCTTGAGGTAGGCGTCGCGTACGTCGATCCCCAGCTTGGTCGAGGCGCCCACGACCTTGTCGACCGGCCCGTTGATCTTCTTCGGGAGGATCACGTGGAACCCCCGGTGCGAGGAATTGTCCGAGCCGTCGCCGTGGACCGAGATCGCGGCGTCGGCATGGGCCTTGTTGCCGATCGCGGCCCGCTGGTCGATGCACGGCCCGACGCCGTCGTTGTCCGGCCTGGTCAGCTTGACGGTCGCGCCGCGCTGCTTGAGGATCTTCGCCATGCGGTTGGAGACGTCCCAGGTGAAGGCGGCCTCGCTGTAACCGCTCTTCGTGGCCGTGCCGGTCGTGTCGCAGGCCTTCATCTGGGTCAGCACGTTGACCTTGCGGTTGATCTCGGCCGGATGGCGGTAATTGGCGCCGTTGTGCCCGGGGTCGATGACGATGACCTTGCCGGCGAGCGGTTTGGCGCCGGGCGGCGCCTGCTTCGCCGTGGCCGTCTCCGTCGTCCCGTCCTGGACGGACGCCTTACTGGGCCCTTGGGCGGTGGAGGGGGCCTGACCTGCCGCGGCGCCACCAGGCTCGGTGCCGCCGCACGCGGAGGCGATCAGGCCGCAGACGGCGAGGACGGTGGCTGGTAGAGCACGCATGGGCTCCAACTTACGTGAAGCCACGCGTTCAGGCCCGTATCAACAGCAATCCTGCGAGTCGGCACGCGACCCTGCCGAAGTGCCGGATCGGGACCGCTGCGACGGTCCGTCTGGCGGTTTCGCCGTCCGCTTCACCACACGTGCTCGCCAACCTCCTGCCGTTCGAGCAGGGCGGCCAGCTCCCGCGCGTCCTCGGCGTCGAGGCCGAGGACGACGCGGGGGCGGCCCCACGGATGGTCGAGGGAATGCGCCACGTAGCTGGCGACGGACTCGGCGCCGACGTCGGTGCCCCGCCCCCTGCCCGCGCGCCAGTGCCCCCAGGCGCGTTCGAGCTCGGCCGCCGCGCGCTGGGCGCAGGACACCAGTTCTGGATCACGCATGACTGTCCCCCGGATCAGATCGTGACCGAACCAGATTCGGCCACAATTAGCATGACCCTGACGAGTAAACCGCCGTCCGGCGACGTTGCCGTACGGCTTGACCCAGGCTTTGGTCGGGCTTGCCGACGAGAGACCTGTGCATTGGCCCGCCGTGCCATTGCGGCGCCCGGTGAAGGCCCGCAACGGCAGCGCAACCGGCAGATATCCCCTCAGGCGGGTCCCGTGCTGCGGCGCACGACCAGCTCGGGTTGGATCTCGCGCAGCCGGGCGCCCTTGGCCGGCTCGCCTATCCTGTCGCTCAGCAGCGCGGCCGCCGACCTGCCCATGGCGCGGCGCGGCTGGTCGACCGAGGTGAGCGAGATGTGCCGTGAGGCCGACAGGTGGGTGTTGTCGTAGCCGACCACGGACAGGTCCTCCGGCACCCGCAGCCCCAGCTCCGCCGCGGCGGCCAGCACGCCCAGCGCCACCACGTCGTTGGCCGCGAACACGGCCGTCGGCCGCGGGTCGCGGGTCAGCAGGGCGATCGCCGCCTCGCGGCCGCCCTCCTCGGTCGCGTCCGCCGCCTCGACCATGATGTACGGGGCCAGCGAATGCCTGCGCATCGCCACGAGGTAGCCCTCGCAGCGTGAGGACCGGGGGCCCTCGATGTGCGCGATCCGCTTGTGCCCGAAGTTCACCAGGTGGTCGATGGCCAGGCGGGCGCCGAGCTGGTCGTCGTCGACCACGATGTCGACGCCGTCGAGCTCGATGTCACGTTCCCCCACGACGACGGTCGGGGTGTAGGCGGTGGCCTCGATCAGCGTCTCGCTGGTCGGCGCGATGCCTAAGAGCACCAGCCCGTCGACCCGGAGCTCCAGGAAGGCCTCGACGGCCTCGTCCTCGAACGCCGGGTCCCACTGGCTGTTCCCGATCAGCATGCGCAGCCCGTCGCCGTGCAGGCTCTCCTGCAGGCCGTCGAGGAACTCGGCGTAGAACGGGTTGTGCAGGTCGGCGACGAGCGCACCGACCAGATGGGTACGTCCTTCCACCAGGCTGCGCGCGACGGCGTTCGGCCGGTAGCCGAGCTCGCGCGCCGCCTGGAGCACTGCCTGCCGCCGGTGCTCGCTCACGTGCGGGGATCCGCGCAGCACGAGTGAGACCAGCGACTTCGAGACGCCGGCTCGCTCGGCGACGTTGCGGATGGTGGGTCGTGGCCGAGGCAATGGGTCTACCTCGCGGAGCTCGGCGATGGTTGAAGTGTTGACGGGCGGTCCTGACATGTGTCTCCCCCGCGATGCGGATATGGGCACCTGTCTCACCAAACGATCGAGTAAGCCGCAGGGTACGGGTTCGGGTTAGGGAAGCCTGATATTGACCCATTCGCCACACGTCCGCTATTGGGCACGTCGTCGGATACTGTGCAGGTGTGACACCCGGGAAGTCAGCCGAGACGGCACGCCCCGCACGCCGAAGGCTGAGCGTGGACCGCCGTCGCGAGGAGCTCATGGCGGCCGCGCTGGAGCTGTTCAGCACCCGTGACGCCGAGGACGTCTCGATCGACGACGTCGCCTCCGCGGCAGGCGCCTCGCGGGCGCTCGTCTACCACTACTTCGGCGGCAAGCAGGAGCTCTACGTGGCCGCGCTGAGGAGCGCGGCCGAGCAGCTGGAGTCGCGGTTGCGCCCGGCCGAGGGCGGCAGGCCGCTCGACGAGCTGGCCGCGGGCCTCGGGCGTTACTTCGACTTCGTCGAGGAGCACGCCGCCGGCTTCGCCGCGCTGCTGCGCGGGGGGCCCGCCAACCGGGCGGGCGAGGTGGGGGAGATCGTCGACGGCGTGCGCCGGAGGCTGTTCCGCCTCATCCAGAAGCAGATGCGCGTCGAGGAGCCGAGCCCGGTGCTGCGCACCACGCTGCGCTCGTGGATCGCCTCCGTGGAGACGGCCGGTCTCGACTGGCTGGAGCACCGCGACGTCGAGCGGCCGATCCTGGAGAAGATGCTCGTCGACCACATGGTGGCCCTGCTGGGCGTGGCCGCCGCCTACGACGGCGAGGTCGGCGAGCTGCTCGACGTGCTCACCGGCGAGCAACTGGCGTAGCGGGGGAAGAGTGGCGCCGGGCGGGCGACGCCAACTTCCCCGTGCGACGTCACGTCGGTGGACCGGGCAAGCGTACCTGGTCCACCCTCAACCCCCCTGAGGTTCGTGACGACCCTTTGCGAACTACTCGGAACGCTGCTGTGGAATGCCCGCCAGCAGTGCGCGAACCTCGGTCTCCCGGTAACGCCGATGACCGCCGAGGGTACGAATCGACGTCAACTTGCCCGCCTTGGCCCACCGCGTAACGGTCTTGGGGTCGACCCTGAACATGGTCGCGACCTCAGCGGGCGTGAGCAGTGGCTCGGCCTCGGGTGTACGAGCTGACATTTGTGCGGCCTCTCCTCCGTGTGGACCGGCTTAGCGATCCTGTGACTGCCTTTGCGCGTGTCACGGATGTCCCCCTATGGCGCAGAGCGTGCGGCTTTTCTGAGCCATATGCGGCATCACCCGATGTGACCATACCGCCACGCAGAGCGATTGGCGAGCCCTTCTTTGACCCAACTGCCCGCCCCTATGGCGATGTCACGCTCGGTGATTCTAGCGACACGGTTCGTGGTATCGCAGTGAAAACGGCAAACTACTCAGTTCGCAGAAGAGAGCAGCCGCGAGACGTGACCTACTCATGCAGGTCAGACGGTTGTTTTGGGAATCAGTTGGCGGATTCCAGCTGTTGCATTGACTTCCACCGAAGGATGACGCGCTGGTACATGGCATAGGCAAGTTCTTCTTGACCCGTGTCCAGACCGGTCAAAGCGGCCGAAAGCTCAGCAACCGACTGGTCGGCCTGGAGGGCGTCGTCGTTCATCAGGTGGACCAGGCCGCCGTAGTCGAGCTCGACCAGCGAGTGCGGGTGGAACTCCTCCAGCCAGCGTGCGATGTCCTCCACGTCGAAGTTGGACGACGCGTCGCCGAGGTGCCGGCGCATCACGTTGAGGGCGCGGGCCGCCCGCCTCCTGGCCTGGGCCATGGAGGTGACGTAGATGAGGTTACGG
This sequence comes from Nonomuraea sp. NPDC049637, assembly GCF_040675235.1. Classification (NCBI taxonomy): domain Bacteria; kingdom Bacillati; phylum Actinomycetota; class Actinomycetes; order Streptosporangiales; family Streptosporangiaceae; genus Nonomuraea; species Nonomuraea sp. NPDC049637. The sequence continues at coordinate 46,464 of NZ_JBFAOM010000036.1, forward strand.
CCCGTAGTGGTCGTCACGTCCTGTCTCGGGGTGGAGGAGCCGAGCACCAGCCAGCGCTCGTTCCCATCAAACGGCACGAACCACGATGGCGGCACATGCCACGCCGTGGTGCGAATGTGCGTACGCAAGGCGGACGAACCGGCCCGGCGCTTGAACCGGTCGAAGTCGTCGGCCGTCTGCTCGGCGATGGCCTTCGGCACGAGCCGGTCCATCAGTTTCACGGGAGTGGCGCCACGAAGCCGTGAGAAGGCCAGCCACGACCGCAGACGCGTCTGCCAGGGACATACGTACAAACGGTCCTCAACGCGCCGCAGATAGGCATTGGGGCTCTCCTGGGCGGGAACGGGCTGAGGGGGCATGCCGAGCAGGCGCATGACCGACTCGCTGTGCTCCGCGTTGAGCGCGTTCGCCCGGCGCGGACGGTCGCGTGAGTCGGCGTAGTCGGCCCACAGCTTGCGCTCGGACTCGGCGAACGCGGTCAGTGGCTCATAGACGCGGAGGTAGGCGGCATAGGGCAGCACGGAGGCATCGTGTCACGAAGAGCACCTGCGCGCACCGTCGGGCTCACTAGTCTGAGAGTGACCTCCGCCGCGAAGGAGCGGTGGACCGGACAGGGAGTCACTACCGTGACCGACGTCTTCGGCACGTCCCACAAGGACGTCCACGAGCAGGTCGTCTTCTGCGCCGACGAGCAGAGCGGCCTGCGTGCGATCATCGCCGTCCACAGCACGGCCCTCGGGCCCGCGCTCGGCGGCACCAGGTTCTATCCGTACGAGAACGAGCAGGCGGCCCTGGCCGACGTGCTCAACCTGGCCAAGGGCATGTCCTACAAGAACGCCCTGGCCGGCCTCGACCTCGGCGGCGGCAAGGCCGTCATCATCGGCGACCCGGCCAAGGTCAAGAGCGAGGCGCTGCTGCGCGCCTACGGCAGGTTCGTCGAGTCGCTGGGCGGGCGCTACATCACCGCCTGCGACGTCGGCACCTTCAGCGAGGACATGGACGTCGTCGCCCGCGAGTCCCGCCACGTCACCGGCCGCACCCTGGCCCACGGCGGCGCCGGCGACTCCTCCGTCCTGACCTCGTTCGGCGTCTTCCAGGGCATGCGCGCCTCGGCCGAACGGGTCTTCGGCACGCCGTCGCTGCACGGCAGGCGGGTCGGCGTCGAGGGGGTCGGGAAGGTGGGCCACCGCCTGGTCGACCTCCTGCGCGAGGACGGCGCCGAGGTCGTGATCTGCGACGTCGACCCGCGGGCCGTCGAGCGGGTGCGCCAGCGGCATCCGGAGGTCGAGGTGGTCGCCGACGCCCAGGCGCTCACCACGTCCGACATCGACGTCTTCGCGCCCTGCGCGCTGGGCGGCGCGCTCGACGACGCCACGGTGGCCGGTCTGCGGGCGAAGATCGTCTGCGGCGCGGCCAACAACCAGCTCGCGCATCCCGGCGTCGAGAAGCAGCTGGCCGACCGCGGGATCCTGTACGCGCCCGACTACGTGGTCAACTCCGGCGGCGTCATCCAGGTCGCCGACGAGATCGAGGGCTTCAGCATGGACCGGGCCAGGGCGAAGGCGGCCCAGATCTACGACACAACCCTGAAGATCTTCGGGATCGCGGCGGACGAGGGCGTTCCGCCGGCTGTGGCAGCGGATAGGCTAGCCGAGCGCAGAATGTCGGAAGTCGGGCGTATTAGGGCCATTTGGCTGGGCCACTGACGCCCCACGCCCATACGACGTACCGAGCTGGGCACAAAACAGGTACGGTAATAGGCGAACGATAGGCTGACGTCCAAAGTCAGGCGGCGTCAGTGTGTGGTGCGTTAGCGACGAGGGGTCGGGGACGACCCCACACGAGGGGGTCGAGCCAATGGGGCGCGGCCGAGCAAAGGCCAAGCAGGTCAAGGTTGCTCGCCAGCTGAAGTACAACAGCGGTGGCACGGATCTTGACCGTCTGCGCGACGAACTCGGGGTCGGAGACTCCAGCAATGACGACGCCGACGACCTCAACGATGAGCTGGCGGATCGCTATGCCGATTACGCCGATGACTACGGCTCCGGGGACGACGAAGACGGCCGTCCTTCGGGTCGCCGATAGCCGTTCTTCAGAGTGACGTGGCCGAGGATCCGGCATGTGCCGGATCCTCGTTCATGAGCGTCGAGCCCCACGGGCAACCGTGGGGCTTTCGTCACGCTTGCGTGCGGTCGAGAAAGCCTGCGACCAGCGGCGCGATCTCGGGGAGCTTGTCCTCCAGGGCGAAGTGCCCGGTGTCCAGCACGTGCAGCTCGGCGTCCGGCAGGTCCCGCAGGTAGGCGTGCGCGCCCGGCTCCGGGAAGAAGGCGTCGTTGCGGCCCCACACGATCAGCGTGGGCGGCCGGTGGCGGCGCAGCCATGCCTGCCAGTCGGCGTAGAGCGCGAGGTTGGAGCGGTAGTCGAGCGCCAGCGCGAGCTGGGCTTCCCGGCGTCCGGGCAGGTCGAGGAAGTGCTGGTCCAGGGTCCATCCGTCGGGTGCGACGGCTGAGACGTCCGATGCGCCGCCCTCGTACTGGCCGCGCGTGACGGGCAGGGTGAACAGGTCGCCCAGGTTCTCCGCGGGCGCGTGGATCGTGGTGCGCGCCAGGTCCGACAGGCCCTCGTCGTAGGCGTTGGCGTTCTGGACGATCAGGCCGGCGATCCATTCGGGGTGCCGGGTGGCCAGGCGGAAGCCGACGGGGCCGCCGAAGTCGAAGGCGTACCAGACGAAGCGGTCGAGCCCGATCTCGCGCACGAAACCCTCGACCACGTCGGCCAGGCGGTCGAAGGAGTAGACGAAGTCGCCGGGGGCCTCGGTGTGGCCGAAGCCGGGGTAGTCCGGCGCGATCAGGCGGTAGCGGGCGCCCAGGGCGTCCATCAGGCGCCTGTACTGGTGGGAGGCCGAGGGGAAGCCGTGCAGCAGGAGCACGGGGATGCCGTCGCGCGGGCCCGCCTCCCGGTAGAACACCTGGACGCCTTCCACGTCCACGAAACCGTGGCGGATCTGCGGGATCTCCATGCCTAATGCCTTTCTCGCGCAATGATGCGTTAGTTATAACGGGCAGGCTTCTAACGCGTCAAGGGGGAGATGTAGCATTAGAACTCATGGAGTTCCTGATCGGTGAGCCGCTCGCGCTGGACCTGGTGAACACCCGGGGCCAGGACTTCGACGTCCTCGACACGCCCGAGGTGTTCGGGAACTGGCTCGATCGTCAGGCGGGCCGGCTGGCGTCCGTCCGGGGGCCGTTCACGGCGGACGATCTCGGCGTGCTCCGGGAGTTGCGGGCGCACGTGGCGGCGGCGGTCGAGGCCGTGCGCCGGGGCGAGCGGCCGCCTGGCGAGGCGGTCGCGGCGATCAACGACGCGATGCGCGCCGCGCCGGCGTACGGGCGTCTGGACGTCACGGACGGCGGGCTCACCAAGGGCGCGCACAGGGACGGCGACCGGCTCGCCCGCCTGCTCGCGCAGCTCGCCGAGGCCGCGGCCGACCTGCTCGCCGATCCGGCGGCGAGCCGGATCAGGGCCTGTGAGGGGCCCCGGTGCCGCATGATCTTCCTGCCCGCCCACCCCCGGCGGCGCTGGTGCTCACCGGAGCTGTGCGGCAACCGGGTGCGCGTCGCCCGCCACTACCAGCGGCACAGGACCGGCTGAACGGGGGCCGGCATCGAGCCGGCCCCCGTCGCGGGTCAGCGGTAGCGCGCCTGGCCGGAGCCCTGGACGATCTCGCCCAGCACCCACGCGGGCAGACCGCGCTCGGCGAGCAGCCGGACGGCCTCGTCGGCCGAGCCGGGCGCCACCACGGCCGCCATGCCCACGCCGAGGTTGAACGTACGGTCCATGTCCTTCTGGGCGATCCGCCCGTGCCCGGCCAGCACCTCGAAGATCGCCGGCGGGGTCCAGGACGACCGGTCGAGCAGCGCGTCGAGGTGGCCGGGCAGCGACCGCGACAAGTTGGCCTCCAGGCCGCCGCCCGTGATGTGCGCGAAGGCGTGCACCTCGGTGGAACGGGCCAGGTGGAGGCAGTCGAGCGAGTAGACGCGGGTCGGCTCCAGCAACTCCTCGCCCAGCGGACGGCCCAGCTCGGGCAGCACCGCGTCGAGCGACAGCGACGCCTCGCGCAGCACGTGCCGCACCAGCGAGTAGCCGTTGGAGTGGACACCGGAGGAGGCCAGCCCGAGGACCACGTCGCCCTCGCGGATGCGGTCGGGGCCGAGCATGGCGTCGGCCTCGACCACGCCGGTGCCGGCTCCGGCCAGGTCGTACTCGTCGGGGCCCATGGCGCCCGGGTGCTCGGCGGTCTCGCCGCCGACCAGCGCCGCGCCGGCCAGCCGGCAGCCCTCGGCCACGCCGCCGACGATCTCGGCCACGCGCTCGGGCACGACCTTGCCGACGGCGATGTAGTCGGTCATGAACAGCGGCTCGGCCCCGCAGACCACCAGGTCGTCGAGGACCATGCCGACCAGGTCGATGCCGATCGTGTCGTGCTTGCCGTAGCGCTGGGCGATCATGACCTTCGTGCCCACGCCGTCGGTGGAGGAGGCGAGCAGCGGACGCCGGTAACGCAGCAGCGCCGAGGCGTCGAAGAGCCCGGCGAAGCCGCTGGCGTCGTCGACCACCTCCGGCCGGCGGGCCCGCGCCACCTTGTCCTTCATCAGGGTGACGGCGCGCTCGCCCGCCTCGATGTCGACGCCGGCGGCCTCGTAGGTACTCACGCTTTGCTCTCCAACACGAACTTGCCCACGTTGTCCTGGTCGATGGGGATCGGGTACGAGCCGTCGAAACAGGCCCGGCAGAGCCGCCCGGCGGGGATGGTGGTGGCCTTGGTCAGGCCCTCCAGGGAGATGTACCCCAGCGAGTCGGCGCCCAGCGAGGCCCTGATCTCCTCCACCGACAGCGAGCCGGCGATCAGCTCGGCGCGGGTCGCGAAGTCGATGCCGTAGAAGCACGGCCAGGCCACGGGCGGCGAGGAGATGCGGACGTGCACCTCACGCGCCCCCGCCTCGCGCAGCATCTTCACGATGGCGCGCTGGGTGTTGCCGCGCACGATCGAGTCGTCGACGACCACCAGGCGCTTGCCCGCGACGACCTCGCGCAGCGGGTTGAGCTTGAGCCGGATGCCGAGCTGGCGGATGGTCTGCGAGGGCTGGATGAACGTGCGGCCCACGTAGGAGTTCTTCACCAGGCCCTGGCCGTAGGGGATGCCGCTCTCCTCGGCGTAGCCGACGGCGGCCGGGGTGCCGGACTCGGGCGTGGGGATGACCAGGTCGGCCTCGACCGGGTGCTCGCGGGCCAGCACGCGGCCGACCTCGACCCGGGTGACCTGCACGCCGCGGCCCGCGATCGTGGTGTCGGGACGGGCCAGGTAGACGTACTCGAACAGGCAGCCCTTGGGGTCGGGCAGGGCGAAGCGGCGGGACCGGACGCCGTCCTCGTCGATGGTGAGCAGCTCGCCGGGCTCGATCTCGCGGACGAACGTGGCGCCCACGATGTCGAGGGCCGCCGTCTCGGAGGCCACCACCCAGCCGCGCTCCAGACGGCCCAGGACCAGCGGGCGGATGCCCTGCGGGTCGCGGGCCGCGTAGAGGGTCTTCTCGTCCATGAACACCAGCGAGTACGCGCCCTTGACCTGCGGCAGCAGCTCGGCCGCCGAGTCTTCGATGGAACGCGTGCGATCCTGGGCGAGCAGCGAGGCCAGGACCTCGGTGTCGGTGGTCGCCCGGGTGGAGCCGGGAGCCAGGCGCTCGGCCAGCTCCGGGGTGTTGATCAGGTTGCCGTTGTGCGCGAGCGCGAGCCCGCCGACCTCGGTGGAGCTGAGGGTCGGCTGCGCGTTCTCCCACACGCTCGAACCCGTGGTGGAGTAACGGCAGTGGCCGATGGCCAGGTGGCCGCGGAGGGTGCCCAGCACGGACTCGTCGAAGACCTGGGCCACCAGGCCCATGTCCTTGTAGACGAGAATGCGGCTGCCCTCGCTGACCGCGATGCCCGCGGACTCCTGGCCGCGGTGCTGCAACGCGTACAGCCCGTAGTAGGTGAGTTTGGAAACTTCCTCGCCTGGTGCCCAGACGCCGAAGACACCACAAGCGTCTTTGGGTGCGCGGTCGTGGGGGTCCAGGTCATGGCCGAGCCGGCCGTCGCCCTTCAGCACATGCCTCAGTTTAGGTTGCGGGCTTCCGTGCTCGCACACCCGGGTGCTTCATCAGCCGGCGTGGGAGGATCTGCCGGCGTTGGATCCGTCGCGGACGAACTCTCCGGTGACGTTGCGGTTCGCCGCCGATCCGAGGAAATGGATCAGCGCCGCCATGTCGTCGGCGGTCGAGAGCCGGCGGCTGGGCGTGCGGGCCGCGACGCGGTCGAGGACCTCCTGGGTGACCGGGCGCTCGGCCTCGGTGATCGTGAGCCCGGCGACGGCCACGTTGACCAGCACGCCGTCCCGGCCGGCCTCCCAGGCCAGGGCGCGGGCCATGCCGTGCAGGGCCATCTTGGCGGTGCCGTACGGGCCGGGGCCCGGCTGGCCCTCCTCGGCGGCGCCCGAGGAGACGAAGACGATCCGGCCGAAGCCGTTCCTCCGCATCCCGGGCAGGAAGGCCTGGACGAGCAGGGCGTTGCCGACGACGTTCGCGTGCAGGGCGGCCGTCCATTCGGCGGCGGGGACGTCCTCGAAGCTCATGCTGTTGGGCATGATCGTGCCCCAGCGGACGGCGTTGAGCACCAGGGCGTCCACCGGGCCCGCCTGGGCGGCGGCGGGCGCGACGGTGGCGTGGTCCTCCAGGTCGAGATGGACGGCCGCCGCCTGGCCGCCCGCCTCCTCGATGCGCTTGACGACCTCCGCGGCGCGGTCCGGGCCGGTGTTGTAGGTGAGGGTGACCCGCGCGCCGGCCCTGGCGTAGGCGAGCGCGGTGGCGGCGCCGATGCCGGAGGAGCCGCCGGTGATGAACGCGTGCATGGGATGCCTCTCTTGATTGATTAGCCGACTAATTAGCCAGCTAAGTCCTTTGTGGGTGCTGGAGGCAAGGGGGTTTCGCTCTTGGTGAAGAGAGTTACTGGGGGATGGCGCGGACGAGGCGGGACAGCAGGGCGCGTTCGGTGTCGTCCAGGCCGTGCTGGAGTTCTTCGTCGGTCCTGGCCCAGATCTCCTCGACCGGCTGGCGCAGCGCCTTGCCGGCCTCCGTCAGGTGCACGCGGCCCACCCGCGGGCGGTCGGGGTCGGGGGAGCGGTGGACGAAGCCCGCGCGTTCCAGGCGCTGGAGGGTCTTGGTGACGGTCGGCGGCTCAACGCCCAGCCGGGCGATCAGCTCGCCCTGGGTGAGGCCGTCCTGCCGCCACAGCTGGTTGAGCAGCAGCTCCTGGCCCGTGTGCAGGCCCAGTGGCGCCAGGGCGGCGGCCATCCGGTTGCGGTGGGTCTTCATGACCATGATCAGGGCGTACGTCAGGGTCTCGTCCAGCATGCACTCATCTTGCCCGCCGCCTGCCGCTTTGGCGCATGGTGACCCAAGGATGGCGGCCGTCTTACCGTGTCGTGCGCTTTAGCCGATGCCCTCCGCGAAAAGGTGAAGTATCCGGCATGCAGACCCGTCGGGAGACGCAGACGTGACCACACCTGGGGACCCCAACGAACCCCGCGAGGGGCAGGACCCGCAGCACCGCGAAGGCCACCCCCGCGAGGGCCGGCCCGAATCCGCGCCGCCGCAGCACACGCCCGAAGGGAGGCGGGAGGGGACGGCCGAGGAGGAGCGGCCGGCGCCCGAGGAGGAGCCGCCGGAGATCGGGCCGTACGAGGGCGGGCCGACGAGCAACGAGTGGCGCCCGAGCGAGTGGGCCGTCGGCGGCCCGCCCGGCGCGGGGCCGACCGGCGGCGCCGGCACCCCGGAGGGCTGGACCGCCCCCGACCACGAACACGCCCCCGACCACGCCCCTGGACCCGAGCACGCCTCTGGACCCGAGCAGTTCTCTGGACCCGAGCACGCCCCTCGTCACGCGGACACTCCGGAGGGCGCAGCCCCAGGCGGAGGCGTAGGTCCCGGAGAGGGAGGCCGGTCGGGCGGCGGGCGGCACGAGGGCGAACAGCCCGACGAGCGGACCGGCGAGCGGACCGGCGAGCAGCCCGGCGAGCAGCCCGGCGAGCAGCCCGGCGAACGGCCGGGGGAGCGGCAGGCCGGGCGGTCTGAGGGCGAAGGAGCTGGGGGGCGGTCCGGGGGTGGGCGGTGGGCGGATGAGTGGCCGTTCGAGGAGGAGCGGGAGGGCGAGGAGCCGATCGCGCCCGTGCCACCCGTGGTGCCACCGCCGCCACCCGACGTGCCGCCGTCGCACGAGCCCAGGCCCGGGGGACGTCCCGACCATCCCGACCTGCCCACCTCGCCCGAGACGCCGCAACCGGCCGAGGGCGGCGGCACCGGCGGGACGCGATGGTCTGGCAGGGACGCCGAGGAGACGCAGGTCTATCCGATGCCCGGCGGCACCCCGGCCTATCCGGGCTGGGGCACGCAACCGGACGAGGAGCCGAGCCGCCCCGCGCCCTCCCGGTACGAATACGGCGACGTGCCCACCTTCGAGCCCCCGCCCACCGGCACCCACGCGGCCGGCGGCCCCGAGGAGCCGGGCGCGCGGCCGGGCGGCGCGGAGGGCGGTACGGAGGGCGGTACGGAGGGCCCACGAGGTGCGGAAGGCCCAGGAGGCATCGAGCGCCCCGGAGGCGCCGTAGGCAGGGGTGCCACCGCGGGCGCGGAAGGCGTGACGCCCCCCTCCGTAGGCGCAGGAGGACCCACAGGAGGTCCTGGCGCACCTTACGGGGGCGAGGGAGCCTACGGCGGGCCGGGGGCCTACGGGGGCGAGGGAGCCTACACCGGGCCCACGGCGGCCGGCGGAGGTGGTGAGGGGCCGTATGGCGGGCCGGGGGTCGGCGGGGGCGGTGAGGGGGCCTATGGGGGGTCGGCGGCGGCTGGCGGGCGTTATGAGGCGCCGGGGGCGTACGAGACCGGGGGCCGGGACGCGTCCGTCCCCGGCACCACCCCCTCCAGCCCCTACGGCGGCCCGCCCGGTTACGGCCCGCCACCGGGAGCCCCCGCCTACGGCCAGTACGGCCCCTACGGCGCCCAGCCGCCTGCGCCGCCCGGCAGCGGCCTGGCCACCGCCTCGCTGGTGCTGGGCGTGGCCAGCCCGTTCCTGGTGTTCGTCTGCTTCACCGGCGTGCTCACCGCGATCCTGTCGATCGTCTTCGGCTGTGTGGCGCTCGCCAAGCGCGTGGGCAGGGGCCGGGCCATCGCCGGGATCGTGATCAGCGCGCTGTCGCTGGTGTTGTTCGCGATCGTCGCGATCTGGTTCTGGAAGGTGGTCCAGGAGTGCGGCCAGCTTCCCGGCCAGCTCGCCGACCAGTGCTTCGAGAGCAGGTTCCCCTGGATGAGCAAGGGCCGCTAGAGCGGCAGGTGGGCTGACAGGTCGGCGCGGGAGCCGCTCGCCGCGACCGAGCCCCTGGCCACGGCCTCGTCCCAGGTGAGCCGGCCGAGCGCGAGCTCCAGCCAGGTGCGGGCGTCGGTCTCCACCACGTTCGGCGGTGTGCCGCGGGTGTGGCGGGGGCCGGGGACGGCCTGGACGGCCGCGTAGGGCGGCACGCGCACCTCGACCGTGCGGCCGGGAGCGGCGGCGGCCAGCTTCTCCAGCAGGTGGCGCACCGCCTGCCGGGCCGCGTCGCGTTCGGGGGCGAGCCCGCGGTCGTAGGCGGTCAGCACCGCGGCGACCAGGGCGTCGGGCAGGGCCGATGCGGGGCCGTCGTAGGGCGGTTCGTCGAGGGCGACGAGCTGGCCGTCGAGGGCCGCGCGCAGCTTCTCCGGGTCGATCTTGCGTGGTGGCACGAGTCCATTGTCTCGCGGCAAGCGTTCATCGGGACGGAGGTCGTCGTTCACCCCGGGTTTCGTCGGCGACCGTAACGTCCCCGCCGTACAACCGCGCACATATCTGGAGGACCTGTGGCGAACCCTGAGGCGGGGCGGCTGCTGCCGCTGCTTTCCACCCCGCACAAAGGTGGCCGATCCGCTCTGACCTGTCAGTTCCGTTGCGGGAACGCGTGCGCGCACGACGTGGCCAACACGACGGGCAACGCCTACTTCGGCGACGTGGTGAAGGAGGCGCTGACGCGCCGCGGCGTGCTGCGCGCGGGCGCGCTCGGCGCGCTGGTGGCGGGCGTGGGCGTGGCGGGCGCGGTCCCGGCGTTCGCCGACGAGCCGGCGGCCGAGGCGGCCGCCGAGACCGCCGCCGGGCCGGTCGCGGAGGGCCTGCGCGGCCGGAGCGGGATCGCCTTCACCCCGGTGCCGCCGAACAAGGACGACGCGCTGCGCATCCCCGACGGCTACAACTCCTCCGTGGTCGTGCGCTGGGGCGACCCGGTGCTGCCCGACGCGCCGGCCTTCGACTTCGCCAACCAGACGGCCGACGCCCAGAACAAGCAGTTCGGCTACAACTGCGACTACGTGACGTTCTTCCCGATGGGCCACAACCGCGGCCTGCTGTGGGTGAACCACGAGTACACCGACGAGAACCTGATGTTCCGCGGGTACACGGGCGGCGCGGCGGCGACCGAGGAGCAGATCAAGATCGCGCTGGCCGCGCACGGCGGCTCGGTCGTGGAGATCGAGCGGGCGCACGGCACCGGCGAGTGGAAGCTCACCACCAAGGGCCGCCGCCGCTACAACCGGCGCGTCACCGCGCAGACGCCGATGCGCTTCTCCGGCCCCGCCGCCGGTCACGCCCTGCTCAGGACGGCCGCCGACCCCAAGGGCCTGGCGCCGGTCGGCATGCTGAACAACTGCTCGGGCGGTTCCACCCCGTGGGGCACGGTCCTGACCGCCGAGGAGAACTTCGACCAGTACTTCGTCAACGGCGACAAGGTGCCCGAGGCGCAGCGGCCGTACATCTCGCGGTACACGATCACGACGGGCACCCCGGCGGGCAACCGCCGTTTCGACCGGGTCGAGGAGCGCTTCGACCTGGCCAAGCACCCGAACGAGGCCAACAGGTTCGGGTGGATCGTGGAGATCGACCCGTTCGACCCGGACTCCACGCCCGTCAAGCGCACCGCGCTCGGCAGGTTCAAGCACGAGGCCGCCAACACCACCCTGGCCAGGGACGGCCGCCTGGTCGTCTACATGGGTGACGACTCGCGCTTCGAGTACATCTACAAGTTCGTCTCCAAGAACCGGTACATCCCCGGCTTCGACCGCCACAACCGCACCCTGCTGGACGAGGGCACCCTGTACGTCGCCAAGTTCACCGGCGACAGCCCGGCCGCCGAGATCGACGGCTCCGGCAAGCTGCCCTCCGACGGGCTGTTCGACGGCTCGGGCCAGTGGATCCCGCTGGTGTCGGGCGACAGGTCGTACGTGGACGGCATGACCGCCGCCGAGGTGCTGGTCTACACCCGTACGGCGGCCGACAAGGTCGGGGCGACCAAGATGGACCGTCCGGAGGACATGGAGCGCAACCCGGTCACCGGCGGCGTCTACGTGGCCCTGACCAACAACTCCAACCGCACCGCCGCCCAGGTGGACGAGGCCAACCCGCGCCCGTCCAACAAGCACGGTCACATCCTGGAGGTGGCCGAGCGGCGCAACGACGCGGGCGAGACCACCTTCGCCTGGTCGCTCCCGCTCGTCTGCGGCGACCCGAACGACCCCGCGACGTACTTCGCCGGCTTCGACAAGACCAAGGTCTCGCCGATCTCGTGCCCGGACAACGTGACGTTCGACGCCGACGGCAACCTGTGGATCTCCACCGACGGCAACCAGCTCGGCAGCAACGACGGCCTGTTCGTCATGCCGGTGCGCGGCTCCGACCGCGGTCACCTGCGCCAGTTCCTCACGGTCCCGCTCGGCGCGGAGACCTGCGGCCCGCTGGTCACCGAGGACCAGAAGAGCGTGTTCGTGGCCGTGCAGCACCCGGGCGAGATCGACGGCGCGACCCCGGACAACCCGGCCAGCCGCTGGCCCGACGGCGACCAGCCGCGCCCGTCGGTGGCGGTGGTCTGGCACGGCAGGGGCAGGAAGATCGGCAGCTGATACCCGGCTCCCCGGCGAAAACCGGTTGACCTCAAGTTAACTTGAGGAAATAGTCTCCCATGCATGAGCATGGAAGTGACCGCCTGGCATCAGCTTTACTCGATGAACAACCGGCCGGAGCGTCGCCCGCTGAACAGGGCGACGCTCCGGCGTATCGGCGGGTTCGCCCGTCCCCACCGGCGCAGGATCGTGCTGTTCCTGGTGCTCAGCGTGGTGCTGGCAGGGTTGGCCGTGGTGTCGCCGCTGCTCGCGGGGCGGGTGGTCGACGCGATCTTCAACGGTGAGCCGCTCGGCGTGGTGGTCGTGGTCGCGCTGCTGATCGCGGGCCTGGCGCTCGCCGAGGCCGGGCTCGGCCTGCTCAACCGCTGGCAGTCGGCCACCATCGGCGAAGGGCTGATCCTCGACCTGCGCACGGCGGTCTTCGACCACGTGCAGCGGATGCCGGTCGCGTTCTTCATGCGCACGCGTACCGGGGCCCTGGTGAGCCGGTTGAACAACGACGTGATCGGCGCGCAGCGGGCCTTCACCGACACCTTGTCCAGCGTGGCGGGCAACCTGGTGCAGCTCGTGCTGACGCTCACCGTGATGATCGGCATCTCGTGGCAGATCACGCTGCTCGCGCTGCTGCTCCTGCCGGTGTTCGTGCTGCCCGCGCGCCGGATGGGCGTCAGGATCGCGCGGCTGCGGCGCGAGGCCGCCGACCACAACGCCGCCATGGGCACCCAGATGACCGAGCGGTTCTCCGCGCCGGGCGCGACGCTGGTGAAGCTGTTCGGCCGTCCGGCGCGCGAGTCCGCGGAGTTCGCCGCGCGGGCGCGGCGGGTGCGCGACATCGGCGTGCGCTCGGCCATGAACCAGTCGGTGTTCGTCACGGCCCTGACCCTGGTCTCGGCGCTCGCGCTGGCCCTCGTCTACGGCCTCGGCGGCTTCTACGCCCTGCGCGACCAGCTCGAACCCGGCGCCGTGGTGTCGCTGGCCCTGCTGCTGACCCGCCTCTACGCGCCCCTGACCGCCCTGGCCAGCGCCCGGGTGGACGTGATGAGCGCCCTGGTCAGCTTCGAGCGCGTCTTCGAGGTGCTCGACCTCAAGCCGCTGATCCAGGAGCGCCCGGACGCCCGCGACGTCCCCGAGGGCCCGGTCGCGGTCGAGTTCGACGACGTGCGCTTCGCCTACCCCGCCGCCGACAAGGTGTCGCTGGCCTCGCTGGAGGAGGTCGCCACGCTGGACTCGCGGGGCGGCGAGGAGGTGCTGCACGGCATCTCGTTCACGGCCCTGCCGGGCCAGATGGTGGCGCTGGTGGGCTCGTCGGGGGCCGGCAAGTCCACGATCGCCCAGCTGCTGCCCAGGCTGTACGACGTCGACTCCGGCGCGGTCCGCCTCGGCGGCGTGGACGTACGGGACCTGACCTTCGACGCCATCCGCGACACCCTCGGCATGGTCACCCAGGACGGCCACCTCTTCCACGACACGATCAGGGAGAACCTGCTGCTGGCCAGGCCGGCGGCGAGCGAGGAGGAGATCTGGGACGCCCTGTCCAGGGCCCGGCTGCGGACGCTGATCGAGTCGCTGCCCGACGGCCTGGACACGGTGGTCGGCGAGCGCGGCTACCGGCTGTCCGGCGGCGAGCGCCAGCGGCTGACGATCGCCCGGCTCCTGCTGGCCAGGCCGCGCGTGGTGATCCTGGACGAGGCCACCGCCGCGCTCGACTCCACCTCCGAGGCGGCCGTGCAGGAGGCCCTGGGGGAGGCGCTGGCGGGCCGGACCGCCGTGGTGATCGCGCACCGGCTGTCGACCGTGCGGGCGGCCGACCAGATCCTGGTGATCGAGGACGGCCGCGTGGCCGAGCGGGGCACGCACGCCGAACTGCTGGCCATGGGCGGCCGCTACGAGGAGCTGTACCGCACTCAGTTCGACGAGCCGACGGTCGCGGGGGCGGTGGCCTGAGGCTCGTCCGTCACCGGCGGGCGGCGGGACGGGCGCAGCGCGTACAGGCCGAGCGGGACGGCGGCCAGCACGATCACCGCCGCGATGACGAGCGTGAACTGGTAGGCGTCGAGGAAGGCGGCCGGCGGGGGCTGATCGCTCCCGCTCTGGCGGGAGCTGAGGATCGCGCCCAGCACGGTGATGCCGAGCAGGCCGAACACCTCCCGCGAGACGTTCAGCACGCCTGAGGCCACGCCCGCCCTGTCCTTGGGCAGGCCGCCGAGGATCGCCGAGGTCAGCGGCACCAGCAGGCCGCCGCCGAGGCCGTAGAGCAGGAACCAGGGGGCGACGTCGGCGTAGTCGCCGTCGGCCCCGACGCCGGAGATCAGGTAGATCGCCGCGCCCATGAGCGCCATGCCGAGCGCCACCGTGCGGCCGGTGCCGAGCCGCGCGGAGATCCGCTGCGACGTGATGGCGACGACCGCCATGACCAGGGCCATCGGCACGAACGCCAGGCCGGCCTGCGTGGGGGAGAAGCCGAGCACGTTCTGCAGCCACAGGGCGCTGAAGAAGTAGATGCCGAACACGCCGAACGACCAGATGCCCATGGTCAGCGCGCCGCCGGTGAACACCCGCGAGCGGAAGAGCGACAGGTCGATCATCGGGCGCTCGGACTGCGTCTCGACCAGCGCGAACGCCACGGCGGCCGCCGCCGCGAGCCCGAACGCGGCCAGGATCTCGGCCGACGTCCATCCGGCGCGGTCGCCCTCGATGAGCGCGTAGGTGAGGGAGACCAGCGCGAGCGCCGAGGTGGCCAGGCCGGGCAGGTCGAGCCGGTGCCGCCGGCGGGTGAACGCGGGCCGGACCGCCCACAGGGCCAGGCCGAGGGTGGCGATCCCGATCGGCACGTTGATCAGGTAGATCCAGCCCCAGTGCAGGTGCTCGCTGATGAAACCGCCGGCCGCCGGGCCGAGCGCCATGGACAGCGCCCCGGACGCGCTCCAGACGCCCACGGCCCTGCCGCGCTCGCCGGGCTCGGGGAAGATCTGGCTGATCAGGGTGAGCGACGTGGGCGTGAGCAGCGCCGCCCCCACGCCCTGGACGGCCCGCGCCGCGATCAGCGCGCCGCCCGAGGTGGCCAGCCCGGCGCCCAGCGAGGCCGCGGTGAAGACGGAGAGCCCGGCCAGGAACACCACGCGGGCCCCGAACAGGTCCGCCAGCCGGCCGCCGACCAGCATGAGCCCGGCGAAGACCAGGATGTACGAGCTCACGATCCACTCCAGCCCGGAGATCGTCAGCCCGAGCTCCCGCTGGATCGTCGGCAACGCGACGTTCCCCACGTTGTTGTCGAGATAGGTCATGAACGTGCCCGACGTCACGGCACCCAGCGCCCACCATCGCATGTCGCCAACCTCCTATACGCCGTACTTGTACGTCGTACAGTTCAACTTGTACGGCGTATAGTTGTCAACCGTGATGGGAAAACTGGACGCGCGGGCCATCGCCGAGCGTGCGCTGGAGATCGGCGACACCGAGGGGCTCGACGCCGTGACGATCCGCCGGCTGGCGAGCGACCTGGGCGTGACGCCGATGGCCCTCTACTGGCACTTCAAGAACAAGGACCAGCTCCTGGTCGGCATGGCCGACCACCTGATCGGCGGCTTCGTGCCGGAGCCGGCCGACGAGCGGCCCTGGCAGGAGCAGCTCCGCGACCTGACCCAGGGGCTCATCAGGACCCTGCGCACCCATCCCTGCGCCAAGAACGTCATCGAGCAGATCGACCCGATCTCCGTCCCCAACTTCCTGGTCGTCTGGGACAAGGCGCTGGGCCTGGCCCGTACGGCCGGGTTCGACGTGGAGGAGAGCTGCCTGATCACCAAGTACCTGCTGCAGAGCGCCCTGTCGATCGCCGACGCGCCCGTGCACTTCAAGGCCGGCCGGACCGGTGAGGAGATCGCCGAGCTGGTCAGGGGCAAGCGGGCCGGCCTCCAGTCGCTGCCGCCGGAGAAGTACCCGTACCTGGTCGAGATGGCTTCACCGCTGGTCGCGGGCGCCGACCCGGCCTTCTACGACTCCTTCGGCGTCGATCTCGTGCTGCGCGGCATCGAGGCGCTGGCCGCCGGGCGTTAGGGTCGGGATCATGCCTTTCGAGCTGGTCTGCGAGATCGAACCGCCCACCAAGCCCGATCTGAAGCGCGTACGCCACCAGATCGGCACGCTCAGCCAGGTCGCCCATTCCTTCCTGATCCCCGACAACCACATCGGCCGGGCCACCGTGTCCAGCGTGGCCGTGGCCCACGAGGTCGAGGCGATGGGCGGGCGCAGCATCGCCTGTCTCAACTCCCGCGACCGCAACCTGCTCGGCTTCCACCGCGACCTGCTGACGGCCGCGGCGTACGGCGTCGACCAGTTCCTGTTCGTCCACGGCGACAAGCCGGCCAGCGGCAGCCGGACCAGCGACCTGACGGTCCGCTCGATGATCGAGGAGGCCAGGGGCTTCTCGCCGGCCTTCCGCGTCGGCGCGGCGGCCGGGCTGCGCCCGCTGCCGGCCTGGAAGCGCGCGGCCGACTTCCTGTTCGCCCAGGTCAGCTTCTCGGTCGAGGCACAGGTCCGGTGGCGCGAGGCCAACCAGGTCGACGTGCCGGTCTACGCGGGCGTCATGGTGCTGGCCAGCGAGCGCCACGCCCGTACGCTGGCCGCCGCCATCCCCGACATCGCCCTGCCCGGCGAGCTGGTCGAGCGGGTGGCCGCCGACCGCATGGCGGGCGTCGAGGCGGCCTGCGAGCAGGTGTTCGCGCTGCGCGACTCGGGCGCGTTCGACGGCGTGCACCTCATCCCGGTCTCGCGCTACCGCGACGTGGAGTCGAGGCTCGCCGGAGCCCTCTGAGAGCGGGCGAGCGCGGCCAGCACCGCGCCGGCCAGCGCCACGGCGAACAGCACCGCGTACGCCCGCTGAAAGCCGTCCATGAGCTGCCCGACGGCCACCGGGGAGAGCGTGGACAGCGTGCCCGCGTACACCTGGGCGCGCAGCGCCGGGCCCACGGAGCTGGTCACGACGCTGAGCGACAGGCCCACGCTGATCACGATGCCGACGTTCATGATCATGACTCGGAAGCCGTTGACCACGCCCAGGCTGCCGCTCGGCAGGGCGGCCATGACCTGGGTGGTGTTGCCGGTCAGGAACGTCCCGCTGCCGCAGCCGGCCACGAACAGGGCGATCCCCGTCACCCAGTACGGCGTCGCCGGGTCGGCCGTCAGCATCAGCGTGCCGAGCCCGAGCGCGCTCATCGCCGCGCCGCCGATCGACAGCCCGTACGGCGAGACCCGCGGGCCGAGCAGGCCCGCGATCGGCGAGGCCAGCCCGATGCCCACCGGCACCGGCAGCACGCTCAGCCCGGCCGAGAACGCGTCGAGCCCGCGCGCCGCCTGGAAGTAGAGCGCGACCACCAGGATCAGCGCGGACCGCGCGAGCGCGTTGCAGAAGGAGGCCAGGTTCGCGTAGGCCAGCAGTCGGCCGCCGAACAGCCGCAGGTCCAGCACCGGGTTGGTGGAGCGCCGCTCGGCCAGCACGATCAGCGGCACCAGCAGCACGAACAGCGCCGCCCCCGTCAGGACGACCGGGCTGGTCAGGCCGCCCGACCCGGCCTCGTTGACCGCCAGCAGCACCGCCGACAGCGCGGCGAACACCAGCACGTTGCCGAGCGCGTCCACCGGCTGCCTGGGCCTCTTCGGCATCTTGCGTAAGATCACCGCGCCCCAGCCGAGCGCGATCAGCCCGGCGGGCACGTTCACCCAGAAGATCCACTGCCAGCCGGCGGTCTCGGCGATCAGGCCGCCGAGCGTCGGACCGGCGAGCTGGGCCACCGACAGCGTGCCGATGTAGACGCCCATGCCCTGGCTGAGCCGTTCGGGCGGGAACGCGTCGGTGATGATCACCGTGCCGTTGGCCAGGATCATGGCTGAGCCGATCGCCTGGAGCACGCGCATGCCGACCAGGAACCAGACGTCCGGTGACAAGCCGGCCAGCAGCGAGGCCGCGGTGAACAGGGCGAAGCCCGCCAGGTACACCTCGCGCCGCCCGAGCAGGTCGGCGACCCGGCCGAAGAACACCAGGCTCGCGGTGTTGACCAGCAGGAACGCCAGCAGGATCCATCCCGACTGCGTCGCGTCGGCCCGGAAGTGCCGCACGACGGTCGGCAGCGCGACGTTGAGCGTGCTGCCGGCGATGCCGATGAGGACGAGGCCCAGGCTGGTGACCGAGCACACGCGCCAGGCGTAGCGCATGCGGGTGCCGGCTTCGGGGGTGACCGCGACCATGCCTCCCACTATGACGTACGTCGTACGTCCGTTTTGTACCAGGGGTCACCTGGCTCGCTTCCGTAACCCCTCGACGTCGTGGATGACCACCCGTCGCCGGCCGGTCTCGATGAGCCCGCGGTCGCGCAGGGAGCGCAGCGCCTTGCTGACCGCCTCCCGTGAGGAGCCCGTCCAGCCGGCCAGCTCGTCCTGGCTGAGCGGCAGGGCCACGCGCACGCCGGTGCTGGTGCGCTCGCCGTACCGGTCGGCCAGTTCGAGCAGCCGGGTCGCCACCCGGCCGGTGGTGTCGAACGCGCCGTACTCGACGCGTTTGCGGTCGGCGTCGCGCAGCCGGCCGACGACCAGTTGCAGGAGCAGGACGGCGATGCGGCCGTGCGCGGCCAGGAAACCGCTGAAGTCGCGGACCACGATGCCCTCGATGGGCTCCAGCGCGGTCACGGTGGCCGAGCGCGGCGAGCCGTCCACGGCCGACATGTCGCCCAGCAGCGCCCCCGGGCCGCGGACCGCGAGGACCACCTCGGTGCCGCCGCTCGTGTGCGAGGACACCTTGACCCGGCCCTGCGTCAGCACGAGCACCCAGTCGGCCGCGTCGCCCTCGGTGATCACCGTCGTGCCGCGGTCCCATCGGCGCGGGCGCCCGGCGGCTCGCAGCGCCTCGATCTCCTCGGCGGTGAGCAGGGAAAGGAACTCGCCGGGCTCTGGATCCATGCGCCGATTATGTACGTACGGCTATTGCCGTTCTATGGCATTCCAGTCAGAACGTACGCGGCCACGAGTTCTTCCTTGCCCTTCAGGCTGAGCCGTCCGAGGGCGTTCACCGAGGCGTCGCGGCCGAGCTGTCTGAGCGTCGTCTCGCCGATCACCACGGTCCCCGGCTCGGCCAGGGCCTGGAGCCTGGCGGCCACGTTGACGCAGTCGCCCATCGCGTTGAAGCCGCGTAACTCGGGGCTGCCGATGTTGCCGACCAGCGCGGGGCCGGTGTTGACGCCCACCCGGAAGGTCGGCCACTCCACGTCGTCCGCGCGTTTCCAGGCCATCTCCTCGGCCACCTCGGCGGCGGCCCGCTGCATCTCCAGCGCGGCCCGGCAGGCCGCCCTGGCGTGACCGGCCTGCGGGGCGGGCGCGTTGAACAGGGCCAGCATCGCGTCGCCGACGAACTGCACGATCGTGCCGCCGTTGTTCAGCACGCACGGGACGGCGGCCGTGTGGTAGCGGTTGAGCATCTCGACGATCTCGCCGGGCGTGACCTGCTCGGAGAACGAGGTGAACCCCTTGAGGTCGGCGAAGAGCGCGGTCAGCTCCCGCAACTCGCCGCCGAGCGCCGCCCGCGCCGGGTCGGCGAGCAGGGCGTTGGCCACGTCGGGCGACATGTACTGGCGGAAGAGGGTGTCCAGCTCCTGGTAGAGGCGGGCGTTCTCCAGCGAGATGGACAACTGGCCGGCGAGCGTGGCGGCCAGCGCCTCGTCGTGGCCGCTGCGGCCCACCGGCACCTCCAGCACGCCGGCCAGGCGGCCCCTGACCGTGAGCGGGTAGGCCAGCCGGTGGTCGCGGCGGATCGGGCCGTCGCCCTCGAACTCGTACGCGCGGGAGCCGATCTGGGTCTTCCCCTCCGACACCAGCGCGATCTTGACGTCTCCGTACGCCTGCCTGACCCGGTCGAGCGCGGTGGTCAGCAGCTCGCCCTCCGGCAGGCCCACGCGGGTCTGCGCGCTCACCGCCACCAGCGCGGCCAGCCGCTCCGACAACTCCCGCTCGTGGGCCAGCGCCGTCCCGGCCCGGTCGAGCACGGCGGCCTGGCTCTCGTTCAGCCGGAACTTGCCCGACAACCGGGCCGCGGCCAGCGGCTCGCCCCGGCGTACGTGCTCGACCAGCTCCTCCAGGGCCTGGTCGTAGTCCTGCTGGAGGCGGGCGACGGTCGCCGCCAGCGTCACCGAGTCGAACAGCCCCGCGCTCGACCCCTCCCGCCGGAACTGCAGGTAGGCGCTGTAGGCCACGAACACGAAGGCGAGGGTGAGCAGCACGTGCCACTCCCACCACGTCAGGTGCCAGTTGTGCTGCGACATCCCGGCGACCATCGCCTCGGCCAGCAGCGCGTACGCGGTGATCAGGCTGACCAGCATGGCCGAGGGACGGCGGCGGTGGAGCAGGAACATCAGCACGCCGGCCGCGCCGTACAGCAGGACGCCGGGGATCGAGGCCGCGCCCAGCCAGCTCATCGGCGCGACCGGCGGCGGCCGGCTGAGCTCGGTCAGCTCGGGCACCAACGACACCAGCGCCCACAACAGCATGAACCCGAACAACATCGCCCGGACGAAGTGCTGCGCCGCCAGGACGCTCCTGGCGGCCCGCTCGCCCAGCGGCAGGGCCGAGGCGAACGCGAACATCGAGGCGATCGTGAGCCCCACCTGCTGCCCGAGGTCGAAGCCCAGCGAGCCGGTCGGCAGGATGATCCCCGGCGTGGCCAGGCCGTGCAGGAGGAAGAACCCCGCGCTGCTGAGGAACACCATGGAGACCAGGAACAGCCGGGCGTCCTGACGGCGGCGCGCGGCCTCGGTGATCAGCCCGCCGAGCGCCACGTTGATCCCGGCCACCGCGAGGATCATCCAGAAGTGGCTCGCGTTGTGCTGCCAGACGACGTTGAGATGCGGCTGGGAGAGCAGCAACCAGAGCCCCAGCAGGGGAAGGGCGAGATGGATGACCCAGACCACGCCTCGGACGGGCTGCGTGGCCGGCGGCAGGTAGGTGCTGGGCACAGACCCGATTATGCACGCGGGATCGCCGCCGCCAATGCGTCCTTTTACCCACTGTGACGGCGACAGTCGGTCAATCCGGTCAGTAACCCTCCGTTTCGTGACATATACGTTATGTAGTTTCTGCCAACCGTTGGAACGGTTGAAACGTGAATCTCATGCAGCACATGAGCATCACTTGTTCCCTGGAAGGAAAGCCGTGGCTATCAACGTTCGCGGTGGGCGTACGCTCACCCTCGCCACTGTCGGAGCGCTCGCCGCCTCGCTCCTCGCCGTCGGTGGCGTGGCCACCGCCTCGTCGGCGGCGAGCGAGGTGTACGCCTGCGTGCACAAGAAGACGCGGTACGTCCGCATCGTCAACCCGACCACGCCGTGCCGCAAGACCGAAGAGCGCGTGGTGATCGGCGGCAGCACGACGCAGCTGAACGGCGGCACGTCCGGCCCCAAGGGCGACCAGGGACCCCAGGGCCCGCAGGGTCCGCAGGGCCCCCGCGGTGAGAACGGTCACACGGGCCCCCAGGGCAAGCCGGGCCTCCCGGGCAAGGACGGCAAGGACGGCCTTCCCGGCAAGGACGGCAAGGACGGCGAGCGCGGCCCAGCCGGCCCCCAGGGCCCGAAGGGCGACGACGGCAAGGACGGCAAGGACGGCCTCCCCGGCAAGAACGGCCAGGACGGCCAGGACGGCAAGCAGGGCCTGCCGGGCAAGGACGGCAAGGACGGCAAGGATGGCGAGCGCGGCCCGGCGGGCCCCCAGGGCCCGAAGGGCGACGACGGCAAGCAGGGCCCGCAGGGCCCCAAGGGTGAGCCCGGCAAGGACGGCGCCGGCGTCACCTACGCCACCTACACCAACAGCGCCACCATCAACGGCCTCGGCTCGGTGACCGCCTCCTGCAACAACGGCGGCAACCCCACCGGCGGCGGCTTCTCCTTCAGCACCCTGAAGAACGCCGAAGTCCTGGGCAGCTACCCCGGCGACAGCGGCTGGACGGTGACCGTCGCCAAGGACGACAACGGCGGCAACGACCACGGCGCCAACGGCACCAGCGTCTCCGGCAAGGTGTACGTCGTCTGCATCAAGAAGGTCTGACGATCAAGCAGGTCTGACGGCCAAGCAGGTTTGACGGCCAAGCAGGTCTGACGGCCGAGAAGGTCTGACGATGCTGAAAGGGCCGGTGCGGGGTCACCCCGCACCGGCCCTTCTCGTTCGACGTCAGCCGAACAGCGCCGGCAGCGTCGCCGAGTGGGTCTCGCGGAGCTCCTCGACCCCCACCTCGAACACGCCCTCGACCACCAGCGACGCCCCGCCGGTGACCCCGAGCCCGTAGCACGGCACCTCGTGCCGCCCGCACAGCGCCGCGAACTCCTCGAACGCCTCCGGCCGCACCACGACCAGGGCCCGCGCCGCCGACTCGCTGAACAGGTCGGTGAACGGCTCGCCGCTCAGCGCGACGGTGGCCCCGATGCCGCGGGCCAGGCACGACTCGGCCAGCGCCACGGCCAGCCCGCCGTCGGACAGGTCGTGCGACCCCTCCAGCAGCCCGCGGGCGGCGGCCTCGACCAGCACGGTCGCCAGCGCCTGCTCGGCCTCCAGGTCGGCGTGCGGCGGCAGGCCGCCCAGGTGGCGGTGGGCCACGTGCGCCCACTCGGAGCCGCCGAACTCCTCGGCGGTGTCGCCGAGCAGCACCACCCGCAGCCCCTCGGCGGTGAACCCGGACGGCACCCGCTTGGCCACGTCGTCGATGACGCCGAGCACGCCCACGACCGGCGTGGGGTTGATGGCGGTCGAGCCCGTCTGGTTGTAGAAGGAGACGTTCCCGCCGGTCACCGGCACGCCGAGGGTGCGGCAGGCGTCGGCGAGCCCGCGTACGGCCTCGGCGAACTGCCACATCACCTCGGGGTCCTCCGGCGAGCCGAAGTTGAGGCAGTTGGTGACGGCCAGCGGCTTGGCGCCGGTCACGGCCACGTTCCGGTACGCCTCGGCCAGCGCCAGCTGCGCCCCCGCGTAGGGGTCGAGCTTGGCGTAACGGCCGTTGCCGTCGGTGGACAGCGCGATGCCCCGGGTCGTCGGCTCGGCCCCGGCGATGGCCTCGGAGATGCGCAGCATCCCGGCGTCGGCGGGCTGGGCCAGCACGGTGTTGGAGCGGACGTAGCGGTCGTACTGGGAGGTCACCCACTCCTTGGAGGCCAGGTTGGGCGAGCCGAGGAGCTGCAGCAGGGTGGCCCGCAGGTCGTCGGGGCGCGCCAGCCGGTCGGTGGTGTCGGCGTTGAGCGCGGCCTGCCCGGCCGGCTCGTGGTAGGGACGCTCGTAGACCGGGCCCTCGTCGGCGGCGGTGCCCGGCGGGATGTCCACGATGACCTCGCCGTCCCAGGTCATGACCAGGCGGCCGGTGTCGGTGACCTCGCCGATGACGGTGGCCGGGACGTCCCACTTGGCGCAGATCGCCATGAACGCGGGGATGTCGTCGGGCCGGACCACGGCCATCATCCGCTCCTGGGACTCGCTCATCAGGATCTCCTCGGGCTTGAGCGAGGAGTCGCGGAGCGGGACCAGGTTGAGGTCGACCTTCATGCCGCCGGTGCCCTTGGCGGCCAGCTCGGTCGTGGCGCAGGAGACGCCCGCCGCGCCGAGGTCCTGGATGCCGACGACCACGTCGGCCGCGTAGAGCTCCAGGCAGCACTCGATGAGCAGCTTCTCCATGAACGGGTCGCCCACCTGCACGGCGGGCCGCTTGGCCTGCGACTCGTCCTCGAACGTCGCCGAGGCCAGCACGGACGCGCCGCCGATGCCGTCGGGACCCGTGGACGCGCCGAACAGCACGACCTGGTTGCCCGGCCCCGGCGCGGTGGCCAGCTTGATCTGGTCTTTGCGCAGCAGGCCGACGCACAGCGCGTTGACCAGGGGATTGCCGATGTAGCAGGGGTCGAAGACGACCTCGCCGCCGATGTTGGGCAGGCCCAGGCAGTTGCCGTAGTGGCTGATGCCCTCGACCACGCCGGGCAGCACCCGCCGGGTGTCGACGGCGTCGGCGCCGCCGAAGCGCAGCGCGTCCATGACGGCGATCGGGCGGGCGCCCATCGACATGATGTCGCGCACGATCCCGCCGACGCCGGTGGCCGCGCCCTGGTGCGGCTCGACGTAGGACGGGTGGTTGTGCGACTCGATCTTGAACGTGGCCGCCCAGCCGTCGCCGATGTCGACGACGCCCGCGTTCTCGCCCATGCCCACCAGCAGCGCCTCGGACTTGGGCGCCTTGGTGGCGAACTGCCGCAGATGCACCTTGGACGACTTGTACGAGCAGTGCTCCGACCACATGACGCTGTAGATGGCCAGCTCGGAGCCGGTGGGACGGCGACCCAGGATCTCCTTGACCCGGTCGTACTCGTCCTGCTTCATCCCCAGCTCGGCGAAGGGCATCGGCTCGTCGGGGGTCTCGGCGGCCCGCTTGACGTTGTCGGTGCTCATGCGTTCACCAGATTCCTCAGGATGGACGTGAAGAAGCCGAGCCCGTCGGTGCTCGGCGCGCCGACCAGTTCCTCCACGGCGTGCTCGGGGTGCGGCATGAGGCCGACCACGTTGCCCGCCTCGTTGCGGATGCCGGCGATGTCGTTGAGCGAGCCGTTGGGGTTGCCCCCGGCGTAGCGCACGACGACGTGGCCGCCGGACTCCAGCTCGGCCAGCGTCTCCGCGGAGGCGACGTAACGGCCCTCGCCGTGCTTGACCGGCAGCACGATCTCCTGGCCGCGCTCGAAGGAGCCGGTCCAGGCGGTGGCGGTCTGCTCCACCGTGAGCCGCTGGTCGCGGCAGACGTAGTGGAGCGAGGCGTTGCGGGTGAGCGCGCCGGGCAGCAGGTGGGCCTCGCAGAGGATCTGGAAGCCGTTGCAGGTGCCGATGACCGGCAGACCGGCCCTGGCGGCCGGGACGAGCTCGTCCATCAGCGGGGCGAACTTGGAGATCGCGCCGCAACGCAGGTAGTCGCCGTAGGAGAAGCCGCCGGGCAGGAAGACGGCGTCGACTCCCTTCAGGTCGTGGTCGGCGTGCCACAGCGGGACCGCCTGCGCGCCCACGAGGCGCACGGCTCTGGCGGCGTCCTGGTCGTCGAGAGTTCCTGGAAACGTGACTACGCCCACACGGGCAGCGCTCATGACAGTCGTCCCCTCCGAGGAATGCGCACGCGCGTGCCACCGTCTCTTTGGGGGCGGACGGCGGTCTACGGCGGTGTACTCAGATTATCGGGTGCACGGCTGTGTTCCGGGCAGCGGGTCGGGACGCGCTCAGGCGGCGCTCAGATGACGCTCAGACGGCGGCCAGCTCGCGGTGACGGGCGCCCTCGGCCTCGTCGTCCCAGGCGAGCATCTTGCGCAGGTGGACCGTGGTGCCGCGGCCGGGCGTGGTGCCGAAGGAGATCTCGTCCACCACGGACCGCATGATGAGCAGGCCGCGGCCGTTCTCGGTGTCGGGCGGAGGGAAGTGCAGCGGCATCGACGGGAGGCCGTCGCCGCTGTCGGCGACGCGCACGTCGCAGCGGCCGTAGCCGATCGACGCCGAGACCTCGTAACGGTTGGCGGGGCCGCCGTGTCGCACCGCGTTGGAGCACGCCTCGGAGACGGCGAGCAGCATGTCGGCGATGCAGGTCTCACTCACGTTGAGTGAGCGCATCGCGTCGCCAAGCACTCGCCTGACCATCGGTATGCCGATCGCATCCCGAGGCAGCGCCAACGAGAACTCAATATCCACCGGACTCCTCCGGGCTCCGGAATGTCACCTGGAGTAGGTTTCCCTGTGAAATCGGGGCTAACCGCAAAATCACGTTGTTGTTATTTAGTGTTGGCACGCCCGTGGCATTGTGGCATGCCCGAACGCGACTTTAACTCACCAGGGGTAAAACCAGGCATCAAATGTGCCTTCTACCCCTCAACCCGGACGCTGTAGTCCTCGATCACGGTGTTGGCCAGGAGTGTCTCGGCCATCTTCCGTACCTCGTCGAGAGCCGCCTCGTCGGCCGGGCCCTCCAGCTCGACCTCGAACCGCTTGCCCTGACGGACCGCCGAGACGCCGGAGAAACCGAGCCTGGGCAGCGCTCTGGCGATGGCCTGGCCCTGCGGGTCGAGGATCTCGGGCTTGAGCATGACGTCGACGATGACGCGCGCCACTACGTTCCTCCTGGGTGGAGTGGGTGCTTGGGAAAGCAAGCCTACCGGCGCGCATGGCCGTCAACACAACGGGAACGGGGAGGACATGGGGCTTGCGCGGAGGGCTGTGACGTCTGCCACGATGTCCCCAAACGCGTATGAACCACCACCACATGGTTCGCACGCACACACGGCTGGCCTCAGGTGGCGACCCCATCGACACCGGCCCCGACCGCACAGGAGCGGCACGTGACAGTCGACGCCTCTCGTGGTGCCGAAGCACCCCCTGAGCTCGTGCAGTTGCTCACCCCCGAGGGAGTGAGGGTCGAGCATCCCGACTACGACATAGACCTGACGGCCGAAGAGGTCAGGTCGCTCTACCGCGACCTGGTGCTCGTCCGGCGCATCGACCTGGAGGCCGTGGCGCTGCAGCGTCAGGGCGAGCTGGGCATCTGGGCCTCGCTGCTCGGCCAGGAGGCCGCCCAGATCGGCTCGGGCCGCGCGCTCACCGACTCCGACATGGCCTTCCCCACCTACCGCGAGCACGGCGTCGCCTGGTGCCGCGACGTCGACCCGGTGAAGCTGCTCGGCCTGTTCAGGGGCGTCAACCACGGGGGCTGGGACCCCGAGGAGCACAACTTCCACCTGTACACGATCGTGATCGGCAGCCAGACCCTGCACGCGGTCGGCTACGCCATGGGCATCCAGCGCGACGACGCCTCCGCCGCCACGATCGTCTACTTCGGCGACGGCGCCACCAGCCAGGGCGACGTGAACGAGTCGTTCATCTGGGCCAGCGTGTTCAACGCGCCCGTCGTCTTCTTCTGCCAGAACAACCAGTGGGCCATCTCCGAGCCGCTGGAGAAGCAGAGCCGCATCCCCCTCTACCGCCGGGCCTCGGGCTTCGGCTTCCCGGGCATCAGGGTCGACGGCAACGACGTGTTCGCCTGCCTCGCGGTGACCAGGAAGGCGCTCGAAGCCGCCCGCACGGGCCAGGGGCCGACGCTGATCGAGGCGTTCACGTATCGGATGGGCGCCCACACCACGACCGACGACCCGACCCGCTACCGGGTGGCCAGCGAGCTGGAGGCGTGGAAGCTGAAGGACCCGATCGAGCGGGTCAAGTCGTACCTGTTCCGCAACGAGCTGGCCGATCAGGGCTTCTTCGACGCCGTGACCGCCGAGGCCGACCAGCTCGGCGCCGACCTGCGCAGGCGGTGCCTGGCGATGCCCGACCCCGAGCCGCTCGATATCTTCGACCACGTCTATCGCGAGCCCCACGCGCTCATCGACGGAGAGCGCGCTCAGTTCGCAGCCTACTTGGAGGGCTTCGAGAAATGACGGTGTTGAGCCTGTCCAAGGCGCTTAACGAGGGCATGCGCCGCGCCATGGAGGACGACCCCAAGGTCCTCATCATGGGCGAGGACGTCGGCAAGCTCGGCGGCGTGTTCCGCGTCACCGACGGCCTGCAGAAGGACTTCGGCGAGGACCGGGTCATCGACACGCCGCTCGCCGAGTCCGGCATCATCGGAACCGCGATCGGCCTGGCGCTGCGCGGCTACCGGCCGGTGTGCGAGATCCAGTTCGACGGGTTCGTGTTCCCGGCGGCCGACCAGATCATCACGCAGCTCGCCAAGATGCCGATGCGCTCGCTCGGCGCGATCAAGCTGCCCGTCGTCGTGCGCATCCCGTGCGGCGGCGGCATCGGCGCGGTCGAGCACCACAGCGAGTCGCCCGAGGCGTACTTCGCGCACACGGCCGGCCTGCGCGTGGTGGCCTGCTCCAACCCGGCCGACGCCTACACCATGATCCAGCAGGCCATCCGGAGCGACGACCCGGTCATCTTCTTCGAGCCGAAACGCCGCTACTGGGAGAAGGCCGACATCGACACGGCCTCGACCGACTGGTGGACGCCGTTCGACAAGGCCACGGTCGTACGGCCCGGCTCCGACGTCACGCTGCTGGCCTACGGCCCGATGGTCAAGACCTGCCTGGAGGCCGCCGCCGCCGCCGAGGACGACGGCCGCTCGCTGGAGGTGATCGACCTGCGCTCGCTCAACCCGCTGGACGAGCCGCTGGTCATGGAGTCCGTCCGCCGCACCGGCCGGGTGGTCGTGGTCCACGAGGCGCCCGTCTACAGCGGCTTCGGCGCCGAGCTGGCGGCCCGGATCACCGAGCAGTGCTTCTACCACCTGGAGTCGCCCGTCCTGCGGGTCGGCGGCTTCTCCACCCCCTACCCGCCGTCGAAGCTCGAAGAGCACTACCTGCCCGATCTGGACCGGGTGCTGCACGCCGTCGACCGCGCCTTCGGGTTCTGAAAGGGGGACGCGCTTCCATGCGACGCGAGTTCAAGCTCCCCGACGTCGGGGAGGGGCTGACCGAGGCCGAGATCGTCCGCTGGCACGTGCGGCCGGGCGACGAGGTCAAGGTCAACCAGATCGTGGTGGAGATCGAGACCGCCAAGTCCATCGTCGAGCTGCCGATCCCCTGGGACGGCGTGGTCGCGGGCGTGCTGGTCGAGGAGGGCCGCACGGTCGACGTCGGCACGCCGATCGTCGCCGTGGACACCGGCGGCGATGCGGGCGGCCCCGACCAGGGCCCCGCCGGCCAGGGCGTGGCCGACCGGAACCGTGCCGACCAAGGGAGCGCCGACCAGGGCCTCAAGGCGCTGGCCGACGACATGGTCCCCAAGCCGCCGGAGGAGGGCGCGGTCGAGCCCGGCGCCCACGGCAGCCCCGCGCCCAAGGAGGAGCGGCAGGCGGTCCTGGTGGGCTACGGGGTCAAGACCGGCGCCTCCAAGCGCCGTCCCCGCAAGCAGCAGGCGGAGCCGATCCCGGCCGCGCCCGTGGCCAACCCGGCCCGCGTGGAGGTGCCCGGCCCGGCCCCGACGGCCCGCCCGGCCGAGCCCGTCCCCGCCGCCGCGCCGGCCGCCGGCGTGGTCGCCGGTTCCGGCCGCGTGGCCGTGCTGGCCAAGCCGCCGGTCCGCAAGCTGGCCAAGGACCTGGGCGTCGACCTGGCCACGCTCACCGGCACCGGGCCCCAGGGCTCCATCACCCGCGACGACGTGCACGCCGCCGCGCAGGGTGGTCTGCAGGGTGGTCTGCAGGGTGGTCTGCAGGGCGGTCCGCAGGGGGCGCCCGAGCCCGTCCGGCAGGCCGAGCCCCAGCGGCGGGAGGAGCGCGTCCCCGTCAAGGGCGTGCGCAAGATGACCGCCCAGGCGATGGTGGCCAGCGCCTTCACGGCCCCGCACGTCACCGAGTTCCTCCAGGTCGACGTGACGGAGACCATGGAGGCGGTCCGGCGGCTGCGGGCCCTGCCCGACTTCGCCGAGGTCAAGGTCTCTCCGCTGCTCCTGGTCTGCCGGGCCCTGCTCACCGGGGTCAGGCGCTACCCGATGATCAACTCGTCATGGGACGAGGCGGCCCAGGAGATCGTGGTCAAGCACTACGTGAACCTGGGCATCGCCGCCGCCACCCCGCGCGGCCTCGTCGTGCCCAACATCAAGGACGCCCACGCCCTCCCGCTCCCCGAGCTGGCCAGGCAACTGGGCGCGCTGGCGGAGACGGCCAGGGCGGGCCGCACCCAGCCGGCCGAGATGGCCGGCGGGACGATCACCATCACCAACGTGGGCGTGTTCGGCGTCGACGCCGGCACCCCCATCCTCAACCCGGGCGAGTCGGCCATCCTGGCCTTCGGCCAGGTCAGGGACATGCCGTGGGTGGTGGACGGCGAGCTGGCGGTGCGCAAGGTGACCACCCTCGCGCTCAGCTTCGACCACCGGATCGTCGACGGCGAGCTGGGCTCGATGTTCCTGCGCGACGTCGGCGCGATGCTGGAGGACCCGCTCCGCATGCTCGCCTGGGGCTGAAACCGGGCTGAAGCCGGGCGGCGACCGCCGGGAGGACCCCTCTCCCCGGCGGTCACCGCAGGCTCGGCCAGGGCGCCTTCTTGTCCCGCGCGCGGGGGCCGTACGACTCCAGCCACACGGGCGCGCCCACGACATGGGAGACCGCCGCGGGCCAGTCTGATACACCCTCCTCGTAGACCGGCGTCGCCCGCAGCAGCCGGGCCGTACGGTCCGGCTCGGCGAACGTGACGGGCCGGTCGTAGCGCACGCACATGCGGGAGACGTCCGCGTCGAGGTGGGTGAGCGCGAGACCGTCCACGCCGCCGGCCGCCTCGGCCGCGTACCGGTGGGCGACCGCGTCGAAGTGCCCGCGGCGGAAGGACCCCTGCCACGGCCCGGTCACGTTGTGCGGCTCGGGCAGCTCCAGGCCGGGGTCCTCGGTCACCAGCGGGCCGGGGCCGTGCCGGGTGGTGTAGGTCCGCAGCACCCCGAGCCGCGCCGCCCCGGCCCCGTCGAGCAGTTCCAGCGCGTTGGCGAACGTCGTCGTGCTCCACGTGGTGTACGGGTCGAACCCCTGCCGCTCGTCCAGCAGCACGCCCTGTGCGCCCTCGAACACCACCGGCCCCCGCCCGACCAGCCCGGCGGTGTACGACGAGTCCACCAGCCGCACCCGTTCGGCGAACGCCCGGTAGACGGCCACGCAGTCGGCCACCGGCGGCCCCTCGACCCCCAGCGCGTCCCGCAGCGTCTCCCGCAGCACGGTCAGTTTCCGCGTCAGCTCGCGCGGCGGGTCGCCCGCCCGGGGCGCGAGCGCGCCGTGCTCCAGGTGGTACGCCATCGTCTCCCCGACGCCCATCCCGCACGACCCGTGCCGCGCCGCCCCGCGCGCCAGCTCCCGCCTGCGCCCGGCCTCGACGTGGTACGGCGTCGCCAGCAGGCAGTCCCGGTCCACCGTGAGCAGCCCGTAGGGGTCGGGCACGCCGAGCCGCGCCAGGTGCTCCGCCTCGGCCGACAACGCCAGCGGGTCCACCACCACGAACCGCGACAGATGCGTGCGAACCCCCCGGAACGTCCCGGCGCCGAACTGCGCGAACGTGTGGTGCCGCCCGTCGTCCAGGACGACGTTGTGCCCCGCCTGGGCGCCCCCGTTGAACCGGACCACGGCGTGGACGGGCAGCGTGGCGCACGCCCAGTCCACGACCGTGCCCTTGCCGGCGTCGCCGTACCCGAGGTCGACGACGACGAGGTGCTCGTTCACGGCAGGAGCCCGCCCAGCCCGCCGCCCAGCCCGCCGCCGAGCCCGCCGCCGAGCCCGTCGAGCGGCTCGCCGGTGACCACCGTGCCGCGGTCGAGCCTGGCCAGGGCGCGCGACACCGACGCGCCGGCCGTCGAGCCCAGCTCGGCCAGGTCCTCAAGGCCCTCGTCCAGGCCGATCGCGTCCTCGCCGAGCCCGACGGTGAGCGCGATCGTCTCGCACACGGCATCGAGGTCGTCCAGCTCCAGCACGTTCTGGCCGAGCAGGCCGCGCCAGGAGTCCAGCACCTCGGGGTCGCCGGCGTAGCTGGCCCCCTGCGGGAGGATGAAGTAGACGTCGTACTTGCGGGTCAGCTCGGCCACGACGTCGTCCACGCCGAGGGGCGCGGTCAGGCGGTCGCCGACGAGGTCCTTGACGTGGTTCCTGGACACCCGCTGGTAGGGCATCTCGTCGCCGATGACGAACAGGTAGCCGCGCCTGCCGCGCTTCTCGTGGCAGTCGATCGAGGTGTGCCTGGCCATGAAGTACATGGCCAGCTCGTAGGACTCGCGCTTCTGCCCGCCGCCGCCGCCCTCCAGCAGGATCAGGCCGAGCTGGTCGTCCATGCGGTTGTCGGACTCGAACTGGCCGACCTGCAGCGGCGCCCGGTCGCAGGTGGCGTCGCCGATCGCGCCGAACATGATCTGCGGGTCGGTGGCGTACCCCTTGCGCAGCAGCAGTCCGAGCAGGTCGGGCAGGCGGGTCTGCAGCGTGCGGGGGACCGCGCGCATCGAGCCGGTCACGTCGAACAGCACGGCGATGGCCAGCGAGTCGGGGTGCTCGGCCGAGTCGCGGCTCTCCCGCGTCACGCCGAAGGGGTCGAGGTCGGGGTGGACGCGCCGGGCTCCGCCGTCGCTGTAGGCGAAGGCGCTGGAGCCGGTGGCCGCGCGGTAGCGCGCGGCCGAGTCGTAGACGTTCGTGGACCAGATTCCGCTGCCCATGGCAGCCTCCCTCAAAGGTGGAGCGGACGGTACGTACGGGGCCCGTAGAGGTCGTCGAGCAGGTCGTCGAGCTCGCGCAGCAGCTCCCACGCGTCGGACGGCGGCCGCAGCAGGCAGCCCCGGACGAAGGCGCGCATCCGGCGCGGGCGCTCGCCCATCAGGTGGTCGACGCACCGGGTCAGGGCGGCGATGTCGGCGCGTTCGTCGAGCCGGTCGCCGTGGCACCAGTCGACCAGCACGAGCCCGTGGTCGAGGGGATGGACGAGGACGTGGCGGGGGAGCACCGCGCCGTGCGCGACGCCGGCCCGGTGGGCGAGCCCGGCGGCCACGAGCAGCCGCCGCCAGATCCACGCCACGTCGCGGGGGGCGAGCCCGGTGCCGGCGCGTTCGAGGGTGACGAACCCGGCGGGCGCCCGGCTGACCACGTTCGCCTGCCGGACCACCCCGCCGCCGCGGTAGCGGAAGCTTGCGACGAGGCGGGGGACGTACGGCAGGAAGCGCGGGTCACCGTCGGCCGCGATCTTCCGCAGCGCGGC
Source organism: Nonomuraea sp. NPDC049637 (assembly GCF_040675235.1). Classification (NCBI taxonomy): domain Bacteria; kingdom Bacillati; phylum Actinomycetota; class Actinomycetes; order Streptosporangiales; family Streptosporangiaceae; genus Nonomuraea; species Nonomuraea sp. NPDC049637. The sequence continues at coordinate 79,246 of NZ_JBFAOM010000036.1, forward strand.
GGCCTCGCGGACCAGCAGCCGGTCGGCGGCCGGGTCGCGGGCCACCTTGAGCAGCGAGTCGCGCTCGGCGCCGCGCCCGGCCGGGTAGAGCACGGCGGTGCCGCCCTTGTGCAGCGGCGGCCCGACCAGGAAGTCGCCGACCCGCTGACCGCGGTGGTAGGTCTCCCAGAGCGCGACCAGCCGCTTGAACGCCTCCTCACCGCCCGGCGCGAGGTCGGGATGCAGCGCCCTGGCCAGCCGCCGGTAGACGCGGGCCGCGGACCCGCCGGCGAAGAGCTCCTGGGCCGATCGCGCGCCCATGACGATCGCCGCCGCCCGCTCGGTGTTCACCGCACCTCCTCCTCCCGGGCGGGCCGCAGCAGCGCGGGGTGGAGCAGCCGGGCGTCGCCCGCCCGGTAGAGCTTGGCCCGCGGCCCGCCCCTGGGGCCGCCGGTCTCGGTGGTCTGGCCGGTGCTCTCGACGAACCCGGGGACGGACAGGACCTTGCGGTGGAAGTTGCCCGCGTGCAGCGGCGTGCCCCACACGGTCTCGTAGATCAGCCGCAGCTCCGAGACGGTGAACTCGGGGCCGGCGAAGGCCGTGGCCAGCGGCGTGTACTCCAGCTTCGACCGGGCCCGCTCGACGCCGTCGGCCAGGATGCGGGCGTGGTCGAAGGCCAGCGGCGGCACGTCGTCGACCGGGTGCCAGACGGCCGCGGCGGCGTCCGTGCCGGGCCGGGGGTCGGGCAGGTCGGGGGCGAAGGCGAGGTAGGAGATCGACACCACCCGCATGCGGGGGTCGCGGCCGGGGCCGCCGTAGCTGGCGAGCTGCTCGATGTGCGCCGGGCGGGTGGCCACGCCGGTCTCCTCGGCCAGCTCGCGCACCGCCGCCTCGGCCAGGTCCTCGTCCGGCTTGATGAAGCCGCCGGGCAGGGCCCAGCGGCCCGCGTACGGCTCCACGCCGCGCTCAACGATCAGGACGTGCAGCCGCCGGTCGCGGATGGTCAGCGCGACCACGTCGACGGTGACCGCGACCGGCGCGTAGAGCCGGGGGTTGTAGCCGGTCAGGAACTCTTCCATCCCCAAGTCCTTCTCAGTTCGAGTCAATCTCGATCTGAGAATAACTCCGCCGACGGGTGTGTGTCGATAGGGTTGGCGCATGATCCGTCACATTGTGCTGTTCACCTGGTCCGACGACGCCACCGACGAGCAGAAGGCCGCGGTCGCGACCGAGCTGCGCAAGCTGCCGGGCGAGATCCCGCAGCTACGGGCGTACACGGTGGGGCCCGACGCGGGCATCACCCAGGGCAACCACGACTTCGCCGTGGTCGCCGACCTCGACAGTGTGGACGACTTCGTGATCTACCGCGACCACCCCCGCCACCAGGCCGTGATCGCGGAGCACATCAAGCCGATCCTGGCGACGCGCGCCGCCGTGCAGCTCAGTCTCTAGAACCCTCTAGAACCCTTTAGAACTCGGGCGGGTGGTTCTCGCGGTGCATCAGCCGGTCTTCGGAGGTGCGTCCGCGCCGGGGCGCGAGCACGATGCTCAGCACGACGCCCACGCCTCCGACGATCATGAAGATGACGCCGATGATGTCCATGTGCACGCTCTGGCCGAACACGTCGGGTTCGATGGCGAACCGCAGGATGGCGCCGAGCGTGAGGAAGAAGATGCTGACCCCGACACCCATGACGACCTCCAGGCAAAGGCGAGATGTGCCCACGGTCATACCCGGGTATCGGTGACCACACCCCCGCCGCGTCAGGCGAGACAGGACAATGGCCGCCCGCCGTTGTAGGCGATCATGTCCTGGACGGCCGCGCCGACGTCGATCGGCGCCCCCGGCGGGCGGCCGTCCAGCTCGGCGTAGGCCCGGTGCAGGTTGCCCACGATCCGTTCGGGGTCGAGCAGCGCGCCCCACTCGCCGAGGTCGGTCTCCCGCGCCGCCTCCAGGGGCGTCCGGCCCGCCGCGTGGCCCCGCCGGGCGGTCTCCTGGACGAACCGCAGGTAGCCCTCGACCCGGTCGTAGACCTCCGGCCCGCACACCTCGCCGTGCCCGGGGACGATCGTCTCCGCGCCCAGCTCCCTGAGCGTGTCCAGGGCGGCGATCGTCCCGGCCACCGAGCCCATCAGGACGAACGGCGTGCCGCCGTTGAAGACCAGGTCGCCGGAGAACAGCACCCGCCGCTCCGGGATCCAGACGATCGAGTCGTTGGTCGTGTGCGCGGCCGGCCCGACGTGCCGCACCTCGCAGCGCAGGTCGTCGGAGTAGAGGGTGACCCCCTCGGAGTACGTCAGGAACGGCGGCGCGACCTCCATCGCCCCCCACACCACCTCCGGCGACCAGGCCCCCCGGTACGCCGGAACGCCGTCGGCCAGGATCTGGGCGCGTACGCCCTCGTGCCCGACGATCGTGGCCTCAGGGAACAGCCAGTTGCCGAAGGTGTGGTCGCCGTGGTGGTGGGTGTTGACCAGCGTGGTGATCGGCCTGCCGCTGACCTTGGCGACGGCTTCTCGCAGGTCGCGGGTGCGGCGCTCGGTCGAGCAGGCGTCCACGCAGATCACGCCGCGCCGCCCGGCCAGGAAGCCGGTGTTGTTGATCCACCAGCTCCCGTCGGGCTGGACGTAGGCGTAGACGCCCTCGCAGACCTCTTCGACGCGCGGCGGGGGCAGGGGGTGGTCATGAGGTGAGGAGCTCATGCCCGGAACCTAACAGCGACGCCCGCCCCCCGGACGGGGAGCGGGCGTCACGGAACGCGGATCACGCTCAGAAGGCCTCTTCGGGAAGCTCCATGAGGTCCTGGCCGGTGGCGGCGAGGACGCGCCGCTCGGCCGCCAGCCTGGGCAGCACGGTCGTGGCGAAGAACGACGCCGCGGCCACCTTGCCCTGGTAGAACGGGTCCTCCGACTCGGCCAGCCGGGCCAGGGCCACCTCGGCCTGGCGCAGCAGCAGCCAGCCGATCACCAGGTCGCCCAGCGCGAGCAGGAACCGGGTGCTGTTCAGGCCGACCTTGTAGACCTCCTCCGGCTTCTCCAGCGAGCCGAGCGCCCAGCCGGCCATGGTGTCGCCCATGACCTTGACGTCGGCGGCGGCCTCGGCGAGCAGCTTGCGCTCCTCCTTGAGCCGGCCGTTGCCCGCCTCGGAGGCGGCGAACTCGTTGATCTCGGCGAGCAGCGCGCCCACCGCGGCGCCCTGGTTGCGCAGGATCTTCCGGAAGAACAGGTCGAGGCCCTGGATCGCGGTGGTGCCCTCGTACAGGGAGTCGATCTTGGCGTCGCGGATGTACTGCTCGATCGGGTAGTCCTGCAGGTAGCCCGAGCCGCCCAGGGTCTGCAGCGAGCGGGCCAGCAGCTCGTACGAGCGCTCCGAGCCGACGCCCTTGACCAGGGGCAGCAGCAGGTCGTTCATGGCCTCCGCGTGCCGGTCCGCCGGGTCGATCAGGAGGGCGTCCTGGAAGGTGGCCGTGTAGAGGACCAGGGCGCGCATGCCCTCGGCGTACGCCTTCTGCAGCATCAGCTCGCGGCGCACGTCCGGGTGGTGGGTGATGGTCACCCGGGGGGCGGACTTGTCGGCCATCTTGGTCAGGTCCGCGCCCTGGTAGCGGGACTTGGCGTAGTCGAGGGCGTTGAGGTAGCCGGTGGAGAGCGTGGCGATGGCCTTGGTGCCGACCATCATGCGGGCGTGCTCGATCACCATGAACATCTGCTTGATGCCCTCGTGCACGTCGCCGACCAGCCAGCCGATCGCCGGGTGCTTGTCGCCGAAGGTGAGCTCGCAGGTCGTGGAGACCTTCAGGCCCATCTTCTTCTCGACGTTGGTGACGTAGGCGCCGTTGCGCTCGCCCAGCTCGCCGGTCTCCAGGTCCACGTGGAACTTGGGCACCAGGAACATCGACAGGCCCTTGGTGCCGGGACCGTGGCCCTCGGGACGGGCCAGAACCAGGTGGAAGATGTTGTCGGCCATGTCGTGCTCGGCGCTGGTGATGAAGCGCTTGACGCCCTCGATGTGCCAGGTGCCGTCGGGCTGCTGGACCGCCCTGGCCCGGCCGGCGCCGACGTCCGAGCCCGCGTCCGGCTCGGTGAGCACCATGGTGGCGCCCCAGTTCTTCTCGATGGCCAGCTCGGCGAAGCGCTTCTGCTCCGGCGTGCCCAGCTTCCACAGGGTGTAGGCGAAGTTCGGGCCGGCGGCGTACATGTACAGGGCCGGGTTGGAGCCGAGCACCATCTCGGCCGTCGCCCAGGCGAGGCTGCGCGGGATGCCGGGGCCGCCCAGCTCGGCGGGCAGGTCGAGGTGCGCCCAGCCGCCGTCCACCAGCGCCTTGAACGACTTCTTGACGCCGGCCGGGACGGTCACCGTGCTCGTCGCGGGGTCGAACACCGGCGGGGTGCGGTCGCCCTCCTCGAAGGAGTCGGCGAGCACGCCGGTCGCCAGCCTGTTGACCTCGTCCAGGATGCTCCGCGCGACGTCCTCGTCCACTTCGCCGAAGGGCCCGGTGCCGAGGATCTCGCGTCGACCGAACACCTCGAAGAGGTTGAATTCCAGGTCACGCACGTTGCTCTTGTAGTGGCCCATGGGTGCAGATCTCCTTGAACCGAGGTCTTCATGTACTGGCCAGTAACCTTACCTGCAATGCTACCCGTGGGTAACCCCGCCCATGCGTGGCATGCTCGACTCCATGGACGCCGAAGAACTCGCCACAAGATGGCGGGAGCGACTGGAATCCTGGGCCATCCCCGAGGAGATCCTGGCCAAGGCTCCGGCCGATCCGTGGAGCCACTCGCCGGAAAGGTTCGCCACGCGGACCGACCGGGCGCTGGCCGAGCCCGACGACGGCCCGACCATGACCCGGCTCGCCGAGGCGCTGCCTGACAAGGGCACGCTGCTCGACGTCGGCTCGGGTCCCGGCGCCGCGTCGCTGCCGCTGCGCGAGCGCATCGGCCACCTCTACGCGGTCGACACCTCCGCGCCGATGCTGGAGGGCCTGAAGGTCAGGGCGATGAACCTCGGCGTGCCCGCCACCACCGTCGAGGGGCGCTGGCCCGACGTGGCCGACCAGGTGCCGGTGGCCGACGTGTCCGTCGCCGCGCACGTGGTCTACAACGTGCCCGACCTGGCGCAGTTCCTCCAGGCGCTCGACAGCCGCACCCGCGGCCGGGTGGTGCTCGAACTGCCCCACCGCCATCCCATGAGCTGGATGACGCCGCTCTGGCAGCACTTCCACGGCGTCGACCGCCCGGTCCGGCCCATCGCGGAGGACTGCGTGGCCCTGGCCGCGGCGCTGGGCTTCCCGGTACGCGTGGAGGAGCGTGAGGCGCCCCTGGAACGTTTCACGACCGTCGAGGAGCTGGCCGAGAGCGCCTGCCGCCGGGTGTGCCTCGACCCGTCCAGGGTGGCGGAGGTGGCCGAGACCGCCGTCGAGCTGGGCATGTGGCCGGTGCCGCGCGATCGGTGGGTCACCGTCTGGTGGGAATGATCCGTTTTGCTCAGCCGTTGTACGAAATGAGCTGACGCTCCCGGACGAGACGCGCCGTACCCGGACACGCCAAGACGACGCACGTACCCGTACGTCTCGTCCTCAGGAGTCTGATCATGGCGTGGATCCTCATCGTGCTGGCCGGCCTGTTCGAGGTGGCCATGGCACTGTCGCTCAAGCTCAGCAACGGCCTCAGCAACCTGTGGTGGACCCTGTCCTTCCTGGCCACGGCCGCCCTCAGCTTCGGGCTGCTCGCCTACGCGCTCAAGTCGCTGGAGGTCGGCACCGCGTACGCCGTGTGGACCGGCATCGGGGCCGTCGGCACCGCGATCCTCGGCATGGTCGCCATGGGCGACGACGTGTCGCCGCTGCGCCTGACCTCGATCGCGCTCATCCTGGCCGGTGTCGTGGGGCTCAATCTGGCTGGTGGACACTAGTGCGATGATTGAGATTCACGCCGTCACCGTCGACGCCGCCGATCCCTACGAGCTCGCGAACTGGTGGAGCCAGGCCACCGGGTGGCCGCTCGGCGAGGGTGACAAGCCGGGCGCCGACGAGGTGATGCTGCGTACGCCGCGCGACCCGTTCCTGCTGTTCATCCGCGTGCCCGAGGCCAAGACGGGCAAGAACCGGGTGCATTTCGACGTCAACGGCACCGAGGGCCGTACGCGTGACGAGGAGGTCGAGCGGCTGCTCGGCCTCGGCGCGACCGTCTTCCAGGACCAGCGCAGGCCCGACGGCACGGGCTGGGTGACCATGCTCGACCCGGAGGGGAACGAGTTCTGCGTGTGCCGGAGCGAGGCGGAGAAGGCCTTGCCGGAATGATGTTCTGTCGGTGAAGCTCGTGGACGGGCTGATGGTGCGCCGTACCGCTGCCCGAGGGTTTCGACGTGCTCGCGGTGGCGGCGTCCACCGGCGAGAAGAGGGAGCGCGCCCGGCGGGCGGGAGCCGACGACGTGATCGGCTACGACGGGCTCAAGGAAGCGGCCAGGGCGTGGTCCGTGGACGTGGCGTCGACCCGGTCGGCGGCGAGCTGTCCGAGCATGCCCTTCGCGGGTTGCGCGAGGGCGGGCGGCTCCTGGTCGTCGGATTCGCCTCGGGCGGGATCGTGAGGCTGCCGGCCAACCAGGTGCTGCTGCGTAACCGGGCCGTGGTGGGCGTCGACTGGGGCGCGTGGTCCATGGGCCACGCCGCGGAGAACCGGGCCATGGACGGCCTGCTGGAGCGGCGGGTCACTGGGAAGATCGTGCTCGTCCCTTCATCGTGAGGGTGAGGATCGCGGCGATCAGGTAGACCAGCGCGCCGTGCCACATCGCCTGCACGGCCGAGCCGAACACGCCCTCGTCGTCGAGCACGAGCTGCACCGGGTAGTCGAGCACCGCCGTGATCGCGGAGGGCAGGAGCGCGAACTTCCACGGGTGCCGCAGCGACCACAGCCGCGCCTGGCGGGTGACGCGGTCGCCCTCGTGCGGCTTGGCGACCGCGCCGATCGCGGCGATCAGCGCGAACAGGCTGATGCCGAGGCCCAGGGCCCAGACCAGGTCACCGCCGCCGGTGACCAGGCCCATCCCGAAGCTGGCGGCCGACACCACGACGCCGCCGATGGCGGCGGTCTTCCAAGGGGCGCCCCGCAGGGCCGCCGCGGACAGTGAGACCTCGTCGCGCCTACTGATTTCGTTCATGTCCTCATGGTGCCGCCGCGGGCCCCCGTGAGGCATCGGGGACGGACCCTGACCTGTCCCTGACATGATTCCCATATGACGGAAATCGCCATTGTGCAGTTGGGGCCGGACGAAGGAGAACGGCTGAGGGACGTCCGGCTGCGGGCGCTGCAGGAGTCACCGGACGCGTTCGGCTCCTCCTACGCGCGCGAGGTCGCGTTCTCCGCAGACGACTGGGCCGATCGGCTGAAGAACCCGCACTCGCGGTGGTGGGTGGCCGAGGACGACGACCTGGGCGACGTCGGCCTGGTGTGCATGCTCCTGGAGGAGACCGGCGCCCACCTGCTGTCCATGTGGGTCGCCCCCGAGGCCAGGGGACGCGGGCTCGCCTCCCGCCTGGTCGACCGGTCCGTCGAGTGGGCCCGTTCGGCCGGGGCCGAGCAGGTGCAGCTCTGGGCCGTCGACCGCAACCACGCCGCCCGCGCGCTCTACGCGGCCAAGGGCTTCGTGCGCAGCGGCAAGGTCATGGCCCTGCCCTCCAACCCGTCCCTGATGGAGTCCCACTACGTGTTGTCCCTGCTGTTCCGCCAGGCCCGCAAGGAGGACGTCCCGGCCATCGTCCGGCTGCTGGCCGACGACCCGCTCGGCGCCGCCCGCGAGGGAGACCCCGACGACACCCGCTACCTGATGGCCTTCGACCGCATCGAGGCCAACCCGCACGACGAGCTCATCGTGGCCGAGCGGGAGGGCGAGGTGGTCGGCACGATGCAGCTCACGTACCTGGCCGGGCTGTCGCGGCTGGGCTCCGAGCGGTGCCAGATCGAGGCCGTCAGGGTGGCCGCCTCGACCCGTGGCCAGGGGCTCGGCGGCAAGATGATCCAGTGGGCCGTCGACCGGGCGCGGGCCAGGGGGTGCGCCGTCGTCCAGCTCACCTCCGACAAGTCGCGTACCGACGCCCACCGCTTCTACGACGCGCTCGGCTTCACCGCCTCCCACGAGGGCTACAAACTCTCACTCGGCTGACGCGGCGTCGGCGAGCTGGGTCAGCATCCAGCGGCACCACTCGGCCCGGTGCCGCTCGTAGCTCAGCCCGCAGCGCAGCGTCGCGTAGCCGCCGAACCCGGGGTCGCCGAAGGCCGGCCGGCCGCCGAACGACGCCTCCTGCCGCTCGTAGTCGGCCAGCCGCTCCTCGTGCGCGGCGAGCTGGTCGGCGAACAGCCGCCGCAGCAGCTCCGGCTCGGCCAGCCACGCCGCGTACGTCTTCAGCACCAGCTCGTCGCGCTCCGGCCGCTCGCGCGGCGGCTCGGTGACCCATGCCCGCAGCGCCGCCAGGCCCTCGGCGGTCAGGTGGTAGACCTTCTTGGCCTGCGGCCCAGGCCCGTGCGCGCTCTCGAACCCGACCAGCCCGGCCGCCCGCAGCTTCTGCAACTCGGCGTGGATCTGGCTGTGGCCGGCCGTCCAGAAGTAGCCGACCGGCCGCCGCATGGCCGCCGCGAGGTCGTATCCGGTGCGATCGCCGCGCGCCAGCACGGCCAGGATCGCGTATCCGAGCGTTGAGGTCATGGTGCGTCCAAGGATATGGTGCTTGCGGCACTATGTCAGTTCAGACATAGTCGGGAGAAGGGCGCGGCGGCCATGCGAAAGATCGTCGGATGGATGGCACTCCTCACCATGGGGCTGACCGGCTGCGGGGGCGCGGTCGGCGCCGGCACCACCGCCGTCCGCACGACGGCCGCCGAGTCCCCCGCCCCTGTCAGCGAGACAAGCGCCACCCCGAGCGCGCCGCCCACCGGCCCCAACGTCTCGGGCTGCTTCACCGAGCAGGACGGCAAGATCTTCAACCACGTCCGCGGCCTGCCCGGCGTGATCGCCGGCGACGGCCCGGTGGGCGTGGTGATCAGCTACGAGCGCCGCGGCACCGTGTGCTCCTGGCGCCCGCTGTCGGACCGCCTGGTCGCCGCCGGCTACCGCGTCCTGCTGTACGCCAGGGACGCCGGCCTGCTCCCGGAGGACGGCGCGGTCGCCATGGGCAAGCGCCTGGCCAAGGAGAAGGGCGTCGAGCGGCTGTTCCTGGTCGGCGGCTCGATCGGCGCCACGGCCTCGGTCCCGGCGGCCAAGCGGCTGGGCGCCGAGGTGGCCGGCGTCGTCGCCCTGTCCGGCGAGATCGACGAGGGCGACGCCGCCGCGCTCACCGTGCCGCTGCTGCAGATCGGCTCCGAGCACGACGCCTACGGCGGCGCCGAATCGATGCGCGCGGCCGAGGCCGCCGCGACCAAGTCCCCGGACAACCAGGTGCTGATCATCCCCGGCGAGTCGCTGCACGCCTCGGCCCTGCTCGGCAGCCCGCACGCCGCCAAGGTGCTCGACACGGTCGTGGCGTTCATGGACCGGCACAAGGGCTGACCTTCACCAGGTCATGGACCGGCGCAAGGGCTGACCTTCACCAGGTCATGGACCGGCGCAAGGGCTGAGCTCGACCAGATTGTCGTGGAAGGCGGGCCCCCGGCCCATGTCGCCGTCCCGCTCGGCCACGACCGCGTTGGCGTTCGCGCCGCCCGGGGTCAGCTTCGGCCACCGGCCCTTGGGCGAGGCCACCACGCCGGGCGCGACCCGGTCGCTGATCTCCACGTCGGCCAGGAACTCGCCGCCGTCGTTGTGCACCCGTACGCGCTGCCCGGCCACCAGCCCCCGGGCCGCCGCGTCGGCCGGGTTGACCAGCACGGCCGGCCCCTTGGCCCGCCGCCGCAGCTCCGGATTGTTGGCGAAGATCGTGTTCAGGAACGTGTGCGAGGCCGGCGTGACCAGCGTCAGCGGGTACGCCGACCGGTCGGCGGCCGCCGTGTGCGAGGGCACGTACGCCTTCCCGGCGGGCGGGAAGCGCAGCCGCCCGGACGGCGTCGGGAAGCCCTCGGCGAACGGCGCGAACGGTTTGGGGTAGTTCATCCGCACCCACCCCTCCTTGCGCAGCCGGTCCAGCGTGACGCCTTCGAGCGACGGGTGCCCGCCCGACAACAACGACTCGGCCAGCTCCAGGTCGGAGTCGTACAGGGACGGCTCGCTCAGCCCCATGTGCGCGGCCAGCCGGCGGAAGGTCTCGGTGGTGGACAGGCACTCCCCGGGCGGCGGCACGGCGGGCTCGTTCCACAGCAGGTACATGTGGCCGTAACCGGCGTGCAGGTCCATGTGCTCGGTCTGCATGGTCGCGGGCAGCACGATGTCGGCGTAGTCCACAGTGTCGGTCGGGAACTGCTCCATGACGACCGTGAACAGGTCCTCGCGGGCGAGCTGCCGCCTGATCGCGTTGGCGTCGGGGGTCGAGCCGAGCGGGTTGGCGGCGTACACCCACAGACATTTGACGTCGTCGAGCTGGGAGCCGAGCTTGGTCATGACCAGCGTGCGCACCGGCTTGGCCAGCAGGTCGTCGCGGGTGTCGACGGTCACGCGCACGTGACCGCTCGTCGAGTACGCCACGCCGCCGCCCGGATGCCGCCAGTCGCCGGTCACGCCGGGGATCGCGGCGATCGTGCGCATCGCGGTGCCGCCGCCGGCGTGCCGCTGGATGCCCATGGTGGCGCGGATCGCGGTCGGCCGGGTGTGGGCCAGGCGCATCCCCAGGCTGTGGACGTCCTCGGCCGGGATGCCGGTGATCTCCGCCACCCGCTCCACCGGGTACTCCAGGATCTCCTTGCGGAAGTCCTCCCAGCCCTCGGTGTGCTCGGCCAGGAACTCCTCGTCCTGGGCGTTCTCCGCGAGCACGACGTTGAGCAGCCCGAGCGCGAGCGCGGCGTCCGTGCCCGGCCTGATCGCCAGGTGCTGGTCGGCCTGGTCGGCGGTCCTGGTGCGGATGGGGTCGATGGCGACCACGTGCGCGCCGTCCGCGCGGGCGTCCTGGATGAACTTCCACAGGTGGTGGCCGCTGGTCAGCGTGTTCGTGCCCCAGAGCAGGATCAGCCTGGCCTGGGCGAAGTTCTCCGGGTCCATGCCGCCCGCGGTGCCGTTGGCCTTCATCAGCCCGCTGCTGCCGGCCGCCGAGCAGATGTTCAGCCAGTGCTTGGACGCCCCCAGCACGTTCCAGAACCGGCGGCCCGCCACGCCCTCGCAGCCTTGGAGGTAACCCAGCGACCCGGTGCCCAGGTACGGCCAGATCGCCTCGCCGCCGTGCTCGTCCACGATGGCGCGCAGGCGGGTCGAGATCTCGTCGAGCGCCTCGTCCCAGGTGATGCGCTCGAACTGGCCCGACCCCTTCGGCCCGGTGCGCCGCATCGGGTACAGGATGCGGTCCTGCGCCTGCGTGTGCTCCAGGTACCGGTTGACCTTCACGCACAACGCGCCGCGGGTGTAGGGGTGGTCGGGGTTGCCGCGCATCTTGACGGCCTGCCCGTCCCGTACGGTCACGATCCAGGAGCAGGTGTCGGGGCAGTCAAGCGGACATGCCCCCAAAACCCTCAAATCACCCGACATGCGCACAGCCTACGTCGAGAGGCCCGCGCCCGCCGTCCCCGCGACACCGCCGAGCCGACCTCGTGAAAGAAGTCAAAGGTGAACGGTGGGAGTTCCACCGTGTACCCTGCCTCGCGCAGCCTGGCCGCGGTGTACTCGGCCGACGCGTCGTGACCGGGCCGCCCGGCCGCGCGGTTTTCCCCGTGGGCGCCGGGCGTCGGGGGCGACGAGGGCCGGCACCGGCACCGCGGGAGTGAACATGCCAGACACGCGGGCAGGCCGACGCCGGTCGGGTCCTCACCCGGTGCGCGCGCCGGAGCGGCGAACGAGGACACTGGACAACAGAGATCGTACGGTCCGGCCGGGAAGGTGCAGAATCACTGTCGGTGGCCGAAATCAGGGAACGAGACGATGACACGGAGGACCTCACGGAGGGGGATCCAGCCGTGTCCGAGCCACGCGCCGACGGCGGCGTCTACGTAGTCGAGCCGCTCCTTCCCCAGCGGCTGCGGCGGCCGTCCGACCTGCTGCGCTTCTTCGCGACGCTGGCGGTGCTCGCGGCGGTGATCCTGCTCGCCCTCGTCGCCAAGCAGACGCTCAACGGCCTGGAGCAGGACGTCAAGGTCGGCGCCGAGATGGTCCCGCTGCTCAGCCGGGTCGCGGCCTTCATCGGCAGCGCGGCCGTGCTCATCGTGCCCGCCGCGTTCGCCGTCGAGCGGGTCTTCCACCGCGACGGCCTGCGCGTCGCCGAAGGGCTGATCGCGGCCATCATCGGCATGGCCGGGTCGTTCCTGCTCGGCCAGTGGATCGAGGCCAGCAGCCTGACCGACCTGCGCATCCTGCTCACCGGCGACCGCGCGATCGAGCCGCTGAACACGCTGCTCACCTCGGTGATCGCCTACACCACCGCGGTGCGCATCGCGCGCCGCCCCACGTGGCGCATGCTCATGTGGACCTCGATCGCCCTCTACATCCTCACCTACTTCTCCGGCAGGCAGATCACCCTGCCCAGCGCCATCGTGACCGTCCTGGTCGGCATGGCCATCGGCTACGCCACCCTCTACGGCGTCGGCAGCCCCAACACCCGCCCGCCCGGCAGCGCCGTGGTCGCCGCGCTGCGCAAGCTGTCCTTCTCGCCCGTCTCCGCCCGCCGCATCGAGGACGACCACCAGGGCAGCCGCCGCTACGCCATCGGCCTCAAGGACGGCACCAGCCTCGACGTCACCGTCCTCGACCGCGACCGCCAGGTGGCCGGGCTGCCGTACCGGCTGTGGCGGCGCATCAGGCTCAACTCCGAGACCAGGCGCCGGGCCATCCGCTCGCTCCGGGCCGAGCTGGAACGCGAGGCCCTGATGGCCTACGCGGCCCAGGCCGCCGGCGCCAGCACGCCGCGCCTGCTCGGCACCAGCGAGATCGGCACCGAGGCCGCCCTGCTCGCCTACGAGCACATCGAGACCCGCCCGCTCGACGAGGTGCCCGACGCCGAGATCGACGACGCCCTGCTCGCCCAGATCTGGGAGCAGGTCGAGCTGCTGCAGATCCAGCGGCTGGCACACCGGCGGCTCACCGGCGACAGCATCCACCTCGACCGCGCCGGCCGGGTCGTGCTGACCGACGCCCGCAGCGGCGAGATCGCCGCCGGCGACCTGCTGCTCCGGCTCGACATCGCCCAGCTCCTCACCTACCTGGCACTGCGCGTCGGCGCCGAGCGCTCGGTCCGGGCCGCCGCCGCCGTGATGGGCCCCGACGCCCTCGCCGCCGCCATGCCGCTGCTCCAGCGCATCGCCCTGACCAGGGAGACCCGCTCGGCCCTGTCCAAGGCCAAGAACGTGCTGACGGGCCTGCGCGACCACATCGTCGCCCTCAAGCCCCAGGGCAAGGTCGAAGAGGTACGCCTGGAGCGCTTCCGCCCGCGCACCCTGATCACGATCATCGCCAGCACGGTCGCCGCCTACGTCGTGCTGTCCCAGCTCAGCAAGGTCGACCTCTACAAGGTGGTGACCACGGCCAACTGGGGGTGGTCCGGCCTGGCGCTGATCGCCTCGTTCACCAGCTTCGTCGCCGCCGCCCTCATGCTGCGCGGGTTCGTCCCGGAACGCCTGCCGTTGTGGCGTACCGTCCTGGTGCAGTTCGCGTCGTCGTTCGTCAAGCTGGTCGCGCCCGCCGCGGTCGGCGGCGTCGCGATCAACACCCGCTACCTGCAGAAGCGCGGCATCGCGCCGGCGCTCGCGGTGGCCAGCGTGGGCGCCTCGCAGCTCATCATGCTGGTCTTCCACATCGCCCTGCTGCTGCTGTTCGCCTACATCACCGGCTCCGACGCCGCCACCTCCTTCACCCCCTCGCGCGGCCTGGTCGTGGCGATGCTCGCCATCGCGCTGCTGGTCGCGGTGGTGCTCGGCGTGCCGCCGCTGCGCAGGATGGTGACCGTGCGCATGCGCAGGCTGTTCTCGAACGTGCTGCCCCGCCTGCTCGACGTGCTCCAGTCGCCGGCCAAGATGATCGAGGCCGCCTTCGGCACGCTCATGATCACGATCGCGTTCGTGGCCTGCCTCGACGCCTGCGTCGCGGCGTTCGGCGGCCAGCTGAGCTTCACCGCCGTCGCCGTCGTCTACCTCACGGCCAACGCCATCGGCTCGGCCGCCCCCACGCCGGGCGGCCTCGGCGCCGTCGAGTACGCGCTCACCCTCGGCCTGGTCGCGGCCGGCCTCGAATGGGACCTGGCCGCCTCGGCCGTGCTGCTGCACCGGCTGCTCACGTTCTGGCTGCCGGTGCTGCCGGGCTGGGCCGCCTTCACCTACCTCCAGCGGCACGAGGCCCTGTGAACCGCACTCGGGCGGAACAGGACCCCGTGCGCCGCGGGTGAGTCAGCGGGCCGACGTGACCGGCTCGGTGATCTTGTCGATCGCCGCCAGCTCGCTCTCGGTGAACACCGGGCCGTCCACGCACGCCACGTTGTCCTCCAGCTGCCGGACACTGCTCGCCCCGATCAGCACGCTCGTCACCCGCGGGTCGCGCAGCGTCCACGACAGCGCCATCTGGGCCAGCGTCTGACCCCGGCCCCTGGCGATCTCGTTGAGGTCGCGCGCCAGGTCCCGGTCGATCTGCTCGGCGCTCAGGAACCGGCTCGTCGCCGCCCGCGAGCCCTCGGGCACGCCCTCCAGGTAGCGGTCGGTGAGCAGCCCCTGCGCCAGCGGCGAGTACACGATGCAGCCCATGCCCGCCTCCTCCAGCACGTCGAGCAGCCCGTCGTCCTCGATCCACCGGTTGATCATCGAGTACGACGGCTGGTGGATGAGCAGCGGCGTGCCCAGCTCGCGCATGATCCGCGCGGCCTGCGCGGTCTGCTCGGCCGAGTAGTTGGAGACGCCCGCGTACAGCGCCTTGCCCGAGCGCACCGCCCGGTCCAGCGCCCCCATGGTCTCCTCCAGCGGCGTCTCCGGGTCCGGACGGTGGCTGTAGAACACGTCCACGTACTCCAGGCCCATGCGGGCGAGCGACTGGTCGAGGCTGGCCAGCACGTACTTGCGCGACCCCCACTCCCCGTACGGCCCCGGCCACATGTCGTACCCGGCCTTGGTCGAGATGACCAGCTCGTCCCGGTACGCCGCGAAGTCCTCCCGCAGGATCCGCCCGAAGTTCCGCTCCGCCGACCCGTACGGCACGCCGTAGTTGTTGGCCAGGTCGAAATGCGTCACCCCGAGGTCGAACGCGCGCCGCAGCACCGCCCGCGAGTTCTCGATCGGCCGGTCGTCGCCGAAGTTGTGCCACAACCCCAGCGACACCGCCGGCAACTTCAGCCCGCTGCGCCCGCTGCGGTTGTACGGCTGACGCTCGTACCGCCGCTCATCGGCCACGAAGCTCACGCCGTCCCCCTCTCGATGATCCAGGACAGCGCGAACGCCTCCTCGCGCCAGGCGTCGTACCGGCCGCTGCGCCCGCCGTGGCCCGCGCCCATCTCCGTCTTGAGCAGGAACGGCCCGCCGGACGCGGTCGCCCGCAGCCGCGCGATCCACTTGGCCGGCTCGTGGTACAGCACCCGCGTGTCGTTCAGGCTGGTGATCGCCAGAATCGGCGGGTACACCCTGCCGTCCACGTTCTCGTACGGCGAATAGCTCTTCATGTACGCGTAGACGTCCGGGTTGTGCAGCGGGTCGCCCCACTCGTCCCATTCGATCACCGTCAGCGGCAACGACGGGTCGAGGATCGTGTTGAGCGCGTCCACGAACGGCACCTCGGCCACCACCCCCGCGAACTCCTCGGGAGCCAGGTTCGTCACCGCCCCCATCAGCAGCCCGCCCGCCGAGCCGCCGCGCGCGACGATCCGCCCGCTCCAACCGCTCGCCTTGAGATGCCGGGCCGCCGCCACGAAGTCGGTGAACGTGTTCCGCTTCCTGGTCAGCTTGCCGTCCTCGTACCAGCGACGGCCCATCTCGCCGCCGCCCCTGACGTGCGCGACGGCGAAGACGAACCCGCGGTCGAGCAGCGACAGCCGGGGAACCGAGAACCCGGGGTCGATCGAGGTCTCGTAGCTGCCGTAGCCGTAGAGCAGGGTCGGAGCAGGCGTCGTGGTGTCCTTGCGCTTGACGATCGAGATCGGCACGCGCGTGCCGTCCTCGGCCGTCGCCCACTCCCGGAACTGCTCGTAGTCGCCCGCGTCGTAGCCGCCCAGCACCGGACGCTGCTTGAGCAGGATCAGCTCGTGCGAGTCCAGCTCGTAGTCGTAGACGCTCGGCGGCGTCACCATGCTCGTGTACGCCAGCCTGAGCCGCGTCGTCGTGAACTCGGGGTTGCCCGCCGGGCCGACGTCGTACAGGGGCTCGGGGAAGTCGATCTCGTACGCGTTCCGCTCGGCGGCCTCGATCCGCTCCCGCCAGCCCGCGCCCGCGGCGCCGTAGGGCAGCACCCGCAGGCCGGTCAGGCCGTCACGACGGAAGTGCACGACGGCGTGGTCGGAGAAGGCGTCGATCTCCAGCAGCCTGGTGTCCTCGCGGTGCCCGATCAGCGGGGTCCAGGAGCCGGGCTCGTCGATGGGGGCCGTGGCCAGCTCGAAGTTCTCGGCGTTCTCGTTGTGCAGGACGTAGAAGAAGTCGCCCGCGTGCTCGACGCCGTACTCCACACCGGTCTTCCTGGGCCGGACGACCTGGAACTCGCCGGTGGGGTCGGCGGCGTCGAGGATGCGCACCTCGCTGGTGATCTTGCTGCCCGCGCCCAGTACGAGGTACCGCTCGCTGCGGGTCAGCCCGATGCCCACCCAGTAGCGCTCGTCGGTCTCCTCGTAGACCAGGACGTCCTCTTCCGTCCCGAGGGTGTGCCGGTAGACCTGGTAGGGACGCCAGGCGTCGTCCACCCGCGTGTAGAAGAACGCCGAGCCGTCGGCCGACCAGGCGCCGCCGTAGAAGATGTCCTTGATCTCGTCGGGCAGCACCTCGCCCGTCTCGAGGTTCCTGAACCTCAGCGTGAAACGCTCGTCGCCCTTGTAGTCGGTCGAGTAGGCCAGCATCGTCCCGTCGGGCGCGACGGCGCTGGTGCCGACGGAGAAGAACGCGCTGTCGCCGGCGAGCTCGTTGCCGTCGAGCACGACCTGCTCGCGCTCAAGGCGCTCGCCCGGGGTGATCTGCGGCGGCGCGTCACTGTCGGCCGGCACCCGGCAGGACACCGCGTACTGCTTGCCCTCCTCGGTACGCGAGAAGTACCACCACGCCCCCTTACGGCTCGGCACCGACAGGTCGGTCTCCTGAGTGCGCCCCTTGATCTCCTGGAAGACCTGTTCCTGGAGCTCGGCGAGATGCGCGGTGTGCTCTTTGAGAAAGTCGTTCTCTGCCTCCAGGTACGCCGTTGTGTCCGGGTCGTCCTTGTTGCTTAGCCAGGCGTACTCGTCGATGAACGTGTCGCCGTGATGGATGCGCTCAGTCGGTACCTTCTTCGCCACTGGCGGCGTGTTGCTGCTCACGGGGGGAGTCTATGTTCGGCCGTGATCGTTCTGTGGCCGGGAGAGCTGCCGAACGCGTCCCGAGTGGTCGGGAGCGCTGCTAATCTTTAGGAGCCGACGAGGTGCGGCGCAACCCACTCCCTTCACTCCGGTGACTTTGGTGCGTTGCGACGCGTATCGACGGCAATCCCTTCTGGCTCGCGGGTTTGAAGATCGGTTCGCTAACCGAGCGACAGGCTGGTAAGTTAGAGGGGTTGTCCCGGAAGCGGGGCGCGACTTAATTCCAGCAGGTTGAGCAAGTCCGGTCAATTTGACAGAGACTTGAACGGCTGAAAGAATTAAGACACAACGAAAGAACGCAAGACGAGATGAACGCCTCCGAGCGGGG
>NZ_JBFAOM010000037.1:0-94751 GCF_040675235.1 Nonomuraea sp. NPDC049637
CGACGCGCTGGGCCGGGCCGGGCTGCTCGACGGCCGCCGGTGCACCACCCACCACACCGTCCAGGACGAGCTGGCCCGCCTCTACCCGCGGGCGAGCGTCGCCAGGGACGCGCTGTACGTCGAGGACGACCGGATCGTCACCTCGGCGGGCGTGGCCGGCGGCATCGACGTGGCGCTGCACCTGGTGACCACCCGGCACGGGCCGTACGCGGCGGGGCAGGTGGCCCGCGCGATGCTCGTGCACGCCCACCGCGACGGCACGGCCGAGCAGGTCAGCCCGCTGCTGCGACGGCGTTCGCACGTGGACGAGACGGTCCACCGCATCCAGGACCTGATCGAGACCCGGTTCACCGAACGGCTGCCGCTGAGCCTGCTGGCCGGGGCCGCGGGATGCAGCGAGCGCACGGTGACCCGGCTGTTCCGGCGGGCCACCGGGCTCACCCCGCTGGCCTACCAGACCGCCCTGCGGCTGGAGCGGGCCGAACACCTGCTCGGCCGCGGCGCGACCGCCGAGGTCGCCGCGCGCGAGGTGGGCTTCGCCGACGCCAGGATGCTGCGCCGGTTGCGCACCCGCGCCACCGCCTCCTGAGAGTGGGCGCGACAGATCAGGCGGCGGGACAGAGCGGCGGGTGAGAGCCGCGGGTCAGAGCGAGGCGGTGCGGTAGCGGGAGCGGAACTCGGCCAGCAGTTCGTCGGTGACCTGCGCGCCCGCGGCGACGGCCGCGTGCACCTCGCGGAAGTACCCCTCGTAGCCCGCGGGCGTGTAGAGGCACAGTGCGCGCACGACGCCGTCGCCGGCGTTCCTGAACCCGTGCGGGGTGCCGCGCGTCGCCGCCAGCAGGTGGCCCGGCCCGGCCGTCACCTCGCCGTCGCCGTCGTGCAGGGTCAGCTCGCCGTCGAGGACGTAGAAGTACTCGTCGTGGCCCTGGTGGACGTGCGGGCGCGCCCCGACGACGCCCGGGTCCAGCGTGAACTCCTCGAACGCGAACCGGTCCCCGGTGTGCTCCCCGGTCAGCCGGAAGAAGTGCCGGACCCCGGCGACGTCGATGAGCTCGCCCTCGGCGGGACGCCGGAGCAGGGGACGCGGTTCCGGGCTCTCGTTCGCGATCATGCCCGGCATTCTGCCACCCGCGGGAACGACGCCCTCGCCCCCACACGAAACGGCGAAAGAGGATAATCCGGATCATGGGAAAGACCTACGACCGGATCGACGGCCGGTTGCGCACGTTCATCGAGTCACAACCCATCTTCTTCACGGCGACCGCCCCCCTGGCCGGCGACGGCACGGTCAACCTCTCGCCCAAGGGCCTGAAGGGCTCGTTCGCCGTCCTGGACGACCACACCGTGGCCTACCTCGACTTCGCCGGCAGCAATGCCGAGACCATCGCCCACCTGCGCGAGAACGGCCGCGTCACGCTGATGTGGTGCGCCTTCGACGGCCCGCCGAAGATCGTGCGCGTGCACGGCCACGGCGAGCCCGTCTTCCGCGACGACCCCCGCTGGGCCGGGCTGCTGCGGCACTTCCCGGACATCGACCCGGCCCCGCACGGCCTGCGCGCGATCATCGTCGTGACCGCGCGGCTGATCCGCGACACCTGCGGGTACGCCGTCCCGTTCATGACCTACGACGCCGACCGCCCGCTGCACGGCTCCCGCTTCGCCCGCGAGGACGACGAGTCGCTCGACGCCTACTTCCACAAGAAGGAGCACGTGGCGACCAGCATCGACGGCCTTCCCGGGCTGCCGCTCCCGCTGCCCCCGCTGCCCCCGCTCCCCCCGCTCCCCCGCGAGGGCTGACCGGACGGGCCGCCGTCACAGGACGGCGAGGGCCTTGGCGATGTTCCACTCGGCCAGCTCCAGCATCCAGCGCCGGCCGGGGAAGTCGGTCCCGGCGATGCGCAGCGGGCCCTCGATCAGCGAGAGCACCTGGGCGTACCGGTAGAGCTCCAGCCGGTGGGGGTCGAGGGCGATCGGGCGCAGCGCGGGGTAGGCGTCCTCGAAGCGCATGCGCAGCCAGGCGTGCTCCCACTCGGCGTCGAAGTAGGTCAGGCCCTCGAAGTCGATCAGGACGGGTTCGCCCGCGGGCGTGACGAGCACGTGGTCCGGCCCGAGCTCGCCGTGCACGAGCACGTACCGTTCGCGGGGGGCGACCGCCTCGCGCAGGCGGCGTACGTGGGCGGCGATCCGGTCGTGCGCCTCGCCCATCCTGGCGTCGCGGGCGGCGACGGCGGCGAGCTGGGCGAGCGCGCGGTTCAGGACGACGTCCTCGGCGGGCCGGGAGGGCCGGGCCCGGCCGTCGGCCAGGTGGGCGAGCTTGCCGTAGGACGGGCCGGGGCTGGCGTGCATGCGGCGCAGGGCCTCGCCGAGCGCGGCCAGCGGCCGGGCGGCGGCGGCCGGATCGCCTTCCATCAGGGCCTCCAGCGTGGTGGCGCCCGCGTCCTCGACCAGGGCGATGGCCGCGCCGAAGTGGCGGCCGCCGGGGTCGAGCGCCAGCAGCCGGGGGACCCGCACGTCCGCCGCGGTCAGGGCCGCGTGGGCGGCGGCGAACAGGTCCGCCCCCGACGCGTCGGCGAAGGGGTCGTCCTCGCTCGCGGGGGACGCCGGCCAGTAGTTCTCGCCGGCCGCCCAGACGTAGAGGATCACGCTGGTGGCGTCGTCCAGCCGGAGCTGGTAGACGCCCTTCTTGCTGCCGCCGGTCAGCCGGTCGAGCGCGGCGGGCCGCCGGTCGGCGCCGAACTGCTCGGCGACCAGGTCGCGCACGTCGTCGGGCCGCAGGAATGTTCGATTCATGATCGTTTTCTATCACTGAGGAGGGCCGGCGCCGCGCCGCCGTCACGGGTTCGTGAAAACATCTGATCGGCAGGTCAGGTCGTGCAGGAAGGTTGTCCCCGATGCCGCCCGCGTTCACCGCAGAGGAGAAGGCCCGCATCACCGCCCTGTTGCTGGCGAACGGCGAGAAGCTGTTCACCGGCCAGGGCCTGCGCAAGACCTCCCTGGAGGAGCTGATGGCCCCCACGGGGGTGGCCAAGAGCAGCTTCTACGTCTTCTTCGACTCCAAGGAGGCGCTGTACCTGGAGCTGATGCTGCGCCAGACCGGCGAGGTGCGGCGGCGGGTCATCGACGGCGCGCTGATGAGCTCCGATGACCCGCGCGAGGCGCTCCGCCGGTTCCTGCACGCCACCGTCGAGGAGTTGTCGGTCAATCCCCTGTGGCGCCGGCTGATGACCCATCCGGAGGAGATGCAGGCGGTGGCCCGCAAGCTCGACCCCGAACGGGTCGCCGCGATGTCCGGCAGCCCGGCCGCCGCCCTCACCGAGTACGTCACCGCCCGCCGGGCCGCGGGCGAGCTGGTCGACGCCGACCCCGCCGTCATCATCGGCGTGCTGCAGTGCGTGCTGCTGGTGCCGATGTTCGCCGAGCGGCTCGGCGACCCGGCCCTGCACCCCAGGATCATCGACCTGCTCATCGACGTGGTCGCCGCGGGTCTGGCCCGTCCCGGGGGATGACGTCCCGGGAGATGACGTCCCGGGAGATGACGTCCCGGGGGTGGAGATAACTACAGGGGGAGTCGAGAGTCAGCCGCAATGGCGGCCGCCGCGCGATCGGCGAGGCTGCTGAGCATGGCAAACACCGCAACCACGGCAATCCCCCACCTGGCCTGCGGCCGGCGAAGACACGCCTGGCTGGCGGCGGGGATCGTGCTCGGGCTGTTCGGCACGAACAGCGAATGGTCGATCCCGCTGGCCGGATGGCTGTTCTCCGTCGGCCTCATGCGCTTCACCCGCAGCTCGGGCGTGCCGGCCGGGCTCGCGGCCGTCGGCCTGTCGGCCGCCGCGACGACGGTGGTCTTCGTCGCGGCGGCGGGCCGGCTCACCGTCCTGCCGATCCTGCTCGGCTGCCTGCTGCTCGGCCTGGTCCTGAGCCTGCCGCTGCTGGCCGACCGGCTGCTCGTCCGGCGGCTCGGCCCGCTCACCGGCACGCTGGTCTTCCCGGCCGCCCGGGTGACGGCCGAGTTCCTGATCGCCACGCTCACCCCGCTGGGCACGATCTTCGGGCCGCTGGCCGCGACGCAGTCGGCGAACCTGCCGCTGCTCCAGACGGCGTCCGTCACCGGCGTCTACGGGATCAGCTTCCTGATGGCCTGGGCCGCGCCGGTCGTCAACCTCGCGCTGGAACGCCGGATGGCCTGGCCGTCGATCCGGGCCGTCACGCTGACGTACGTCGCGGTGCTGGTCTCGGCGCTGCTCGGCGGCGGCCTGCGGCTGGCGACCGCGCCGGCCGCGCCGGAGCTGGTACGCGTCGCCGGGATCAGCGCCTCCCTGGCCGCCGAGCAGCGCATGCGGGAGATCGACGACGTCCACACCCCGCGGGTCCTGCCCGCGCAGAAGCCGACGCTGCGCAGGGCGTTCGCGGTGATCGACGACGACCTGTTCGCCCGCACCCGGATCGAGGCCGACGGCGGCGCCCGGGTCGTGGCCTGGGCCGAGACCGCCGCGGTCGTGCTCGGCGAGGACTACCCCGGCTTCCTGCGCAGGGCCCAGGACCTGGCCAGGGAGAAGGGCGTCTATCTCGACATGGGGGTGGCCGTCGTCCTCGACGGGGAGCCGCGCTCCCGCGACCTGGCCGTGCTGGTGACCCCCGAGGGGCGGGTGGCGTCGGTCTTCGACAAGGCGCATCCGGTGCCCGGCATGGAGAGCCTGCGGCCGGGCGACGGGGTCGTGCCGGTGACCGGCACGCCGTACGGGCGGCTGGCCCACGTCGTCTGCTTCGACGCCGACTTCCCCGCCACGCTGCGCACCCGCGCCGACGTGATGTTCGTGCCGGCCAACGACTGGAAGGGCATCGAGCGCACGCACGCGGCGAACGCGGTGTTCCGGGCGGTGGAGAACGGCTACAGCCTCGTCCGGCCGGCCAGTAACGGCCTGGCGATCACCGTCGACGCCTACGGCACCCCTCTGGCCAGGGCGAACTACTTCGGCACGGCGCAGCAGAGCATGGTCGTCTCCGTCCCGACCCGCGGCGTCTGGACGCTGTACGGCCTGGTCGGCGACCTGTTCGCCGGGCTGTGCGCCGCCGCCCTGGCGGGGCTGACCGGGCTCGCCGTGCTCCGGCGGGCCGCGTACCGGGGCTGACCATGGGATTTCCGGAGGAAGGTGCGATGATGCCACGGGCGCGGAACGGGAGGACCCGGATGACGGGGAGACGAGGGGTGAAGGCGAGACTCACGACGCCGGTGCGGGCGCTGGCCATGATCGGGCTGTCGGTGGCCGGCGTGCTCGCGGCCGTCCTGGTCGTGCTCAGCGCGGTGCCGGCGGTGGCCGGCGTGGGCCGGGGGGCGTTCCGGCAGGCGGTGTCGCTGCTGCGCACGGTCGCCGACGCGGCCCGGCGGCTGGCGGGCCGGCTCGGCGTGCGCGTCGAGCGTCCCTACGGGCCCGGGACGGACGCGTCCGCGCTGCTGAGGGACCCGGCGACCTGGCGGGACGTGCTCTGGGGCGTCCTCGACCCGCTCATGGGCACGTGGGCGTCCGCGCTGGCGCTCGGCATGCCGCTCTACGGCCTGTACGGCGTGGCGGTGCAGCCATTCGTGTGGCGGGCCAACCTGCGGGCCGGCGGCGCGAACGCCTACGGCGTCATCCACGTCACCTCGACGGCCGCCGCGCTGGCGGCGATCCCGGTCGGGCTGGCGCTGATCGCGCTCGGCCTGTACATCGGCCCCCCGCTGCTGCGCCTGCGCGCCCGGTGGGCCGGCGCGTTGCTCGGCCCGTCGCGCAGGGCCGCGCTGGAGCAGCGGGTCGAGACGCTGGTGGAGACGCGCGCCGACAGCGTCGACACCCAGGCCGCCGAGCTGCGCAGGATCGAGCGCGACCTGCACGACGGCGCGCAGGCCCGGCTGGTCGCCCTGGGCATGGGGCTGGGCCACGCCGAGCGGCTGTTCGACGAGGACCCGGAGGCGGCCCGCGCCCTGCTGGCCACGGCCCGCGAGTCCTCCTCCAAGGCCCTGGACGAGCTGCGCGACCTGGTACGCGGCGTGCATCCGCCGGTCCTGGCCGACCGCGGCCTGGCCGACGCGATCCGGGCCCTGGCCCTGGACTGCCTGCTCGACGTCGAGGTCACCACCGACCTGGCCGGACGGCCCGCGCCGCCGGTGGAGTCGGCCGTCTACTTCGCCGTCAACGAGCTGCTCGCCAACACCA
Source organism: Nonomuraea sp. NPDC049637 (assembly GCF_040675235.1). NCBI lineage: Bacteria > Bacillati > Actinomycetota > Actinomycetes > Streptosporangiales > Streptosporangiaceae > Nonomuraea > Nonomuraea sp. NPDC049637. The sequence continues at coordinate 6,195 of NZ_JBFAOM010000037.1, forward strand.
GCAAGCACGCCGGGGCGGCGACGGTCCAGATCACGCTCGCCCACCGGCACGGGATCCTGAGCTGCGACGTCGTGGACGACGGCGGCGGCGGCGTCGATCCGGCCGACGGCACCGGGCTGCGCGGCATCCAGAGCCGGCTGGCCGTCTTCGACGGGACGATCGCCGTCGACAGCCCGCCCGGCGGGCCCACCCGGGTGCGTCTGGAGGTGCCGTGCGCGATCAGGTCCGAGTAGTCGTCGCCGAGGACCTGTTCCTCATCCGGGACGCGCTGGTCCGCATGCTGACCGAGCACGGCTTCACGGTCGTGGCCGCCGTCGACAACGGGCCGTCGCTGCGCAAGGCGCTGGCCGAGGAGCGGCCGGACGTGGCGGTCGTCGACGTGCGGCTGCCGCCGTCGTTCACCGACGAGGGGCTGCAGGCCGCGATCCAGGCGCGCCGCGACCGGCCCGGCTTCCCGGTGCTGGTGCTGTCGCAGTACGTGGAGCAGCTCTACGCCCGCGAGCTGCTGGCCGACGGCGCGGGGGCGGTCGGCTACCTGCTGAAGGACAGGGTGGCCAACACCGGGCAGTTCATCGACGCGGTCACCTCGGTGAGCCGGGGCGGCACGGCGATGGACGCGCAGGTCATCGCCAAGCTGCTGACCCGCGGCGACGCGCGTGGCCGCACCGGCGAGCTGAGCCCGCGCGAGCGGGAGGTGCTGAGCCTGATCGCCGCCGGGCGGTCCAACACGGCGATCGCGCACCAGCTCGTGATCTCCGCCAGCGCGGTCAACAAGCACATCTCCAGCATCTTCGGCAAGCTCCGGCTGCCCGAGTCCGAGGACGACAACCGCCGGGTGCTGGCCGTCCTGGCCTATCTCAACCGCTGACCGGGGCGCGGCGGGCGTAGTCGCCAATGGCGGGGCGCAGCAGGTCGTACGCCTGCCGGGCGGTGCGGGCGAGGGCCGCGAAGATCTGCTCGGACTCCTCCCCCGCCAGGACCCGGCGCTGGGCCTCGTCGAACAGCAGCCGCTCCACCCCGGCCAGCGCGGCGGCCACCAGGCGGGGCGTGACGCCGCTGTCGCCGGTCTCCTCGGCCAGGAGGTCGGCGAGTTTGGCCTCGGCCTGGTCGTGCAGCTGGCGCAGGCGGGCTCGCAGCACCGGCGTGTCGCGCACCATCCGCTGCCAGTCGGCGCCCGCGTCGGGGATCGCGCCGTCGCGGCGGCGCAGCCGTTCGTCGTAGTCGCGCTGGGCGGCCTCCAGGGCCGACTCGCCGGGCTGCCGCCCGGACACGGCCCTGGCCAGGCCGCCGACCACCTCCTCGTGCCGGTCGAGGATGAGGTCCTCCTTCAGCGGGAAGTGGTTGGTGACGGTCATCTTGGCCACGCCGGCGGCGGCGGCGACGTCGGCGATGGTGACGTCGTCGTAGCCGCGTTCCAGGAACAGGCCGGTCGCGACGTCGGAGATGAGCTGCCGGGTCTGGTGTTTCTGGCGCTCCCGCAGGCCCTTGGATCGTTCGGTCACGCGCTCTGCCTTCCATACAGCCATTAGGTTTGACCTAACGATTAGGTCGGACCTAGTGTTTGGAGTCGTCCTAGTCAATCGATCCTAAGGGTGTTCGATGACCAGCACCTCCGCCGCCGGGGCCGCGCGCGACCGGCTCGATCCGCATCTGCTGCGCATGGGGATCGTCCTGATCGCGGCCCCGATCCTGGCCACCATCGACGCCACCGCCGTGGGCATCGCGGCCGGCGCGATGGCGGCGCACTTCCGCACGTCGCTGACCGACGTGCAGTGGGTGGCGGCCGGCTACCTGCTCGCGATCGCGGTGGTCATGCCCCTGTCGGGCTGGCTGAGCCGGCGGTTCGGGGCCAGGCGCACGTGGATGGCCGCCGTGGCGGTCTTCACCGCCGGTTCGGCCCTGTGCGGCCTGGCCTGGTCGCTGCCGGCCCTCATCGCGTTCCGGCTCGTGCAGGCCGTGGGCGGCGGGCTGATGAACCCCGTCGGCCAGACGATCCTGGCCCAGGCGGCCGGGCCGTCCCGGATCGGCCGGGCCATGAGCGTGCTGACGATCCCCGTCATGTTCGCCCCGGTGCTCGGGCCGATCGTGGGCGGGCTGGTCGTCCAGCAGCTCGACTGGCGCTGGATCTTCTACCTCAACCTGCCCGTCTGCCTGCTCGTCCTGCCGGCGGCCGCCCGCGTCCTGGCCCGGGACGAGAACGACGAGGACGGGCCCGCGCCCAGGCTCGACCTCCTGGGCCTGGCACTGCTCTCCCCCGGCCTGGCGGCGGTGGTCTACGGGCTGACGACGGCGGGCGGGGGCCAGGAGGCGTGGACGCCGTCCGTGCTGGTCGGCGCGGGGCTGGCGCTGGTCGCCGGCTACCTGGTGCACGCGCTGCGCACCCGCCGCCAGCCGCTGATCGACGTACGCCTGTTCGCCAGGGGCGGGTTCACCGCGGCCTGCGTGGCGCTGTTCCTGCTCGGGGCCTCGCTCTACAGCTCCATGATCCTGCTGCCGCTGTTCTTCCAGCACGACCGGCACGCCGACACGCTCTCGACGGGCCTCCTGCTCACCCCGCAGGCGCTCGGGGCCGCCGTCGGCTCGTTCGCCGCCGGGCGGCTGGCCGACCGCCACGGACCGCGCGCCGTCGTGACCGGCGGGCTCGTGCTCTCGCTGGCCGGGCTGCTCGCCTTCACCCAGGCCCCCGCCCGTCCGGACACCTGGCTGCTGACCATCTGCCTGGTCCTGTACGGCCTGGGCATCGGCGGCGTCTCCGCGCCCACCATGGCCGCGGCGTACGCCTCGGTCGACAGGCGGCAGACGCCGGGCGCCGCCGGCGCGCTGAACGTCGTCAACCGGCTCGGCGGCTCGCTGGGCACCGCCGTCCTCACGACCGTCCTGGACACCGGGCTGCGCCAGGGCGGCGGCCCGGCGCACGCCTACGGCACCGCCTTCTGGTGGGCCTTCGGACTGTGCCTGGTCACCCTGGTTCCGGTGGCCTTCTTCCGCTCGGCGCGCCGTGATGGTCGGCGAGACGGGTGAGCAGGTCGACCAGGCGCTCGCGGTCGGCAGGGGGCAGCGGGGCGAGGAACTCGTCCTGGGCGCGGGCCAGCAGGCGGTCGAGCTCGGCCAGCCGGCGGCGGCCCTCCGCCGTGATGGTCACGATGTTGCGGCGGCGGTCCTCCGGGTCGGGCGCGCGTTCGACGAGCGCGCGCCCGGCCAGGTCGTTGACGGTCGCCACCATGTCGCTGCGGTCGATTCCGGTACGCCGGCCGAGCGCCGCCTGGCTCGCCGGGCCGTACTCCTCCAGCGCGGCGAGCAGCGCGTAGTGGTAGCGCCGGACCTGGGCCTGGGCGAACGCCTGGTCCACGATCCGGTTGGCGGTCAGCGCCGCGTGGTTGGTCAGCCTGCTCGGCAGCGCGCGCAGCCGCTCCGGCGGCCTCCCCTCCGGGATGTTCACGAAGCCAATCTAACAAGTCGTTGGCACCACCCACGATCGTCTATATTGTTGGTCGAACCAACGTTGGTCCGTCCAACTATTGAGTGAGGTGGAACATGTCCGACATCGAGCTGCGGACCGGCCCGACGCACGACGTGGCGGCCCTGGCCGCGCTGATCCGGGGCCGCACGCTCCTGCCGGGCGACGACGGCTTCGCGGACGCCTGCTCCGGCTGGCTGCTGACGGTCGAGCACCGGCCCGCGGTGGTCGTGGTCGCCGCCGACGCCGGCGACGTGGCCACCGCCGTCACGTACGCGGCCCGGACGGGACGTGCGGTCGCGGTGCAGTCCACCGGGCACGGCAAATCGCTGCCCGCCGACGGAGCCGTCCTCATCGCCACCGGCGAACTGCGCGAGCTGTCGGTGGATCCGGACGCCGCAACCGCGCGGATCGGCGCGGGCCTGCGCTGGGGCGAGGTGGTCGCCGCCGCGGCCCCCCACGGGCTCGCGCCGCTGTGCGGATCGTCGGCCGAGGTCGGGGTGATGGGCTTCCTGACCGGCGGCGGGCTCCCGCTGGCCGCCCGCACGTACGGGTTCGCCGCCGACCGCGTCCGCTCGCTCGACGTCGTCACCGCCGACGGCCGGCTGCGGATCGTCTCGCCCGGCGCGGAGCCGGATCTGTTCTGGGCGGTACGCGGCGGCAAGGGCAACTTCGGCGTCGTCGTCGCGGCCGAGATCGAGCTGCTGCCGCTGCGCACGGTCCACGGCGGCGAGCTGTACTACCCGGGTGAGGATCCCGGGCACACCGCCCACGTCCTGCGCTCCTACCTGGCCTGGGCGAGGGAGCAGCCGGAGGAGATGTCCTCCTCCGTGACGCTGGTGCGCTTCCCCGACGCGCCGCAGTTGCCGCCGGAGTTCCGCGGCCGCTCGATGGTGCAGGTCCGGACGGTGTACGTCGGGGACGAGGAGCAGGGCGCCCGCCTGGTGCGGCCGTTGCGCGCGCTCGGCCCGGAGAAGGACACCTGCGCGGCCATGCCGTACAGCCGGATCACCGAGATCTACCAGGACCCCCGTCACCCGGTCGCGGCGCACCTGCGCAGCGCGCTGCTGCGCGAGCTGGACGACGACGCCGCCGCGGAGCTGGCCTCGTTCATCGACCCGGCCCGGACGGAGGGCCCGTTCCCCGGCATCCAGCTCCGCCACCTGGGCGGGGCGCTGGACCGGCCGCCCGCCCGCCCGCACGCCGCCGGCACCCGGGGCGCGGCCTTCCTGCTGTGGATGCGGCTGCCGGCCCCGCCCGGACGGGCCGAGGCGGCGCGCGCGGCCGCCGACGAGGTGCTGGACCGGCTGCGGCGCTGGGACACCGGCGCCCTGCTGCCGGGCTTCCTGTTCGACCACGACGCGGCCCCGGACCGGGTCAGGCGGGCCTGGTCCGAGGCGGACCACCGGCGGCTGTCCGCGCTCAAGGCCCGGTACGACCCGGACCGGCTGTTCCGCGTCAACCACAACATCGCCCCGGCCGCGCCGTGAGGCGGCGCCGGCCCGAGCGGTCCGGGCCGGTGCCGTCCGGCCCGGTCACACCTGGCGGAAGTACCACAACTGCTGGCCCGCGTACTCGTCGCAGGTCCACTGCTGGATGTTGGCGCCGTTGTGCGTCCAGCCGTGGTCGACGTCGAGGCACTTGCCGCTCTTCTGGTTCTCCAGGAAGTAGAAGGTGTTCCACCACGCGTCGGTGTAGGCGTACTTCCAGCGCCACATCTGCTGCGGGACGTTCACGCACTCCCACTGCTTCACGTTGGCGCCGTCGAAGGTGTAGCCGTTGTCGACGTCCAGGCACTTGCCGCTGTGCTGGGCGCGCAGGAAGAACCACTCGCTGCCGGGGGCCACCCGCTGGAACTGCCAGTGCTGCTGCGGGACGTTCACGCACTCCCACTGCTTCACGTTCGCGCCGTCGAAGGTGTAGCCGTTGTCGACGTCCACGCATTTCTCCGGCGCGGGGAAGCGCCTGCGGATCTCGAACAGGTAGGACCAGGGCTCGGCGAGCGTGCGCCCGCGGGCCGCCACGGCCCCGGAGGCCGGGGCCGCCGCCGACCACAGGGGCACGGCGACCGACACGACCATGATCACGGCCAGCAGCCCCCGGCGGCCGATCCGTCGAAGATGTACGCCCTTGCGCACCGTATGCTCCTTTCCGCTGTTCCGTCCCTTGCAGGGTGCGCCCGCGGCGGCGGGAGGGCATGAGTACCGCCCTACTCAAGTGGGCCGGACGCGGCGGCGGGCTGGCCATCGAGGGGTGGGAGCGTCCATGATCGGCTCATGCTCAGCACCAGTGAGGGCGCGCCGACGAGCGCCTACGTGACCCGCCGGCCGCTGCTCGCCGGCGCCAACCCGTACGTCACCCTCTACGACGGCGACGTCCCCACCGGGTACGCCTCCCTGTGGCAGGTCGACTGGTCCACCCACGGCGCCGGCGCGGTGATGGTGGTGTGGACGCCCGCCGGGCTGCGCGTCGTGAGCGACGACCCGGAGCTCGGGACGTGGATCGAGGAGCACTTCGTCCGGCACTTCGACGAGGCCACGGCGCTGCCGTCCTGGCCCGCCGCGCGGGTGGAGCGGGCCGCCGTGGACCTGCGCGTGGACCCCGCCACGGGCACGCACGCCGACGCGGCCGGCCTGGCGGTCAGCATCACCGGGCCGCTGGACGCCAGGCCGTTCTCGATGGCCGACTTCCCGCTGCTGGGCGTCAGCCACGGGCTGTCGATGCAGATCATCCCCTGCGAGCACGCCTCGATCACCGTGGACGGCGTCCCCGTGCCGGGCCGGCCGGCCGTCACCTGGCCCGGCGGCCGGCCCGTCTCCTCGGCCATCACCACCGTCCACGAGGCGTGGAGCACCTGACCGGAGGCGTCCGCAGCCGCGCCCGCGCGCTCCACGTCACGGTGAGCCCGGCCTCGGCCAGCCCGGCGGCGGCACGGGCGAGGTCCCAGCCGCGGTAGGCGGGCGGCGGCGCGCCCAGGGCCCGGTTGACCTCTTCGAGGTCGCGGCCACCTCGACCCCGAGCGACTCCAGGCGGCGGCGGGCGATCGGCAGGTTGGGCGGGTGGCCCTCCGTGGCGGCGGTGCGCGGCGGCAGCGGCGTCAGCCCGGCCAGGAACTCGCGGCCGCCGGTTCCCAGGTCCAGCAGCGAGGCCGCGCCGTTCAGCCGGTCGCGCAGGAGGCGCTCGTAGCTCCAGGGCAGCGGCTCCTCCACGACCCGGCCGCGCAGGGCGGTGAAGTCCCAGCCCTCGATCGCCGCCGCCGACGCCCGCGCGACCAGTTCGCCGTACTCCATGGCCGTGATCGTCCCCGACGCCGCGGGCGCCCGTCACGTGGTTTTCCGACGGAGGTCGGGGGCGATCCGGGACCTTCGGCCCTGACCGGCGCGTCGTCCCGCCGGGAAGGGTGGAGGCAAGGGGCGGCCCGAGGAGCGGTACGCGCATGCGCGCGCCCCGGCTGCCGCCGTCGAGAAGCGACCCTCCTGTAAGGACGTGACCATGTGCAATTACTGCGGCTGCCGGGAGTTCCCACTGATCGGCCGCCTGTCCCAGGAGCATTGGGACATCCAGGAGTGCGCGGGGGCGCTGCGCCGCGCGATCGGGGAGCTGCGCCACGGTGACGCCGTGGCGCAGCTGGCGGACCTGATGGCCCGGCTCGTCCCGCACACCGACACCGAGGAGCGCGGGCTGTTCGCCGAGCTGCGCGCCGAGGGGTCGCTGGCCGAGGAGGTGGAGCGGCTGTGCGCCGAGCACGCCGACATCCACGGCATCCTCGGCGCGATCGACCCGGCCGCGCCCGACTGGCCCGCCGTGCTGGACGCCCTCGACCGCCTCCACTGGCACATCGACCACGAGGAGCACGGCCTGTTCCCGGCGGCCGTCATCATGCTGCCTCTGGCTGCCTGGGACCGCATCACGCCCGACCAGTCCCCGGCGACGACCAGCTGACCGGCTCACCGGCTCACCTGCCGAAGCGTACGCGTCCTCGCGGCGGCGGGTCGGTCCTCCGGCGGGTCAGTCCCGCGGCGGGTCAGTGCTGCGGTGGGGCGCCGACCTTGAACAGGCCGTGCGCGCCCGCCTCCGCCTGCCGCATCGTGTGGTCCACGATCGGGTACGTGCCCGCCGCCGGGAAGACCAGTTCGGCGAAGCCGCCCTGCGCCGGGGCCAGGTCGAGGGCCTGCGCGCCGCCCGCGTCCTCGGTGCGCAGCCGGTAGGCGCCCTCCTTATAGACCGTGTCGCGTCGATCGGCCTGCCGCTCTCTATCCGGATGTCGACCGGCAGTCCGGGCACCTTCCTGTCTGCGGCCGCCGAGGGCCGGTGGATCGGGGGCGGCGCCGCTCAGGCACGCCGCGCCCCCGTCCGGTCGAGGACCTCGTACACCGGGCGCCGGGGGACGCGCGGGACCGGCGGCCCGTACCCCAGCCTGATCAGCATCTGCACGTGCCCGAACGGGCCGGGCCGGTCGCCGCGGTGCTGCGGCGGGCGCAGGTCGAGCGGCTGGCTGAACATCGAGGCCGCCACGCCGTGCGCGGTGGCGGTGAGCAGGACGCGTTGCAGGGCCTGCCCGGCGCGCAGCCAGTCGTGCGGGCCGTCGCCCCGGGTGAACAGGGCGACGAGCTGCGGCTCCGGCTCGAAGTCGGCGACCTGGCCGCCGCCGAAGCCGCGCATGGGCAGTTCGCCGGAGCGCGGGCGCGGGCCGAAGGCGTGGGCGGGGACGCCGTCGGGGCCGCCTGCCGGCCGGGTCCAGCGGGCCAGCTCGGCCCGGTAGGCGGCGTCGGCCGTCAGCGTGTCGTCGGCCAGGGCGACCATGTCCAGGACCCGCCTGGCCGTCCCGCCCTTGACGAGGAGGAGCGTGGCGTCCTCGTCGTGGGCGGCGTTGACCAGGTCGAGCAGGACGTCCCTGGGCAGCGGGTGGCGCTCGAAGGGGAAGCGGTTGGTGCGCCGGTGCGGGATCATGTCGTGCAGCAGCCGCTCGTCGGTGGTGGGCGGCCCGCCGGGCGTGGCCCGTACGGTCGCCAGCAGCTCGGGCTGGCCGCCCGGGTCGGGCAGCGGCAGGACGACGGGGTCGTGCCCGGTCATCCGGACCGCCAGCCGCAGGTTGAACAGCGCGGCCCCGCAGCTGATGCCGAGCCCGCGCCCCAGGGGGTCGGTGACGGCGAGCAGCCGGTCGAGGTCGGCGTACAGCTCCATGGTGGTGTCGTCGAGGCGGCGGAAGCGCCAGGGCTGGGTGTTGTGCACCGAGGGCGCCGCGACGGCGGAGGCGACGATCCGGCGCACGCCGGCATGTGAGGCGAAGGGGCTGTCCCAGGGGCGGGCGACGCCGGTCATCGCGGGGCTCCCGGCACGACGGTTGCTGCGGGCATGTCTCCACGATGGCGCGGCCGGCGGTGCTCCCGTCAGGGACGAAAGTCCCTTTCCGCGCCTCCGATCGGCCATGATCAGGTGGCGGGCAGCGCGGCGGCCAGCAGCACGACGCCGATCGACCCCACCAGGGCACTGACGGCCATCGTCCGGGCCAGGCGGGGGCGGGCGCGGGCGGCGGCCCAGCCGTGCAGGGCGGCGGCGGCCATGACGGCGCAGAACAGCAGGAGTTTGGCGGCCAGGACGCGGCCGTAGCCGGGTTCGGCGAGCGAGGCCCAGGTGACGCCCTTGTGCCAGGCGATGGCCACGCCGGTGGCGAGCTGGAGGGGCAGGAACAGGGCGGCGGTGAGCAGCCCGAAGCGGCGGCCGACGGCGCCGAGCACCAGGGCGCGGCGCTCGTCGTCCAGCAGGCGGCGGGCCAGCGGCAGCAGGACGAGGGAGACGGCGAGCTGGCCGCCGACCCACAGCGCGGCCCCCAGCACGTGCAGGAAGCGCACCACCGACCACCAGGTCATCGCGCGCCCGCCCGGTCGCCGGGCGCCGTCCGGCGCGGGATGCCGGTCGCGCCGAGGTGGAGGCGGGCGTAGAAGTCCTCCAGCGCGGCCAGGGTGCTGTTGATCGTGCTGGTGGCGTAGCGGCCGTCGAGCTCGCCGTGGTAGGCGTGGGCGGTGCGGACGGCCACAGTCGTGTCGGCCAGCGGCTCGCCCGCCAGCAGGCCGCGGTCGGCGGCGGCGGCGACCCAGGTCAGGTAGCGGCCGACGCGGCGCAGGTAGCTGGCCTTGCTGGAGGCGGCCAGCGGCGAGCCGGCCAGCGCGGCGGCGTAGGCGGCCAGCATCGTGTCGTAGGGCGCGGCCAGCCCGCCGGGCCTTCTTCGCTCATACATGGGCGGCCAGTTCCTTCTGGTAGGGGAAGCTGCCGGGCTCGTAGGCGCACCACGGCTCCTCGCCGAGGACGTCTCCCGAGCAGGCGTAGGCGCGTGACCGGGAGCCGCCGCAGATCGTGCGGAACTCGCACGCGCCGCACCGGCCGGTCAGCCGATCGGGGTCGCGCAGCGCGGTGAACAGCGGCGAGGAGCGGTAGATCCCGGTCAGGGGCCGGTCGCGCACGTTCCCGGCGTCCAGCGGGAGGAAGCCCGAGGGGTGCACGGTCCCGGTGTGGGAGACGAAGACGAACCCGCGTCCGGCGTTGACGTCGACGGGCGGGCGGCGGCTGCGCCGCTCCTCGATCAGCCCGGCCTGCTCGGCGCGTCGCCGCAGGGTGCGGTAGAGCGGGCCGAGCCGCAGCGCCCCGGCGTGGTCCACGCCCTGCCCGGCCAGGACGAGCCGCTGCACGGCGACCCGCCGGAAGTGGTGGGCCTCGGTGGTCTTGACCGGGATCGCGGTGCCGACGTCGTGCAGGAAGTGCAGCACGTCCTCGGTCTCGTGCGGGGTCAGGGCGGCCAGGTCGCGGCCCCGGCCGGTGGGCACGAGGAAGAACACGCTCCACAGCAGCGCGCCCTCCTGGCGGACCAGGGCGGCGCTGTCCGGCAGGCTCGCCAGGTTGTGGCGGGTCACGGTGGTGTTGATCTGCACCTTGAGCCCGGCCGCGCGGGCCGCCCGCCAGGCGCGCAGGGTGCGGGCGAACACGCCGTCGTAGCCGCGGAAGGCGTCGTGGACGGGCGCGGTCGCGCCGTCGAGGCTGAGCGAGACGGCGGCGGCCCCGGCCTCGCGCAGCCGGGCAAGGTTCGCCGGGCCGAGGGCGGGGGTGGCCGACGGGGACACGGCCGGGGCCAGGCCGCGGGCGCGGGCGTGGCGGACCAGGTCGAGCAGGTCGGGCCGCTCGAACGGGTCGCCGCCGGTGATCACGAACAGCGGCGGGGGCGTGCCGAAGTCCGCCACCTGGCCGATGAGCCGGCACGCCTCCTCGGTGGTCAGCTCCTCCGGGTGCCGGTCGGGCACGGCTTCGGCGCGGCAGTGCAGGCAGGCCAGCGGGCAGGCGCGGGTGGCCTCCCAGATCACGATGAACGGGCTCGCGGCGACGTCGCGCCGGACGCGGCGCAGCGGCCGTCCGCCGGGTGGTGCGGTCATGCGGGTGCTCCTCGCAGGAGGTGGTCCACGACGTCGGCGGCCGAGTGGTCGTCGGGCAGGCCGTCCAGGAAGCCGAGGTCCTGGCCCAGGGTGAGCAGGGCGGGCTCGTGGTAGCCGTCGGCGCGGTGCTGGCCCAGGCCGATGGCGGCGGTCAACCCGTTGCACAGGCACTGACGGCCCTCGGCCTCCTCGGCGGGCCGGCCCTTGCGGACGTAGGCGTCCACGGGTTCGGCGGGGCAGCGGTAGCCGATCGCGCCGCCGGGCCTGACGTACGGGGTGCGCAGGTAGCCCAGGTCGCACAGCCGGGGACGCCGGTCGAACACCCCGGGCTCCGACAGGGTGCCGGGCAGGCTCGCGACCTTGAACGGGAAGCCGGTGGGCGAGGCGCGCGGGTCGTTGCGCACCTCCAGCGCGCCCCGGCGGGCCCGGCTCAGCATGCGCCGCCGCAGGCCGTCGTCCAGGCCCGACTCCCGGCACAGCGCGAACGCCGTCCCGACCTGGATGCCGGCGGCTCCGGTGGCCCGCGCGCCGGCCGCGCCGCCGGGGGTGGCGTAGCCGCCGGCCAGCCAGAACGGCAGGCCGATCGCGGCGACCTTGGCGGTGTCGGCCTCGTCGCGCGGCCCGTAGACGGGTTCGCCGCGCTCGTCGAGCACCAGCCGGCCACGCGGCGGCGCGCTGTGCCCGCCGGCCACCGGCGTCTCCAGGACGAACCCGTCGGGCCTGGTCACCGGCGAGCGGGCCAGGTAGGCGGCCAGCACGTGCGAGGAGACGATCGCCAGCAGCTTGGGACGCCGCAGCGGCTCGGCCGGGGCGGGCCGGTGCGCGGGCCACAGGGCGGCCGGGTCGAGGCCGACCGTGTGGCGGGCGTCGCCGGCCTCGGCCACGGCGACGGTGAGCTCGGCCGGGCGATGGGCGGCGAAGGCGTCGAGCAGCGCCGGGATCTCCGCCGGGATGCCGGCGCCCATCAGCACGTAGTCCACGCCGGCCAGCATCGCGCCGTAGGCGGCGGCGGGGGTGGCGAGCTGGATCTTCTCCAGGTAGTTGACACCGACCGGCCCGTCGTGGCCCTGCTTGGCCAGGAAGACCTCGGCGAAGTTGGCGACCACGGTCAGCTCGTCGCGGGCCCGGCTGGGCCGCAGCCCGAGCCGGGGCACCGGCCGGTACGGCGTGCCGGGCGCGATCCCGCCGGGCACGAACCAGCGTCCGAGCACCCGTTCGGCGAGCTCGGGGATCGGGAAGCAGGCCAGCGCCCGGCGCAGGTCGCCGCCGGGGTCGCCGCGCTGGAGGCGGCGGGCCAGGGCGACGTCCAGGGCGGTGCCCGACACCACGCCGAGCTGCCCGGTACGGGCGACCGCGCGCGCCAGCCGCCATCCGGACACCGCGACGCCCATGCCGCCCTGGATCAGGACGGGGAGCCCGGCCTCAGACACGCCGGTGGACGGCACGAGGTCCTCCGGCTGGGTGGTTCCGGACGTCGCCGGTCGCATGGTTCCCGTCCCGTCACTCGTCGGCGGCGAGGGTGGCGCCGCAGGTCAGCAGGGCGGCGCCGGTGAGCGTCAGCAGCCCGCCCAGGCCGATGGCCAGGTTGCCGAGCTGCCAGGCCTGGTAGGCGTTGAGCAGGGAGGCGCGCAGCATCTGGCCGGTGAAGGCGGTCTGCCGCAGGCCCTCCAGCTCGGCGTCCGCGCCGCCCGCCGCGAACAGCTCGGCGCTGACCTGCGCGTACGTCCGGCCGCCGGTGGCGGTCAGCACGTTGCGGCCGATCACCTGGGCGTAGGCCCTGGCCTGCGGGCCGGTCAGGACGGCGCGGCCCTGGTGGGCGGCGAGCCCGGCGGGCAGCCCCTTGGCGGGGAAGCTGATGGCCTGCCGGCGCAGCTCGTCGCGGATCTCGCCGCGCGCCTGGACGCCTCGGGCGGCCATGACGGGACCGGCGGCCGCCATCGCGGCGCCGGCGGCGCCCAGAAGCGCCCTCGCCGCGCCTCGGACAACGCTCATCTCATCCTCCTGGTCACGTGGATCGCCGGTGGACCGGCGGGTGGTCCGGCGGGGGGCCGCCGGGGCGGGCGGTCAGCCGGCGGCGAGCCACAGGTCGGGCCCGAAGACCTCGTAGTGCACGTCGCGGGCCGCCACGCCGGCCTTGAGCAGCGCGGCGCGCGCCTCGCGCATGAACGGCAGCGGCCCGCACAGGTAGGCGACCGCGCCCCGCGGGATCGGCACGCCGGCCAGGTCCATCAGGCCGTCGCGGTCGGGGGCCTGGGCGCCGCGCTCGTACCAGAAGACGTGCTCGGGGGCCAGGCGGGTCATGTCCTCGCGCAGCGCGTGCCGGTCGGGCGAGCGGTCGGCGTGCAGGGTCAGGACGCGGCGGCGGGAGCCGGTGGCGGCGAGGTGGTCGAGCATGGCCACCATGGGGGTGCCGCCGATGCCGGCGCTCACCAGCACCAGCGGCGCCTCGGAGTCGTCCAGGGTGACGTCGCCGAAGGGCGCCGACAGGGTGAGCTCGTCGCCCTGGCGCACGGTGGCGTGCAGCAGGGTGGACACCTCGCCGGCGGGGTCGCCGTCCACGCGCTTGACGGTGATCCGGCGCAGGCCGTCGCCGGCGTTGGACAGCGTGTACTGGCGGAGCTGGCGCACGCCGTCGGGCATCTCGACCTGGACGCTGACGTACTGGCCGGGGCGGGCGGGCGGCGGGGGCTCCTCGCCGAGCGGGGTGAGCAGGAAGGAGGCGACGTCGGGCGTCTCCTCGCGGCGGCCGGCCACCCGCCAGCGCCGCCACGTGCGGCCCTCGACGGCGCCTGCCTCGGCGTAGAGGCGGGCCTCCATGGCGATCAGGGCGCCGGCCATCAGCCAGTAGACCTCGTCCCAGGCGGCGGCGACCTGCGGGGTGACGGCCTCGCCCAGCACCTCGGCGATCGCGCCGAACAGGTACTTGTGCACGATCACGTACTGGTCGTCGGTGACGCCGACCGCGGTGTGCTTGTGCGCGATCCGCGCGAGCAGGTGGTCGGGCCGCTGGTCGGGGTGGTCCAGGAGGGTGGTGGCGAAGGCCGCGACGGAGGCCGCCAGCGCCTTGCGCTGCTCGCCGCTGGCCTGGTTGCCGCGGTTGAACAGGCCGTCCAGCAGCTCGGGCCGGTCGGCGAACATCGTCGCGTAGAACCGCTCGGTGATCGCGTCGAGCGAGGCGCCCACGACGGGCAGCGTGGCGCGGACGACGGCGGCGGATTCCGCGGACAACATGTGACCTCCACAGTCCCAGGGGTGAGACCCGCGACCGCGGGCCGGTTCTCAGGCTAGGGAGCGCGGCCCGGCCGCTGACCGGGGCGAACGTCCGCACTTGAAGGGCCGAAGGTCCCGGACGGGACATCCGGCCGCCCGCGGGCCGGTCGGCGGGGAAGATGGGACTTTCGTCCCTGCCGCGGGCGGCGGCGGGTGCGGGATCCTGGAGAGCATGCAGCTCGACTCGTCCGGACTGCAGGTGCTCTCCGAGGAGGAGTGCTTCCTGCTGCTGTCCTCGATGCCCATCGGGCGGATCGTGTTCACCGATCGTGCCCTGCCCGCCGTCCAGCCGGTCAACTTCTGTCTCGACGGGCGGTCCGTCGTGATCCGCACCGCGGCGGGGTCGAAGCTGGCGGCGGCCACCCGGCGGGCCGTGGTGGCCTTCGAGGCCGACGACTTCGACGCCGGGCTGCGTACCGGCTGGTCGGTCACGGCGGTGGGGCACGCGCGCGAGGTGACCGACGCCGCCGAGCTGGCCCGCCTGGCCGGGCTGCCGCTGACGACGTGGGCGCCGGGCGAGCGGGACCACTACATCGTGGTCGAGGCCGAGCAGATCTCCGGCCGGCGCATCGACCCCGCCCGCGCGGCCGTCGTGTGACGGGTTCCTGAACGGCCGGCGCCGCCCCCCGGTCCAGGGGGCGGCGCCGGTTCTCAGTCCTCGTGCGCGGTGGTCACCAGGCCGTAGTCGCCGTCGTCGCGGCGGTAGAGGAGGCAGCCCGCTCCGGTCGCGGAGTCGGCGAAGAAGACGAACGGGAAACCGGTCAGCTCCAGCCGGTCGAGGGCCTGCGCGGCGGTGAGGCGGGGGGCGGGCAGCGGGCTGACCGAGATCGCCGCGCAGGTCGGCGCCGGCAGGTCGGGACGCGGGTCGAGCTGGGCGAGGCGGTAGCCGTCGCCGGTGCGGTAGATCACGCTGTCCTGGCCGGTCGCGGCCTCGGTGAACAGCAGGAAGTCGTAGTCGAGGTCGTCCATGTCCACGGCCGCCTCGTCGGGCACGGCGCGGGCGGCCGTGTACGTCCGGACGATGCGGCGTTCCCCGGCGGGCGGGGCGGGGTGGGGCGGCCGGGGGTGGCGGCCGCGCCGGTTCTCCCAGTCGCGGGTGCTCTCCAGCAGCCGCGCCCGCAGTCGGTCGCCGAGCAGGTGGATGGCAGCGCGGGTGGAGCCGGCGCCGGCCCGGGCCCTGATGAGCCGGCCCTGGACGTCCACCACGGCCTCGGCCGTCCGCCGCTCCCCCGCGACCTGCGGTGTGGCGGCGAGCTTGACCGTCGCGCCGAGCACCGGCTCGTGGGCGAGCCGGGTCAGGTCGGCCACGGTGTGGCGGGCACGCCGCACGTCGGCCGCGCGCACGCCGCCGCCGCGGATCCTGACCTGCACGTCGTCGGCGTCAAGGGCGATGGGCCTGTGCCTCATTCGTGAACACCTTCTTCGCATCCGGTGGTGATGACCCAAGCCTCTGGCCTGGGCGGATGCGGCTGCCAGAGCCGTAGGTCCCGCCGCGCGGTGACCTACGGCCCGCCGGGCGGCGGGCGGCCTCAGAAGCGGCGGTAGCCGGGATGCACGCCCGGTGTCAGGCCCTGGTCGGCGGCGACCAGCTCCAGCAGGGCGAGCAGCTGGCCGCGCTGGTCGGGGCTGAGGCACGAGGTCAGGTCGGCCTCGTGCGCCATCGCGGTCTTCCTGATGTCCTCCATCACCTTCGCGCCCTGCTCGGTCAGGTGCAGCTCGTGGTTGCGGCGGTCGCCGGCCGAGCGGCGCCGCTCCACCAGTCCGGCCCGGTCGAGCGGGTCGAGCAGCGCGGTGACCCGGCTGGGCACGACGCCGAGGTCGGCGGCGAGCGACTGCTGGCTGCGGCCGGGCTGGAGGGCGATCATCCGCAGCAGCCCGACGTCGGACGGCGACAGGCCGAGCTCGGCGACCCGCGCGGCGAACCGGCCGGCGGCGTGCGCGCCGAGCTGCGCGAGCAGGAAGGCGACGCCCATCGGGCGGTTGCGGGACGCGGACACAGCGCATACTGTACTCCGCACAGAACCATTCACAAGAGTGAACCTTTCTCCAGAGAGAAGCAATGCGATGACCACCGACCGGCCTGACTGGCCCAGACATCCCGGACTGGAGGGCAAGGTCGCCCTCGTCACCGGCGGTTCCCGCGGCATCGGCGCGGCCACCTGCCACGCGCTGGCCGCCAACGGCGTCCGGGTCGCGGTCACCGGCCGCGACATCGAGGCGGTGGACCGCGTCGTCGCCTCGATCGCCGCCGAGGGCGGCCGGGCGCTGGCCGCGCCCGGCGACGTGACCGACGCGGGCGTCCTGGCCCGCATCCGCGCCGAGGTGGAGGCCGCGCTCGGGCCGGTGGACATCCTGGCCCCGTTCGCCGGCGGGCAGGGCGCGCCCGCGCCGACCGCGGGGCTCGACCCCGGCCGCTGGCGCGCCGTGCTGGAGTCCGACCTGACCTCGGTGTTCCTCACCGTCCACGAGTTCCTGCCGGGCATGCTGGAGCGGCGCGACGGGTCGATCATCCTGATGTCGTCCACCGCGGGCCGGCAGCCCGGAGGCGCCAACGCCGCCTACGCCGCCGCCAAGGCGGGCGTGGTCATGTTCGCCCGGCACCTGGCCGCCGAGGTGGGCGGCGACGGCGTGCGGGTCAACTGCCTGGCGCCCTCGGCCGTGCTCAACGACAAGCTCGCCGCGCTGCCCGCCGAGCGGCTCGCCCAGCTCGCCGCGGCCTTCCCGCTCGGGCGCGTCGGCCGTCCCGCCGACGTCGCCCAGGCCGTCCTCTACCTCGCCTCGCCCGCCGCCTCCTGGGTGACCGGGGCGACCCTCGACCTCACCGGCGGACGGGTCTCGTGATGAACGCCGCGCTCCGCCCGTCCCCCGCATCCACCGTCCCGACGGAGGCCAAGTCATGACCGACCCGATGACCGAGCGGCTCGTCCGGTTCCAGCGGCCCGGCGCCCTGCCGTACCTGATCGGCGCCGACGAGGCCCGCCTCGCCGCCCTGTTCGGCCTCGACGCCGGCGCCTACCGCGCGCTGCTGGACGCCTTCGACCACCAGACCCGGCAGGCCGCCGAGACGCTGCTGGCCCGGCCCGGCCTCGCCGACGCCGTCGACCGGCTGCCCCTGCACCCCGAAGACGCCCGCGACTCCCGCGACGCCTTCCACGTCGTCGCCCTCGGCGAGAGCACCACCGCCGACCGCCTGTCCTGGTTCGAGATCCTGCGCCAGGTGGTCGCGCTGCGCCGTCCCGGCGACGCCGTCCGCTTCACCAACCTGGCGATCACCGGCAGCACCACCACCCAGGCAATCACCCAGCTCCCCGCCCTCGGCTTCCAGCGGCCCGACCTGGTGCTGTGCATGATCGGCGCCAACGACGCCCAGCACCTGGCCCCCGACGCGCCGACCCTGGTCAGCGCCGCCGAGACCGAGCGCAACCTGGCCATGCTGCACGACCTGGCCCAGCAGCGGGGGGCCGTCCGCTGGGTCTGGCTCACACCCAGCCCCTTCGACGAGCCGCGCGCCGCCGCCTACCCGCACTTCCGGCGCGCCGGCATCACCTGGGCCAGCAAGGACGTCGACGCCCCCGCCGACCACCTGCTGGGCCGTCCCGAGCCGGTCGTGGACACCAGGCTCGCCGTCCGCGAGGAGCACCACTTCCTCGACGACGGCGTGCACCTGAGCATCGAGGGCCAGCGTGAGATCGCCGAGGCCGTCGTACGGGCCCTGGCCGGTGCGGCATGAAGCTGATGGTCCTCGGCGCGACCGGCGGCACCGGGCGCCAGGTGGTCGAGCAGGCGGTCGCCGCCGGGCACGACGTCACCGTCCTGGCCCGCGACCCCGCCCGCGTCCCGGCGGGCGAGCGGGTGAGCGTGATCGGCGGCGACGTGCTCACCCCCGGCCCCTGGCGGGAGGCCGTCGCCGGGCACGAGGCCGTGCTGTCCTGCCTGGGCAGCACCGACCGCGGCCACCCCACCACCGTCTACTCCCAGGGCACCGCCAACGTCATCGCCGCCATGCGTGACGGCGGGGTGCGCCGCCTGCTGTGCCTGTCGTCGGCGGGCCTGGACATCCCGCCGGGCACGCCGCTGGGCCGCCGCCTGGTCACCCGCTTCGTGATCCAGCGCCTCTACCGGCACGGCTACGCCGACATGAGACGCATGGAGGCCGCCGTCACCGCCGCCCACGACATCGACTGGACGATCGTGCGCCCGCCGATGCTCACCGACGGCCCCCTGACCGGCCGCTACCGCACCGCCGAGAACGCGCCCCTGGCCAAGGCGGGCTCGATCTCCCGCGCCGACCTGGCCCACTACCTGCTCGACCACCTCACCGACGAGCACAACCGCCACGCCGTCGTCGAGATCGCCGGCGGCTCCTGATCCGCCAGGCGAACGCCAGCGAAGGCGACATTCCGGCTGACTCGTGCCCGTCCGGCGTGTCAGACTGCGGCAGACGACGCAGCGGGAGGCGGGCATGTGGCCGTTCGTGGGCAGGGAGTCCGATCTGGGCCGCGTCACCACCGCCCTGCGCGATCCGGCGGCCGGCGCGCTGGCGATCACCGGCCCGCCGGGCGTCGGCAAGAGCCGGCTGGTGTACGAGGCGCTCGCCACGCTCGATCCGTCCAGGTTCGTCGTGCATTCGGTGCCGGCCACCTCGGGCAACTCCGACGTGCCGCTCGGCCCGCTCGGCGTGCTCGTGCCCGACGGCGTCGTGGGCGTGGCCAGCCGCGGCGTGCTGGTGCGGGCCATGGTCGCGGCCCTGACGGCCGGGTCGCGCCGCGCGGTGGTCGTCGTGGACGACGCCCACCTGCTCGACGACGAGTCGGCGGCCGTGCTGCGCCACCTGGCCCGGACGCGGGCCGCGTTCGTGCTGGTGGTGCTGCGCGCCGGCGAGCCGTTCTCCAAGTGGCTGGCCGCGTTGTGGACCGAAGGGCTGGCCGAGCGGATCGAGCCGGCCGCGCTGTCGCCGTCCGAGGTGGGCCAGGTGCTGCACGAGGTGCTCGGCGGCCAGGCGGCCGAGCTCACCGTACGCCGTCTGCACGAGCTGACCGCCGGCAACCCGCTCCTGCTGCGCGAGGTCGTGCTGGCCGGCATGCAGGCCGGGACGCTGGCCGAGACCAAGGGCGTGTGGCGATGGGAGGGCCCCTGGCTGGTCGCCCCCCGGCTGACCGAGCTGGTGGCCAGGCGGCTCGGCGCGCTCGCCGACCAGGAACGGTGGGCGCTCGAACTGCTCGCCCTGGCCGAGCCCGTCTCGGTCGGCGTGGTCACCCGGCTCGTCCCCGAAGACCTGCTCACCCGCCTGGAGGCGCGCGGCCTGCTGTGGATCCAGCGCGACGGCCGCCGCTCCCTGCTGCGCCTGGCCCACCCCCTGTACGGCGAGGCGCTGCGCGACGGCTGCCCGGAGCTGCGCACCCGCAGGGCCAAGCGCGTGCTGGCCGAGGCCATCGCCGCCACGGGGGCCCGCCGCCGCTCCGACGCGCTGCGCATCGTCCGCTGGAGCCTCGACGCCGGCGTCCAGCCGCCGCCCGGCATGCTGCTGATCGCCACCCGGCGCGCCTGGACGCTGCTCGACCTGCCGCTGGCCGAACAGCTCGCCCGCGCCGCCACCGAGTCGGCCCTGCTGAACGGCGACGTCGAGCAGGGCGTCGGCGCGGCGCAGGTCCTGTGGCGGGTGCTCATCTCGGGCGAGCGCACCGGCGAGCTCATGGCCATGCTCGACGTCATGGACGCCGTCGCCACTGCCGGCCACCACCACGACAAGATCGCGTTCGGCCGGGCCGAGACGCTGTTCTGGGGGCTCGGCGACCCCGCCGCCCATCGCGCGCTGCCCGTCCGCGACGCGGCCCTGACCTCGGAGCACGCCGAGGAGCGGGCGGCCCTGGGCTCGGTGTTCGCGGCGTTCTCCGGCGACCTGCGCCCGGCGCTGTCGGAGCTGCCGCCGCTGTTCCGGGCGGGGATGGTCAACAAGGAGGCCGAGGTCAAGGCCCGCCTGGCGCACGAGCTGGCCGGCGCCTACGGCGGCCGGCCGCCCGCGCCGCCGCACGACGCGCGCGATCCCGTGCTGGCCGAGGCGGTGGAGAACATGCCGTGGCTGCCGCCGACCACCGCGCTGGTCCAGGTGCAGGGCGCGCTCCTGGCCTGCCGTACGGACCTGGCCGCGCGGCTCGCCGGACGCGAGCAGGAGGCCGCCCTCGCCCACGGCTGGGAGTACGCGCTGATGGTGGCGGCCATCGCGATGGCCCAGGTCGCCCGGTTCACCGGCGACGTGGCGGAGGCCCGGCGCAGGCTGCGCGAGGCCGTCGTCCTCCATCGGCCCGACACCGTCACCGGCCGCCTGCTCCACCGCCTGCTCTACGGCGAGGTCGCGCACGCCGAGGCGCTGGCCGGTGAGGCCGACGCCGCGCAGGCCGCGCTGCGCACCGCCGACCGCCTGGAGTGGCCGCCCGCGACCATGTTCGGGCTGTGGGCCGACCTGGCCCGGCCGTGGGTGGCCGCCGCCCGGGGCGACGCCCGCGCCGCGGCCGGCCTGGCCCGCGCGACCGCCGTCCGGGCGCAGGCCATGGGCGCCGCGGCGGTGCACGCGCTCGCCCTGGCCGACGCCGTCCGGCTCGGCGCGGACGTACGGACCGCCCCGCCCGCCGCCACCACGGACGGCGGCGAGTCCCCCTACCTGCGATACGCGGCGGCGATCAGTACCGGCGACCCCGCCGCGCTGGAGGCGGCGGCCGGGGACTTCGCCCGCCTCGGCCTGCACCCCCTGGCCGCCGAGGGGTACGGCCGCGCCGCGCGCCGTCACCAGGAGCGCGGCCGTGCCCACACCGCCCGGCGCTGCTGGGGCCTGTCGGCCGAGCACCTGCGCCGCTGCCCCGGCCTGGCCCTGGCCGAACGGCTGCCCTCGACCGCTGAGCTGACCGCCCGCGAGCGCGAGGTGGCGACGCTGGCGCTGACCGGTTTGACCCACCGGCAGATCGCCGAACGGCTGGGCATCTCCAAACGCACCGTCGACAACCACGTCGCCCGCGCCTACGCCAAGCTCGGCGTCACCAGCCGCGGCGAGCTGCGCGACGTCCTGCGCCCCTGACGGCCGCCACCGCACCGCCCGGCCCGGCCGCCAGGCCCGGTCGTCAGACCCGGTCGGCGGCGCGGGCGGGTGGCGCGGTCGCCTCGCGGGTCCACGACGACGGCGCGGCCCCCTGCAACGGCGTGAAGTACCACAGGAAGGAGAGGGTGGGCGCGACGACGCCGGCGATCAGGTCGGCCCCCGACCCGCCGCTCCCGCCGAACCCCGCGCCGCTGACGCGGGCGTGCAGGTCGATCCACGCCCGGTAGTCGTGGCGGGCGGCGCAGGCGAAGTCGCCGCTGACCGCCGCCGACCCGCCCGGCGCCGGGTTGCTGAACAGCAGCTTGTTCTCCCCCACGTTGAACCCCGAGTCCCGCGCGATGACGAACTCCGGCCCGGTGACGACGGTGCCCGCCGTGAGGTCCTCCAGGCTGACGGCGAGGGTCACCGACAGCTCGGAGGAGTTCCACGACCTCTCGACGTGGAAGCGGGAGTCGGGGTCCAGCCGGAACGTCGCCCCGACCTGGGCCACCGAGGGCCCGTCGATGCGCCCGTTCTCATTGCGCGGGACGCCGATCGACGCGCCCAGCGAGGTGATCTGGTCCGCGGTGGAAGGCGCGCCGCGGTTCGTCGCCATCCGCAGCGCCAGATGGCCGGTGGCCAGGTCGTGCACGGCGGGGGCGACGGTGGGGGCGCCCAGGACCGCGCCGCCGGCCTCCCACGTCCAGTCGACCCTTGCGAAAAACGTCATGGTCCGTCCTCCTTGTGTCGGCTGTGGTCAGCGGGGTGGTCCGGCGGGGATCCGCAGGGCCGTCTGGCCGGCCAGGCTCTGCCTGGTCAGCTCGGCGCTGCGCCGGAGGCTGTCGCCGTTGGCGCGCAGCTGCTCGGTGCGCAACCGCCAGTCCCGGTCCCGCGCCTCCGAGCCGTCCGCCCCCTGCCGCTGCGTCTGCGTCCGCGCTTCTCCGGCCGGCGTCGCCGCGGCCCGCCCGGTCGGCAGGACCGTCGCCGCCGTCGTGGCCACCGCGGCCGCCCCCGTCAGCCGCAGCAGCCCTCTCCTGCCCACGGACGGCTCCCGGTCGCCGTTCTGCTCGTCGTGCATCGCCCACCTCCATGCCGTGGTCTTCCTGCACCACGATGGTGGCCGCGCCGCGGGTCCCCTGTCGTGAGCACGCACGTGCTCAGCCGCGCCCGCCCGTACTCATCGGCGGCCCGCCGGCCGGGACGGCCTCCCGGCCGGCGGCGGCCTCAGGCCAGCCGGTCGGCGAGGAAGCGCAGGGCGCTGTCGATCTCGAAGTCCGGCACGTCCGCGTGCCCGCCGGGGTTGGCGTGCAGGGTCTTCTCGGCCGAGGCCAGGGCGTCGAACAGGGCCAGGGCCTCGGCCCGCGGCACCCGTTCGTCGTCCCACTGCAGCAGGAACCGCACCGGGACGGTGATCCCGGCGGCGGCCTGGGCCGAGGCCGGCGAGGTGCCGCTCAGCCCCAGGACCGCCGCGCCGATCCGCGGCTCGGCGGCCACCAGCGGGATCCCCAGGGCGCAGCCCAGCGACACGCCCCAGTAACCCACTGGCCCCTGGTCGCCGAGCGCGTCCAGGACCGACCGCCACTCCGGCACGGTCCGGGCCGCCAGCAGCGCGTGCAGCTCGGCCAGCAGCGGGGTGGGGTCGCCCGCGCCGGCCATCCGCTCCCGCAGCGCGGCGATGAGTCGCTCGTGCTCGGCGCCCGGAGGCCGGTCGCCGTGGGCCGGGGCGTCGATGGCCGCCGCCGCGAGGCCGCGTTCGGCCGCCAGCCGGTGCGCGCGTCCGACGACGCCTGGGGCCCGCTTGTGCTGCCCGCCGCCGTGCCCGATGAGGATCAGGCCGCGGGGCTCGGCGTCCTGTGGGGTCCACAGGACGCCGGGGACGTCGCCGAGGGTGAAGGATCGTTCGATGACGCCGTCGGCCGACGTCCGGGAGAGAAAACGCATGCGCGTCTTGAGCCTTTCGGGATGCTTGTGCGGGCGCTCCCTAGGCGATGCGCATGAGGGAGCCCCGACCTGTCACGACGTTGATCGGTCTCACCTCCTCAGTTCGATGCGTGGCAAAACGTACCACACCATCAGTTCTCCGCCGCGGTGAAGGAGATCCACACGTCCGGCGGGACGTCCGGGCGGTTCGGGACGGGCCGGCGCTCCTCCGTCCACGCCGCACCGGCGAACTCGGTCGCGACGCGCCGCCAGAACGCCACGCCCGCCGTGTTGGCGTCCTGGAAGGCGATCCGCCACGGCCCGGGATGCCGGGAGATCACCTCCCGGACGACCCGCAGCCCTATCCCGGACCGGCGCGCCCCGCGCACGACGAAGAAGCTGTTCAGCACCCGGACCGGTCCGGCCGCCGCACGCACGAACGCGAACCCGACCGGCCGGTCGCCGCTGGTGAACAGGTAGGCCGTCCAGTCCTCGCCGTCGAGGGCGGTGCGCAGGCGGTCGCCGTGGTAGGTGCCGTCGGGGTCGGGCAGGCCGCCCTGGAAGTCCGCCATGTCGTGGCGGAACATGAGCCAGAGGCGTTCGACGGTGGGATGGTCCGCGGCCTCGACGGGCCGCACGCTTACCGGAGAAATGCTCATACAAGCACTCTCGGCCAGATGCAACATCCGGCCGGAAGGTACAAACTAGCAGAAGACGATCATCGCAGGCGACCCGCGGGCGTCAGCCGTGCAGCAGGTCGAGGATGTGCGGCCAGGCGTCGGCTCCGAGCCCGGCGTCGGCGACCGGGTCGCCCCCGTAGAGGAAGTCAGGAGACTCGGGGGCGGGCCCCTCCCCCGGCAGGCGCGGACGGTGACCGGCCTCGGCCCGGCTGACCACCCGCACCGGGAGCCCGTCGGCGCGACGCCGGGCGGCCAGCCGCCCGGCGAACGGCAGGGACGGCCACATGGCGTCGTCCCCGCCCGCCACCAGCAGCACGTCGGCCGCCGCCGCCTCGATCGGGATCTCCGCGGCCGGCACCAGGCCGGCGAACGTGCGCTCGCTGAGCTCGTACAGCTCGCGCAGGGCCAGCGGGCCGTGCTCGGGCTCGGCCTCGGCCCAGTCGTCGTCGTACGGGACGAACGGCAGCGGCCGCCCCCGCCACGTCCAGGACGACCGGTAGGGACGCCTCTCCCCGTCCGGCCCCGGCCCGACGTTGCCCCACACGACCGAGGTCGGCGACAGCGCCACCACCCCGCCGATCCGAGGGTCCCGGACGGCAGTCAGCAGCGCGGCCTCGGCCCCCTTCGACATGCCCAGCACGCAGACCCGCCGGACGCCGGTGGACTCCAGCAGATCGACGGCCGACACGAACGTCTCCAGCGGGATCTCGCAGATGCCGGGCGGCTGCCCCGGACCGCCGAACCAGCGGATCGACAGCGCGGTCACCCCCTCCGCGGCCAGCAGGCGGGCCCTGTCCCGTTCGATCCGCCCGCTCGACCCCGCCAGCACGAGCACGCCCGTGCGGACGGCCGGGCCGGGCGTGACCAGGACGCCTTCCCACGGGGAGCTCAGTTCGCGCTCGTCCATCACCGTCACCCCTCGGCCTTGGGCGGAACGGCATTCTACTGAGACCGCGCGCTCACCGAAATGGTGCATCATGGCCGGAACACCCCATGACGAGCGGAGCACACCATGTCCTTCCAGGCCTACCTGGACAACATCGAGGGCAAGACCGGGCTGACCCCCCGCCAGTTCATCGCCCTGGCGAAGGAACGCGGCTTCGACGCCCCGTCCACCAAGGCCGGGACGATCATCGACTGGCTCAAGCAGGACTACGACCTCGGACGCGGCCACGCCATGGCCCTCGTCCACGTGATCAAGAAGGGGCCGCAGATCGACGCCAGGCACGTCGGCGGCACCGGTTCCCACCGCGACGAGTCCGACGTCCTCTGGCTGGACGGCAAGGACAACCGCCCCGGCCCCGCCTGACCGCCCGGCGGGGATTCATCTCCCGCCGGGCGGCTTTACGTTGTAGATCTGTAGGAGTCAGAAGTCGGCGTCGAAGCTGACCGAGCCGGTCACCCCCACCTGGTACGCCGACACCCGCCGCTCGAAGAAGTTCGACAACTCCTGCACGTCCTGCAGCTCCATGAACGCGAACGGGTTCTTCGACCCGTACAGCGGCTCGATGCCGAGCTGGGCCAGCCGCCGGTCGGCCACGTGCTCCAGGTACGCGCGCATGTCCGCCGTCGACATGCCCGGCACGCCCTGCCCGAGCAGGTCCTCGGCGAACTGCGCCTCGCAGTCGACCGCCTCGGCCAGCATCTCCCTGACCTGGCCGGCCATCTCCTCGTCGAAGAGGTCCGGCTCCTCCTGCCGGACGACGTCCACCACGTCGAAGGCGAAGGCCATGTGCATGGACTCGTCGCGGAAGACCCAGTTGGTGCCCGAGGCCAGCCCGTTCAGCAGGCCGCGCGAGCGCAGGAAGTAGACATAGGCGAACGCGCCGTAGAAGAACAGGCCCTCGATGCAGGCGGCGAAGCAGATCAGGTTGAGCAGGAACGCCCGCCGGTCCTCGCGGGTCTCCAGCCGCTGGAGGCTGCCGATGGAGTCGATCCAGCGGAAGCAGAACTCGGCCTTGCGCCTGATGGAGGGGATGTTCTCCACCGCCGCGAACGCCGCGAACCGCTCCTCCTCGTCCGGCACGTAGGTGTCCAGCAGGTTCAGGTAGAACTGGACGTGCACCGCCTCCTCGAACAGCTGCCTGCTCAGGTACAGGCGCGCCTCGGGGGCGTTGACGTGCTGGTAGAGGTTGAGCACCAGGTTGTTGGCCACGATCGTGTCGCCGGTGGCGAAGAAGGCGACCAGGCGGCTGACCAGGTGGCGCTCGGCCGCCGACAGCTTGGGCAGGTCCTTCAGGTCGGAGTGCAGGTCCACCTCCTCGACCGTCCAGGTGTTCTTGATCGCGTCGCGGTAGCGGTCGAAGAACAGGGGGTAGCGCATGGGCCGCAGGGTCAGGCTCATGCCCGGGTCGAGCAACATCGGGTTCTCCTCGGGGGTCACTGGCAGGCCTCGCACGACTCGGGGTTCTCCAGGGAGCACACCAGGGCCTCCTCGGACTTGTTCGCGCGGGGCGCGGCGGGCGCGGAGGGCGCGAGGGGCACGGTGGCCTGCTGGATGCGGGTGGCCGGGCGCGAGCGCAGGTAGTAGGTGGTCTTCAGGCCGGACTTCCAGGCGTACAGGTACATCGAGGAGAGCTTGTCGATCGTCGGCGCGCTCATGAACAGGTTGAGCGACTGGCTCTGGTCGATGAACGGCGAGCGCGCGGCGGCCATGTCGATCAGCGCCCGCTGCGGCAGCTCCCAGGCGGTGCGGAACAGCCGGCGCACGTCCTCCGGCAGCTCGGCGATGCCCTGCACCGACCCCTCGGCCTGCTTGATGGCCGCCCGGACGCGCTCGTTCCACAGGCCGCGCGACTTCAGCTCGGCCACCAGCGCGTTGTTGATCTGCAGGAACTCCCCGCTCAGCGTCTCGCGCTTGAACAGGTTGGACACCTGCGGCTCGATGCACTCGTAGCAGCCGACGATCGAGGCGATGGTGGCGGTCGGCGCGATCGCGATCAGCAGCGAGTTGCGCAGGCCGTGCGCGGCGATGCGCTCGCGCACCGCGTCCCAGCGCGCGGACTGGGTGCCGTTCCGGCCCCACAGGTCGTGCTGGAGCCGGCCGCGGGCCGCCCACGTCTGGTCGTAGGCGGGGTGGGCGCCGAAACGCTCGGCCAGGCCGGCGGAGGTCTCCAGCGCCGACAGGTAGATCTCCTCGGCGATCCGGGTGGACAGCTCCTTGGCCTCGGCCGAGTCGAACGGCAGGCGCAGGGCGAAGAAGACGTCCTGCAGGCCCATCACGCCGAGGCCGACCGGACGCCAGCGCGGGTTGCTGGCCGCGGCCTGCTCGCTCGGGTAGTAGTTGATGTCGATCACCCGGTCGAGGAAGGTGACCGCGGTGCGGACGGTGGCGCGCAGCCGCTCCCAGTCGATGTCGCCGCCGGTCAGGTGTGCGGCGAGGTTGACCGACCCGAGGTTGCAGACCGCGGTCTCGGCGTCGCTGGACACCTCGACGATCTCGGTGCACAGGTTGGACAGGTGCACCACGTTGCCGGGCTCGGCCGCCTGGTTGCACAGGCGGTTGGCGGCGTCCTTGAAGGTCATCCAGCCGTTGCCGGTCTGGGCCAGGGTGCGCATCATCTTGGCGTACAGGTCGCGGGCCTTGATCTGCCGGACGTACCGGCCGTCGCGCTCGGCGGCGCGGTAGGCCTCCTCGAACGCCTCGCCCCACAGGTCGGGCAGCTCGGGGACCTCGTCGGGGTCGAACAGCGACCAGGTGCCGTCGGCCTCGACCCGGCGCATGAACTCGTCGGGGATCCAGTTGGCCAGGTTGAGGTTGTGGGTGCGGCGGGCGTCCTCGCCGGTGTTGTCGCGCAGCTCCAGGAACTCCTCGACGTCGGGGTGCCAGGGCTCCAGGTAGACGCAGGCCGCGCCCTTGCGCCGGCCGCCCTGGTTGACGGCGGCCACCGACGCGTCGAGCGTGCGCAGCCACGGGACGATGCCGTTGGAGTGCCCGTTCGTGCCGCGGATCAGCGCGCCCCGGGAGCGCACCCGCGACCAGGAGATGCCGATCCCGCCGGCGAACTTCGACAGCTGCGCCACCTGGGCGTACCGGTCGTAGATGGAGCCGATCTCGTCACGGGGCGAGTCGACCAGGTAGCAGGAGGACATCTGGGTGTGCCGGGTGCCGGAGTTGAACAGCGTCGGCGAGCTGGGCAGGTAGGCCAGCGACGACATGAGCCGGTAGAAGCCGACGGCCTCGGCGGGCGTCTCGGCCAGCCCGCAGGCCACGCGCAGCAGCCAGTACTGCGGCGTCTCCACCACCAGCCGGGTGGACGGGTGGCGCAGCAGGTAACGGTCATAGACCGTGCGCAGCCCGAAGTACTCGAACCGCAGGTCGGCGGTGACGTCGATGGCGTCGTCCAGCTTGCGGGCGTTGGCGTTGACGAACTCGGCGGTCTCGTCGCCGATGAGCCCTTCGGCGTGGCCCAGCCGGATCGCCTGGCTGAAGGAGGCCACGCCCTGCCCGCGGACCTCCTTGTCGATGTAGCCCGACAGCAGCCGCGCGGCCAGGCGCGAGTACTGCGGCTCCTCGCCGATCATCTCGGCGGCCGTCTGGATGGACAGCCGGTCCAGCTCGGCGGTGGTGGCCCCGTCGTAGAGGCCGCTGATCGTCTTGGTGGCCACCCGCATCGGGTCGATGTCCGTCAGATCGGTCGCCCAGTGCTCCACCGCACGTACGATCTTGTTGACGTCGACCGGCTCAGCGGTGCCGTTGCGCTTGCGCACCTGCATCTGCACGCGCCGCGGCGCGGACCTGTCGGCGTCCGCCCGCGCCGGCTCGGCCAGGTCCGTCATCGGGTCCCCTGTGACCGTCACTGCGCTCTCCCCTCGTGAACTCGGTCAGCTGCCGAGAACGCGCGCAGGAGGCGGACGGCGAGGCGCCACAGCCCTCTCGCCAGCGCCGTCCACCGTCCCACGCGGTCTCGGAGCAGCCGCGCGCGCATGATCGCGCGCGGCGCGCCGGCAGGTCTTCGGACTCGTGGGCATGCTGTCGCTGCCTACTGGCCGTCGCTTCCCGGGCCGTCGGCCCAGTGCGTGTGACGGCGTTCGTTCCCACTCACCGCTGCGGGGCAGTCCCGGATTCCCACCGGGTTCCCTCTTGCCTCGGCCGCCCTGGCGGGGCGACCGAACCGGCTGCGGGGAACACCATATATAGGGTGGATCAAAAAGTCACACCCAACATCTCGTGTTGCGAAGAACCCGCGCTCCGATCCGTCCGCCCGTCGCGAGGCCGGCCGGGCCGCCTCTCCGCGTGCCGCGCGGGCGGGGCGTGTGATCGACGCCACAGACCGGTCGCGCCCGGTTTTCGCTACCTTAGGTATCGATACTTCAAGTAGCGAAAAGCTGAGGAGACGACCATGAGCCAGACCTCCACCGGCCGTCCGGTCACGCCGGACTGGGACACCGTCACCCCCGCCGAGCTGGCCGCCTACGCCGAGGCGGAGAACCGGCTGCGCGCCTCCGCCGAGGCCCAGGCGATCACCGGCCGGCCGGACCCCGGCGCCACCATCGACTGGCGGACGGTGGCGCTGCCCGGCCGCGACATCCGCGTCCGGGTCCACCGGCCGCGCGCCGCGGCAGAGCCGGGGGACGTCCTGCCGCTCGTGCTGCACGTGCACGGCGGCGGCTTCGTCGGCACGGCGCCGCAGAGCGACTGGGTCAACAGCCACCTCGCCGCCCGCCTGCCCGCCGTCGTCGCCTCGGTGGACCACCGCCTCCTCGACCGGCGCACGCCGCTGGCCGACGCCGCCGACGACGGCTGGGACGTGCTCCGCCACGTGCTGGAGCACGCCGCGCAATGGGGTGTCGACCCGGCGCGGACCGTCCTGTTCGGCGAGAGCTGCGGCGGCCTGATCTGCGCCCTGGCGGCGATCAGGGCACGCGACGCCGGCCTGCCCCTGAAGGCGCAGGTGCTGGTCAACCCGGCCGTGGACGTGACCGGGACGATGTTCGACCACCCCTCGATCGCCCGGTACGCCGACACCCCGACGCTCAGCGTGCCGGTGCTGCGGCTGTTCCACCGGCTCGCCGTGCCCGAGGGGACGGACGCCCGCGCGCTCTCCCCGCTGCACGCCGACGACCTGGGCGGGCTGGCCCCGGCGCTCGTGGCGGTGCCGACCCACGACCCGATCGCCGACCACGGCCGCCGCTACGCCGAGGCGCTGCGGGCCGCCGGCACCCCCGCCCGCCTGGCCGAGTACCCCGAGGCCGGGCACGCCTTCCTCAGCATGCCGGCGCTGGCCCCCCAGGCCGAGGACGCGCGGGCGGACATCCTGCGCTTCCTTCGCGACGCCCTCGCCGCGTAACCCCGCGACCGGAGCGGGGACGGGCCGCCCCTCGCGTGCCGCCGGGTTCTGCTTCATGATTCGAAGTGTCACCCCGTGGCCCCTCGCGATGGGACGGTCAGTGAAGCGCATCCTCGCCTGGGTCGGCGTCAACGTCGACATCCTCGTCGCCCTGGCGGTGGCGGTCGTCGTGAGCATTCTGGACGTCGCGGGCATCGCCACCGCGGAGGCCGTCAGCAACGCCACCGTGGCCACGCTGGCGGTGCTCGCGTTCGTCATGCTGCGCAGCCGGACGCGGGCGCAGTCGGCGGAGAACGCCGTGGAGCGGGCCGTGCTCGCCGCCGATCGCAAGCTCGACCTGCTGCCGTCCCTGCTCCAGGAGCAGTCGGCGGTCCGGCTGGTGCGCGGCGAGGAGTTCAACCGGGTGCTGGCGCAGGCGCGCGGGGACACCGACCGGTGGATCTTCAAGGGCTCGACGGGCGCGTACGTGCGCGCGGTGACGCTGCCCGAATGCCTGGCCAAGGCCCGTCAGGGACGGCGGGCGCTGCTGGTCCGGCTGGAGATCCTGGACCCGGACGACCTCGCGCTGTGCGAGCGGTTCGTCCGCCTGCACCGCAGCCTGGCGCTGGACGACGACAGCCCGGAGCTGACCTGGACCGCCGACGGCACCCGCAGGGAGCTCTACGCGACCGTGTTGTCGGCCTGCTGGCATCACCAGCGCTACGAGCTCCTGGACATCGAGATCGGGTTCTCCTCGATCGCCTCGACGTTCCGCTACGAGCTGTCCTCCCGCCACATGTTCATCACGCAGCGGGGGCCCGGCTTCCCCGCCACCGTCATCACCGGGAACGCCCTGGCCCTCGACTGCTGGGCCACCGAGCTGCACGCCAGCCTCCGCCAGGCCCGCCCGCTGAACCTCAGGGGCGCCGAGGACGTGACGCTGTCGTTCTCGCCCACGGTCGAGGAGGTCCGGGCGCTGTTCGAACGCCTCGGCCTGGCCCTGCCCGGCGCCTACGGCGACGAGGACGTCGAGGAGATCGTCGGGATGGCCTTCAGGAACGTCGACCCGTACGACAAGGCGGCGGCCTGGGGGTGAGCCGCCGCCGGTGCGGTCAGCGCACGGCGTCCCGGGCGACGACGCCGTGCGCCAGCCGGGTCAGGGCGGCGGCGATCTGCCCGGGGGTGAGCCCGCGCCTGCGCTGCTCTGCGTAGACGTCGGGGCCCAGCGGGGCGAGCAGGATGTCGGCCAGCGCCTCGGTCTCCGGGACGCCCGCCTCGGTCAGCAGCACCCGCACGTGCGCCCGCCAGAACCCGTAGGCGCCGGTGGCGTAGCGCAGCGCGCCCTGCTCGGCGCCCAGGACCAGCGAGATGTGCTCGTCCAGCAGGCCGACCATCGCGGCGTAGAAGGCGGCGAGCCGCTCGGCGGGGGGCGCGCCGGGGCCGAGCGGCGGGTCGCCGCGCAGCAGGCGTTCCTGCAGCGCGCGCTCGTGCTCGTCGAGCAGGGCCTGCGCGATCGAGACGGTGTCGGGATAGCGGCGGTAGAGCGTGCCCCGCCCGACGCCCGCGGCCTTGGCGATGTCGTCCATCGTCACGCCGCGCGGGTCGCGGGTGGCGAACAGCTCGGCCGCCGCGGCGAGCACCTTGGCGCGGTTGCGGGCGGCGTCGGCGCGCTCGCGCGGGCGGCCCGCCTCCGCCACGGGACGTCCGGTCAGCAACTCGGTACGGGACTCCATGGCGGCGACTCTAACCCACTCCGAGATAAGTGGACAACGTGCCCGCTTAGTTGCTACGGTCACCTCGACCGCAAACCGGACATCATGTCCACT
Organism: Nonomuraea sp. NPDC049637; assembly: GCF_040675235.1. Lineage (NCBI taxonomy): Bacteria > Bacillati > Actinomycetota > Actinomycetes > Streptosporangiales > Streptosporangiaceae > Nonomuraea > Nonomuraea sp. NPDC049637. Next base: position 38,107 of record NZ_JBFAOM010000037.1, read on the forward strand.
TAGTTCGAGGAGCCCCTCATGGCCGTTCTGCTGCACCTGGACGCCAGCGCCCGACGCCGTTCGATCAGCCGCGAGCTCGGCGACGCCTTCGCCGAGGCGTGGCGGTCCGCCCACCCCGAGGGCACCTACGTCCACCGCGACCTGGCCGCCGAGCCGGTGCCGCACATCGGGGAGGCGTGGACCGAGCTGTGCGACTACGTCATGGCCAACCAGATCACCGACATCTCCCGCTACCACGAGGCCGCCCGCACCCCGGAGCAGGCGGCCGCGTGGGCGATCGTCGAGCCGCTGCTGTCGCAGCTGGTGGCCGCGGACGTGGTGCTGATCGCCACCCCGATGTACAACTACTCGATCCCGTCGGCGCTCAAGGCGTGGCTGGACCAGGTGACCTTCCCCAAGATGTCCCTGGCCGGGCGGCGTTTCGTGATCACCACCGCGCGCGGCGGGGCCTACTCGCCCGGCGCCCCCAAGGCCAGGTTCGACTACCAGGAGCGCTACCTGCGTGACTTCTTCGCCGGCCACTTCGCCGTCGAGGACACCACCGTCGTCGCCGCCGAGCTGGCCAACTCCCGCATCGACCCCGGCCTGTTCCACCTGCGCGCCCAGCACGACGAGCTGTACGCCTCCGCGCTGCGCGGCGCCCGCGACCTGGGGAAGGAGTTCTGACGATGAACTGGCTCATCCTCGGGCTGGCCGGGCTGGTCGAGATCGCCTGGGCGCAGAGCATCAAGCCCACCCAGGGCTTCACCAGGCCGCTGCCCACGCTGATCTGCTTCGTCCTCATGGTGGCCGCGGTCTGGCTCCTGTCGTACTCGATGAAGACCCTCCCGGTCGGCACCGCGTACGCGGTCTTCACCGGCATCGGCGCGGTCGGCGCGATCGCCCTGGGCGTCGTCGTGCACAAGGACCCGTTGTCGATCGGCCGGATGGCGGCGCTGGCGCTCATCGTCGGCGGCATCGTGCTGGCCCGCGTCACCAGCCCGGAGTGACCCCTCCCCCTCCGGACGGGCGGCCGGGCTCAGCTCGGGCCGAACCAGCGGGCGAGGGCGGCCCTGAGGCCGTCGGGGCCCGCGCCCGCCCAGGCGACGTAGCCGTCGGGCCGGACGAGCAGCGCCGGGGCGGGGGCGTCGGCGGCGGCGGTGGCGGCCACGTGCCGGACCCGGTCGAACCAGGGCGCGGCGGCGGCGGCCAGGGCGTCGCCGCCGGTCAGGTCCAGGAGCAGGGGGCGGGCGTCGCGCATCAGCTCGGCCAGGCGCCACGACCGCCCGTCGCCGGTGGTCAGCGCCAGGGACGGCGCGAACCAGCCGGTGGGCCCGGCGGGCCGCTCCTCCCCCATGTCGTGGCGGACGTCGCCGCCCGCCATCAGCTCGGCGATCATGCGCAGGTTCTCCGTACGGCCCAGGAACTCGGCGAACAGCCGTCGTAGCGCGGTGACCTCGGCGCCGGGCGCCAGCAGGGCGGTCGCGGCCAGGGTTTGGGTGACCACGCGTTCCGCGCACGCGCGGCGCTCGGTCTCGTAGCTGTCCAGGAGCCCTTCCGGGGCCTGCCCCCGGAGCGTGGCGGCGAGTTTCCAGGCCAGGTTGGCGGCGTCCTGGAGCGCCAGGTTCAGGGTGGGCCCGTGGCTCACCTGGGCGGCGTCGCCGGCGATGAAGACGCGTCCGGCGCGGTAGCGGTCGGCGAGCCGGGTGTTGCGCCCGCACAGCCGGCGCAGCATGACCGGCGCTCCCTCGGGCGGCGGGCTCAGCGGCAGGCGCACCCCGAGGACGCGTTCGACGCTCTTCTCCATCTCGGCCAGCGTCATCGGCGCGCCCGGCCCCGGGAAGCCGCCCGCCGGATGCTCCTCCCACTCGGCGGTGTTGATCAGCGGCCGCCGCGGGTCGTGGGCCAGGAGGGTGAAGACGCCGCGATCGGTGCGGTGGAAGTGGGCGGGGATCTCGCCGAGCCCCTCGATCAGGACGCGGCCGCCGGGCAGGACCCGGAAGTGCTCGCTCGGGCCGATGAGGGCCGAGCGGTCCACGACGTGGTCGTCGCTGACGCCAGGGAAGCCGATGCCCGCCGCCTTCCTGACCATGCTGTGGCCGCCGTCGCAGCCGACCAGGTAGCGGGCGGTGAGGGTGGTCTCGGCGCCGCCGGGGCCGCGGGTCACGACCTCGACCCGGTCGGCGTCCTGGCCGAAGGAGATCACCTCCTGGCCGCGCCGCACCTCCGCGCCCAGTTCGGCCGCGCGCGCGGCGAGCACCCGTTCGAGGTCGCGCTGGTCGCAGGGCAGCAGGTACATCGGGTTGGCCGCGCCGAGCGTGTGCAGCGGCAACGGCATCCCGCCGAAGAAGTAGCCGGGCGCCGGCGCCGGGACGCCCCGGCCGCCGCAGCGTTCGTACAGGCCGCGGTGGTCCAGCAGCCGGACGACCTGGCCGGCCAGGCCGTGGGCCTTGTCCGACAGGTCGGGCTCCGGCCGTCGTTCCAGCACCAGCGGCCGCACGCCGGCCAGGCGCAGCTCGCAGGCGAGGAAGAGGCCGGCGGGCCCGGCGCCGACGACGATGACGTCGAACATCATGGACGGTCCTTTGGGTACATGGCTGTATCTAATTCCGGCCACCGTAGGGCCCCGAGTTAAGATACGCAAGTGAATCTCAAGCACCGTGCCCCCGGCGGCGCGTCCCGCCGTCGCGGCCCCGCGCTGGAGGAGGCGATCCTCGACGCCGCCTGGCAGGTCCTGGTCGAGCACGGCTACCACGGCTTCACCTTCGAGGCCGTCGCCGCCCGCGCCGGCACCAGCCGACCGGTGCTCTACCGGCGCTGGCCCCGGCGCGACGACCTGCTGCTGGCCACCCTCGCCAAGTTCTGGCGGCTGATCGACGTGCCCGACACCGGCAGCCTGCGCGAGGACGCCGTCGGGTTCCTGCGCAACGCCGGCGACGACCGCGCGGGCATGCTGACGCTGATGAGCGTGCAGCTCGCCGACTACTTCCGGGAAGCCGGCACCAGCCTCACCGAGCTGCGCGACACGCTGCTGCCACCCGGCCGGGCGACCGCGTTCGAGACGATCGTGGGCCGGGCGGTCGAGCGCGGCGAGCTGCCCGACGTGCCGCGTTCGTCCAGGGTGGTGAACCTGCCGCTGGACCTGCTCCGGCACGACATGCTCGTCACGATGCGCCGGGTGCCGGAGGAGTCGATCGCCGAGATCGTGGACGAGGTGTGGCTGCCCCTGCTGGGCGCGCCCCCCGGCTGACCAGCGGCCGCCAGGGGACCGCCTCCCCGTGACGGCGAGCCGGTCAGCTCCCGTAGTAGTCGCGGATCTCCCAGAACCTGGACGGGTGCCCGTCACAGGTGTACTGGACGGCCTCCAGGTTGTTGGCGGTGCTCACCCCGCCGGCGATGGTCAGGCACTTGGCAGTCTGCACGTTGCGGAACTCGACGTACTGGCCGACGCGGTTGCCGAGCGCCCAGTAGCGCGAGGGGTGGGTGTCGCAGGTGTACTGGAGGGCGACGACGTTGTTCTCGGTGCTGACGCCGCCGGCGATGGTCAGGCACTTGCCGGTCTGGCGGTTCCTGACCTGCAGGGCCGCGCTGGAGTAGCCCCAGACGTCCCAGCGGCGGGAGGGGTGGCTGTCGCAGTCGTACTGGACGGCGTGCACGTTGTTCTCCGTGCTGACGCCCCCGGCGATGGTCAGGCACTTGCCGGTCTGCCGGTTGACGAGCTGGACGTTCGACGCCGCCCAGACGGACGAGGCCGAGGCGGGCGCCGGGGCGCAGGTGAGAGCGAGGACGAGCAGCGGGGCGGCGACGGCCGCCGGGCGAAGGAGGTGTGTCTTCATGCGACCAAGCGTGCGACCGCGCGGGCCCGTACGGCCTGAGTAGCGCGTACTCAATGTGCGCCGGCGGGGTTGTGCGCCTGGACGATCATGAATGAGGATCGGGCACATGACAACACAACGGATTCAGGGAAGGGTCTTCGGCGAGGTCGCCGACGAGTACGACAGGGTCCGGCCGGGCTACCCGGCGGAGCTGGCCGCGGACGTGCTGGCCTACGCCGGAGGACCCGCGCTGGAGGTGGGCGCGGGCACGGGGAAGGCGACGGAGCTGTTCGCGGCGACCGGAATCGACGTCGTGGCCACCGAGCCGGATCCGGCCATGGCCGCCGTGCTGGCCCGGCGGACCGCCGGCCGGCCGAACGTGACGGTCACCGTCTCCACGTTCGAGGAGTACGTCCCGGAGCGGGCGTTCGGCCTGCTGTACTGCGCCCAGGCCTGGCACTGGGTCGACAAGGTGGTGCGCTGGCAGCGCGCCGCCGCGGCGCTGGCCCCGGGCGGCGGGCTCGCCCTGTTCTGGAACGCCGACTGGCCCGCCGACGAGGGGGTGACCGCGCGGCTGCTGGCCGCGCACGAGCGGTTCGCCCCGCACATCAGGCCCAACACCGGCCCGATCGGCAGGCCGGTCGGCGAGGAGGCCGGGGCCCGCGAGTGGGCCGCGGAGGTGGGGCTGCCGGCCGAGTTCGGCGACCTCGGCACCCGGCTCTACCGGTCGGGACGGACGGTCTCGGCCGCTGACTACGTCGCCCTGCTGTCCACCCAGTCGTCCTACCGCCTCCTGGCCGAGGACGTGCGCGAGAACCTGTTCGGCACGCTCCTCGACACGCTCGGCGACCAGGTCGTCCTGAACGTCGAGACGGTCCTCTACCTGGCCCGCCACCTCCCCTGACCGGCGGCACGGCACGGACGGGCGCGCCCCGTCACGGCTGGGCCCGGCCGGTCGCCCACGCCCATCCCGCGATCATCACCCGGTTCCTCGCGCCGATCTTGCGCTGGACCGCGGCGACATGGTTCTTCACCGTCCCCGGGGACAGGAAGAGCTCGGCCGCGATCTCCGCGTTGGTCCGTCCCTGAGCCACCAGGGCCACGATCTCGTCCTCCCGCTCGGTCAGCACCACGTCCGAGACCTCCCGCTGCGGGCCGCTGCCGCGCAGCAGCCTCACGGTGAGCTCGGGGCTGATGAGCATGTCGCCGTTCACGGCCGCCCGGACGGCCTCCACGAGCAGCGCGGGGCCCGAACGTTTCAGCACGAACCCGGCCGCGCCGTGCCCGAGCGCCGCCCGGACGTACTCCTCCAGCCCGAACGTCGTGACGACCACCACGTGGATGCCGGTGCCGGACAGGGCGCGAGTCACCTCGATGCCGTCGGCGCCGGGCATGCGGACGTCGGCGAGCACCACGTCCGGCCGGACGGCGAGGGCGGTGTCGATCGCGGTGCGCCCGTCGGCCGCCTCGGCCACCACGCTCAGGTCGGGCTGGGCGTCGAGGATCAGGCGGAAGGCGTCGCGGATGCCCTCCTGGTCGTCGGCGACGAGGATGCGGATGCTCACCCAGGAGATTGTCGCAGCGGCAGCCGCGCCGTCAGCGACCACCCGCCCGGCGCCCGCCCGTCCGGCCCCCACGTGTCCGGCCCCCACGTGTCCGGCCCCCACGTGTCCGGCACGGCCCCGGCGACCAGCTCGCCGCCTTGTTCGGCGACGAGCGCGGCCAGGCCGGCCAGGCCCGAGCCGCCGCGGCGGCGGCCCGCGGCGCCGGACGTCCCGTCGTTGGTCAGCGTGATCTCCAGGACGTCGCCCGGCGCCGTGACGGACAGCTCGACGCGGCCGGCCCGGGGCGCGTGCCGCCGGATGTTGGTCAGCCCTTCGATCACGATCCGGTAGGCCAGCGCCGCCGTCTCCGCCGGGACGTCCGCCGCGCGGTCGATGCGCACGCCGACGTGCGCCGGACCGGCGGCGGAGAAGCGCACGGCGGCCTCGGCGATGCCGTCCAGGTCGCCGGACGGGCCGAGGGGCCGGTCGTGGTGGAGCATGTCGAGCGTGCGGTCGAGCGTGGACAGGGCCCGTTGACCGGCCGCCTCGACGCGTTCCAGCGCCCGCAGCGGATCGCCCGCGACGGTGCCCGCCTGGGCGTGCGCGACCATCTCGCTGATGTCGTGGGCGAGGAAGTCGTGCAGGTCGCCGGCCAGCCGCAGCCGCAGGACGGTGCGGCCGTCGGCCACCGCCCGCCGCTGCCGCGCGTCGAGCAGGCGCAGGTAGGCGCCCACGGCGGCGCCCGCCAGCACGCCCGCACCCCAGAACGCGCACGCCCCCACCGCCTCCAGCGCGGAGGCCGGCGTGAAGACCCGCGGCAGCCAGGTGGCCGCGGCGAGCCCCGCCAGCAGCGCCGCGGGCACCGCCCGGCGGCCCGGCGCGTACCGGACGACCAGCCCGGCCGCGACCGTCAGCGCCGCGCTCTCGGCCATGCCCAGCGCGCCGGCGACCGGCGTGGACGGCCCCCCGGCGGCCCGCCACAGGACCGTGACCGCCAGCGACGCGCCCGCGGCGGGAAGGAGCAGCCACGCCAGCCACCCGGCCCTGCTCCCGGTCAGGAACAACCCGGTCGCCGCCACGGCGACGGCGACCGCCGCCGGCAGCCAGGCGGCGACCATCCACAGCACGTTCACCCGGGACACGATATGCGCCCGCGCCGCGCGCCCCCACGTGCCGAACGGCACTGCCGCGGCCTGCGGAAGGTGCCGAACGGCATCTGCCCGCTGTGCGCCCGCGCTGGAAGGCTCGTAGGCATGACGATCTTCACTTCCGGCCGGTACGGGTACGCGGCGGCGCTGTGGGCGGTCGCCTACGGCCTGCTCGGCGCGGCGTGGGCGCTCGGGGCGCCCGGCTACCCCTGGGGGGCCGACGACCCCGACCCCGACGGCGCGCTGTCGATCCTGGCCGGCACGGCGCCGCCGTTCGGCGGGTGGATCGCGGCCTTCTCGGCCCTGACGGCCGCGACCGCACTGGCCCTGACCCGACGCAACGGCGACCGCCCGGCGAAGGGGGCGTGGGGGCGGCTGCCGGTCCTTCTGGCCTGGCCGATCGCCGCGCTGCTGGTGCTGGTGGTTCCGGACTCGCGGCTGATGATGGGCGTCGCCTACACGCCGTTGCTCCTGGTCGCGCCGCTGTTCGGCTGGGGGCTGGGCGGCGCGACGTTCGCCGACGCCTGGCCGTGGCCGGTGCTCAACCAGCTCGTGTGCGTGCTGGGCGGCCTGCTGCTGGCCGCCGCCGCGCGGGACCACGGGCGGGGGCGCGGGAACTGGTTCACCCCGGCGCGCGGGCGGATCGCGGTGTACGTGGCGGTCGCGGTGCCGCTGGTCTACTGCGCCACCCGGTGGGCCTGGGCGCTGGGCATCCCGCTCGGCGTGAGCGCGAAGTTCCTGGCCGAGGGCGAGGACGGGCTGTGGCTGGCGGGGGCGTACCTGGCGACGTTCGGGGCGCTGGGCGGCGTGCTGACGCTCGGGCTGGTGCAGCGGTGGGGCGAGGTGTTCCCGCGGTGGATCCCGGGGCTGCGCGGCCGGCGGGTGCCGCCGCTGCTGGCGGTCGTCCCGGCCGGGTTCGTCTCGATCATCATCACGGTGGCCGGGCTCACCTACATCCGCTGGACCGTGGCCGGCCGGTTCGCCCTGGAGGAGTGGGGAGCCTGGCTGCCGGAGTGCTTCTGGCCGGTGTGGGGCGCCGCGCTGGCCACCGCCGCCGTCTGCCACCACCGGCGGCGCCGGGAGAGCCCGCACCCGGCGGCGCGGGTCAGCCCGCGCTCTGCCGCTCGGGCTCGATGAGCAGGACGACCCGTTCCTCCGCGCGCGAGTAGGGGCCGCCGATGTACTTCGCGGCGATCCGGTCGACGATCTCCCAGCCCGCCTCTCCCTCGACCCACTCCACGACCCTGCCCCTGACGAGCACCGGCCGGAACGGGTCGCCGGGCGGCGTCAGGGAGAGCGCGACCCGCGGGTCGCGCCGCAGGTTGAGCGCCTTTCGGGAGCGCGGGCCGGTGAGGATGGCGACCTGGTCGCCGTGCGTGCCGATCCAGACCGGGACGGAATGGGGAGCGCCGTCGGGCAGGACGGTGGCGAGGTGGGCGATGGGGGTGCCGTCGAGCACGCCGCGCACGTCGGGGTCGAGGTTCATGGTTCTCTCCGGGTCTGTTGAGTTCCTTGAGGAGACTCCGTAACCGTAGCACTCGGAGTTCCTTCAGGGAACCCCAAGAGGTAGAGTGGCCTCATGCAGCGCACGAACTTCGCGGAGATGGCCTGCTCCATCGCCCGCACCCTCGACGTGATCGGCGAGCCGTGGTCGCCGCTGATCCTGCGCGACGTGTGGGCCGGGATACGGCGGTTCGACCAGCTCCAGGCCGATCTCGGCATCTCCCGCAAGGTGCTGACCGAACGGCTCGCCCACCTCGTCGACCACGGCGTGCTCGAACGCCGCCCCTACGACCGGCGGCCGCGCCACGAATACCACCTGACGGCCAAGGGCGCCGAGCTGGTCGACCTGCTCATGGTCATGGCCGGATGGGGTGACAGGTGGCTCGCGGGCGAGGCCGGGCCGCCCGTGCTCTACCGCCACCACGCCTGCGGCGAGATCAGCGCCGCGGAGCTGCGCTGCGCCCACTGCGGCACGCCGATGCACGCCGGCGACGTCGACCTGCTGCCCGGCCCCGGCGCGGCCGGAAGCAGCCCCGGGTGAATCGGCGGCCGTCGCCACGGACGGCCCGAGGTCCCGCCCCACGGGGCCGGTTCGCCTCGATCGTCCCCCGTCTCACGGACGCCGACCAGCGGGAGCCGGAGCTCTTCGACCACGTGGGAGCCGAGCCGGCCGCGGGCCGGACCTTCGGGCTCGGGTGGCGCTTCTGAACGCCCGGCAGACTTTCGTCACTTACCGTGTCTTTGCCGTTCCTTGGCGTTACGATCGGGGAAACCTGTCGTCACTGATCGATCACGGAGTGCCGTATGGAGCGAACGGTTCTGGCCGCCGTCACCGAACATCCCGACGCCGACTCGGCGCTCGCCGAGCAGATCCGCCGGGTGTGCGCCGAGATGGGCGAGCTCGGCCTCCAGGTGCGCTGGACCCGCCGCACGGCCGACGCCCTGGCGGTGGTCGGGTCCGACGCCTCGCTCACGGCGATCCTGGCGGCCTGGGACGCGCCCGGCGCCGAAGACCTGCTGGCCGCGGTGGCCAAGCGCTTCCGGGGCCTGCCGGTCTTCCTGATCACCCAGGACCAGGAGCTGCCGCTGTGGGTGTACGAGGTCATCCAGGGCTACGTCTTCCCGCTGGAGGACACCCCGCAGTTCATCGCCGGGCGCATCGCGCACGCCGCCGAGCAGTACGCCGACCAGATCCTCCCGCCGTTCTTCCGCGCGCTGCTGCACCTGGAGGACCATCACCCCTACTCCTGGCACACCCCGGCGCACGCGGGCGGCGTGGCGTTCCTGAAGTCGCCCGTGGGCCGGGCCTTCTTCGACTTCTACGGCGAACGGCTGCTGCGCACCGACCTGTCGATCTCCGTCGGGGAGCTGGGCTCGCCGCTCGACCACACCGGCCCGATCGGCGAGGCCGAGCACAACGCGGCCCGCGTCTTCGGCGCCGAGCGCACGTTCTTCGTGGTCAACGGCAACTCCACCGCCAACCGCATCGTCGGGCACCACGCGATCGCCCGCGGCGACACCGTCCTGGTCGACCGCAACTGCCACAAGTCGATCCAGCACGCGCTGGCGATCAGCGGCGCCCGGCCGGTCTACCTGGTTCCCGAGCGCAACGGGCTGGGGCTGGCCGGGCCGATCCCGGCCGCCGCGCTGGAGGCGTCCGCCGTCCGGGCGCGGGTGGCCGGCCATCCGCTCGCGGCGGGCGACCCCGCGTACGCGGTCGTCACCAACTCCACCTACGACGGCGTCTGCTACGACGCGGTCCGGGTCGCCGAGCTGCTGGGCCCCACCGTGCCCCGGCTGCACTTCGACGAGGCGTGGTTCGCCTACGGCCGGTTCAACCCGCTCTACTCCCGCCGCTACGCCATGTCGGTCGACGAGCGCACGCTGCCCGGCCCCGAGCGTCCCACCGTGTTCGCCACGCAGTCCACGCACAAGCTTCTGGCGGCACTTTCCCAGGCCGCGATGTTGCACGTCCGGCCCTCGCCGCGGGCGCCGGTCGACTACGACGCGTTCAACGAGACGTACCTGATGCACGCCTCGACCTCGCCGCTGTACCCGATGATCGCCTCCCTCGACGTGGCCGCGGCGATGATGGACGGCCCCTCCGGGTCGTTCCTGACCGGCGAGGCGATCGTCGAGGCGGTCCGGTTCCGGCAGGCGATGACCCGGCTGGCCGCCCGCATCCGCGAGGACGGCCGCCGGCCCGGCTGGTTCTTCGGCCTCTGGCAGCCGCCCTCGGTGCCCGACCCGCACACCGGCCGGGCCGTGCCCTTCGCCGACGCCGACCCGGCGCTGCTGTGCTCGGAGCCGCGCTGCTGGGTGCTGGAGCCCGGCGCCGCCTGGCACGGCTTCGACGGCATGCGCGACGACTACGCCCTGCTCGACCCGGTCAAGGTGACGATCACCTGCCCCGGCGCCGACGCGGCCGAGGGCACGCAGGAGTGGGGCATCCCGGCCAAGGTCGTGGCCGCCTACCTGCAGCGGCGCGGCATCGTGGTGGAGAAGACCGGCGACCACACGCTGCTGGTGCTGTTCTCGATGGGCATCACCAAGGGCAAGTGGGGCACGCTGATCGACGCCCTCACCGACTTCAAGAACGCCTACGACGGCGACCGGGCGCTGGCGGACGTGCTGCCCGGGTTCGGGCCGTCCGGGGTGTCGTTGCGGGCGTTCTGCGGCCGGGTGCACGCGAAGCTGCGCGACTCGGGCGTGGGCGCGCTGCTCGACCAGGTCTTCACCGCGCTGCCCGAGCCGGTCGCCACGCCCGCCGACGTCTACCAGGCCATGATCCGCTCCCGTACCGAGCGGGTCCCGCTGGACCGGCTGGCCGGGCGGGTGGTGGCGGCGACCGTGGTGGTCACCCCGCCCGGGATCCCCATGCTGATGCCCGGCGAGGCGACCGGCGCGGCCGACGGCCCGCTGCTGAGCTACCTGCGGGCCCTGGAGGACTTCGACCGCACCTTCCCCGACCTGGCCACCGACATCCACGGCGCCCACCGCGACGCCGAGGGCCGCTACCGGGTGGAGGTCCTCCGCGACTGACGGCCGCCCCCGCCGGGCCGTCAGAGCAGCGCCGGACCGTCAGGCCGGGGCCGGCGCGGCGGGCCGGGGCCAGGTCAGGGCAGGGCCGGTACGGCGGGCCGGGCGTCGGTCCAGCCGACCTCGGCCAGGGTCGTGACGGACGACTTCGCGGGCCCCTTCCCGCCGCCCCCGGCGCTGTACTCCTGCGACAGCAGCGCCATCCTGCCGGTGTCGACGATCAGCCGGGTTCTCGTCCGCGTCGCCGCCTCGCCCGTCCCGTTCAACGTGTCGATCAGGACGACGGCGCCTGGCCTGCCCAGCTCGTCCTCGGCGTTGCCGTCCGCGCGCACGCCCGGCATGGTGAGCATCGCCTGGTAGGCGGCGTTGCGCACCTCCTTCGGGGCGGGCAGCACGTGCAGGAGCTGGGGCAGCGTCCCGGCCACCCAGCCGGGCAGGGCGCTGTCGGGGATGCGGCCGACCCGGCCGGCCCTGGTGAGCCAGTCCTTGAGCAGGGCGGGGTCGGCGGGCAGGCGCTGGACCTCGTCGTAGGTCAGCAACTGCCCGGCCAGCTCGAACTTGACGGACTCCCGCACGGCCCCCACGTGCCCCTTGGCCGGCTCGGTGGACAGCCGCACGGTCTTCCCGTCGATCGACTCGCTCCACCTGGCGGGTGAGCCGTCCCGTCGCCAGGCCTTCTTGTCGGCCGGGGTCGGCGGGGTCGCCCCGAGTTCGCGGTAGGCGTACCAGGCCCTGCCGTCGGGGGTGGTCCACCGTTCGATGATCTGCTTCTTGACCAGCGAGTACGGGTGCGCCCTGGTGCCGAACCGCCACTCCTGCGGCATGGCGAGCAGTTCCTTGACGTGCCAGTAGGCGCCCTCCGGCGGGGCCGCCGCGGCCGGCGCCGGCATGCCCAGGGCGGCGCCCACCGCCAGCCCGGCGCCCATGGCGATCAGGCGGCGGAACGTCGCCGCCGCGGTCCATGAATACGAAGTCATGACCGTCCATACGCCTGAGCCGCCCGAAGGGTTGCCCGCCGCCTTCCTGCGCTCTCGCGGGCAACCGCCGCCGACGCCCAGGCGTATAAGGAAGCGTGAAATCGGACAGACAGCCGTGAGCGCCACGGAACACGACTTCGGCGCATTCGTGGCCGCACGTGCCACGAGCCTGCTACGGGTCGCCTACCTCGCCTGCGGCGACGAGGCGGAGGCCGAGGACCTGCTGCAGACCGCGCTGGAGCGCACCTACCGGAACTGGGACCGGGTCCGCCACGACAGCCCCGAGCCGTACGTGCGCCGCGTCATCGTCAACGCCGCCATCAGCCGGGCCCGCCGCCGGGCGATCCTCAGGATCGTCCCGATGCACAGCCCGCCGGACACGCCGGACCGGGCGACGGACACCGACCTGCGCCAGGTGCTCATGGACGCGCTGCGCGCCCTGCCGCCCCGGCAGCGGGCGGTGATCGTCCTGCGGTACTGGGAGGACCTCAGCGAGGCGCAGACGGCCGAGGTGCTCGGCTGCTCGGTCGGCACGGTCAAGAGCCAGGCGTCGAAGGCGACGGCCAAACTCCGTTCGGCCCTCGGACGGGAGACAGTGGAAGGAGTGATCAGGAATGCCCACGCTTGAGGAGGAGCTCCTCCGGCTCATGACGGAGGAGACCGCCCGGCTGCACGCCGCGCCCGACCTGGTGGAACGGGTGGTGCGCGGGTCCCGGCGCAGGCGGGCGAGGGGCCGCATCGCGGCGTTGTCGGCGTCCGTGGCGGTCGTGGCCGCGCCCGTGGCGTACCTGGGCGCGAGCACGGTGACCGCGACGGGCGGCCAGGTCACGATCTCCGTGACGCCGGAGCCGCCCGCCATCGACGACACCCCGCCCCCGCCGTCGGAACCGCCGAGCCTCGGCGACCTGGGCGACGGGACGACGTTCGGGCACGTCAAGGTGGGATACCTGCCCGAGCGGCTGAAGTGGTCCGGCTGGTCGGTGGACTTCGGCGACAAGTACACCACCGCCTACTTCTACGAGGGCGACGACCCGGGCTCCTACCGGGTTCAGATCTACATGTACGAGGAGGGGGCCGTCCAGGAGGTCGGCGACCGGATCGCGGCCTACCGCGACGAGGGGGACGGCGAGGAGGTGACCGTCGGCGACCGCGGCGGCTACCTGGTCGTGCAGAACGTCGGCGAGGACGGCATGAAGGGCACGCCCACCCTCTTCCTCCGCATGGGCGACCGGCAGTGGGCCGAGATCATGTTCAGCCCGACGTACGCCAAGGAGTTCCGCGACGCCGGGGCCGTGTCCGCCGAGCTGAAGAAGATCGCCGAGGGGCTCACGCCCAACCCGTGACCGCCTCCGCCTCCACCGCGTCCCCCGCGGACGTGCGCGCCACAATACCTCGGGGGGTATATTGGCGGTGGAGGTGGAGCGAATGGACATGAACGCGGCCGTCCTGGCCGAGGCGCTCACCCGGCTCAAGCGGGCCCACGGCCAGCTCGGCGGGGTGATCGCCATGATCGAGAACGGTGACGACTGCGAGCGGGTGCTGACCCAGCTCGCGGCGGTGTCCAAGGCCCTGGACCGGGCCGGATTCAAGATCATCTCCACCGGCCTGCAACAGTGCCAGGCGGCGCGCGAGCGCGGCGAGGAGCCCGCCATCACGCCGGAGCGGCTGGAGAAGCTGTTCCTGGCCCTGTCCTGACTCAGCACCGATCTCCCCCACGGGCATCCGAAGGCGGCGGCTGAACCCGTACGCCCGAGCATGCCCGTCTTTTTACCTGCCCTATACCCCCCAGGGTATCAATGGGTAGGACGGTCCTGACCGGACCGCGACTGCGACGACACGAAGGCGGCGAAGACGATGAGCACGATCCACGTCGAGGTGGTGGAGACCTCTTCCCTGGGCGACCGCAGCTATCTCGCCCACGACGGCCAGGTCGCCCTGGTCGTCGACCCGCAGCGGGACATCGACCGGATCCTCGCCCTGGCCGGACGGCTCGGCGTGCGCGTCACCCACGTGGCCGAGACCCACCTGCACAACGACTACGTCTCGGGCGGCCTGGCCCTGGCCCGGGTGACCGGCGCCGCCTACCTGGTCGCCGCCGACGAGACCGTGGAGTTCGACCGCCAGCCGATCGCCGACGGCGAGGAGGTCACGCTGTCCGGCGCCATGAGCGTCCAGGCGGTGGCCACGCCCGGCCACACCTTCCACCACCTGTCCTACATCCTGACCGGCCCGGACGGCCCCGAAGGGGTCTTCACCGGCGGCTCCCTGCTCTTCGGCACCACCGGCCGCACCGACCTGCTCGGCGCCGAGCACGCCCACGACCTGGCCCACCGCCAGCACACCTCGGCGCACCGCCTGGCCGACCTGCTGCCCGACGGCGCCCACGTGTGGCCCACCCACGGCTTCGGCAGCTTCTGCTCGGCGACGCAGGCCGACGCCCCGGCCTCCACGATCGGCCGCGAGCGGCAGGCCAACCCGGCGCTGCGCCTGGAGGCCGACGACTTCGTCGCCCAGACCCTCGCCGGTCTCGACGCCTACCCCGCCTACTACGCCCACATGGGCCCGCGCAACTCCGAAGGCGGCGGCCCGATCGACCTCACCCCCGTACGGACCGCCGACCCCGAGGAGCTCAGGAAGCGGATCGCGGCCGGGGAGTGGGTGGTGGACCTGCGCTCCCGCAAGGCGTTCGCCAGCCGCCACCTGACCGGCACGCTCAGCTTCGGCCTCGACGGCCCGATGTCCACCTGGCTCGCCTGGATGGCTCCCTGGGGCGCGCCGATCACCCTGCTGGGCGAGGACGCCGCGCAGGTCGCCGCCGCCCAGCGGGAACTGGCCCGCATCGGCGTCGACCGTCCGGCCGCCGCCGCGACCGGCGCCCCCGGCCAGTGGGCCGGCGGCCACGACGAGCGGCTGGGCGAGCTGGCGGTGGCCACGTTCGCCGACCTGGCCGCCGTCCGCGCCGGGCGCGCGCCCGCGCACCTGCCCGCCCCGGACGTCGTGCTGGACGTGCGCATGACCAACGAATGGCGGGCCGGCCACGTCGCGGGCGCCACCCACATCCCGCTGCCGGACCTGCCGCACCGCCTGGCCGACGTCCCGGCCGGCACGGTGTGGACACACTGCGGCTCCGGCTACCGGGCGGCCGCCGCCACCAGCCTGCTCGCCCGCGCCGGACGCCGCGTGGTGCACATCGACGACGCCTACGCGGCGGCCGCCGAGGCGGGCCTGACCATCACCGGCGACTGACCCGGCCGGTTCGCGCCGCCGTGCGCGTCCCGGGCCGCCGCGACGTGCGGCTCGACCTGCCGCGCGCACCACACCGCCCCGCGCCCCGGCGCGCCCCGGCGTCAGGAGCGGGCGTGGCGGTCGAGGCCGAGGGTGGAGATCAGGTCCTCGTGCAGCTCGAACCAGACGCGGTGGCAGGAGTCGACGTCGGTGCGGTCCACCCAGGCGCCCTCCCCGTTGCGGGCGCGGGCCAGGGCCGCGGCGAAGCGCCTGTCGTACCCGCCGAACCGGGCCAGGACGCCGGTCAGCCGGTCGGCGAGCGGCTGGAGGGCCCGGCCGACGACGGTCAGCTCGTGCAGGATCCGGGCGTCCCAGGCGGGGTCGGAGTGGTCGTTGACGGCGAGCCGGTCGCGGCCGTCCGGGCGCAGCTGCCAGTCGGTGCACGCCTTCAGCAGCAGGGCGTTCAGCGGCAGGAACTCGCGGTAGACGTCGTGCACCTCCTCGGCGCAGCCGGCCTGGTCGAGCTCGGCGGCCAGGCGCCGCTCGTCCTCGGCCCGGCCCGTCTCGGTGAGCGACCAGCCGCCGGTGCCGGCGAACTCGGAGCGGCTCACCCAGCCGCGCGCCTCGGCGTCGAGCAGCTCCTCCTCCGTCTCGGCCACCCCGAGGGCGTACCGGCTGGCGAGCACGGGGGTGTCGGCGAAGCCGGTGACGCGTACGGCGTGCAGCGCCAGCAGGCCGGGCGCGGACTGCCGGGTCATGAGCCGGCCTCCTGACGGGTGGTCAGGCGGGTGTAGTGCTGCTGGCACGCCTGCGGCGAGTTGAACCCCATCGCCTCGGCCATCTGCGCCCAGGTCAGCCCGGCGCTGCGGGCGGTGAACAGCAGGGCGGACTCGATCGCCTCGACCTCGGCGCGCGCGGCGGGCAGCAGGGCCAGCGCCCCCAGGACGTCCTCCGGCTCCAGGCCGGCGTTGCGCCAGACGGCGAACCGCGTCAGGTCGACCGCCGACGGCGGCACGGGCGGAGGCTGCCACGGGCGCGGGTCGAGCAGGTCGGCGCCCAGGGCCATGAGCCGCCGGCGGCCCTCCTTCTCGCGCTGGGCCTGAAGCTGGTCCGCGTTCGCGGCGCGGACGGGGTCGTGGTTGCGTTGCATGCGGGCCATGATTCACAATCGGCGGGACATCGTCAACATTTTGTTGAAGGGCGGGCGGATGATCGTACCCCTCGAGGAGGCCGCGGCCGACACCTGCGGGGGCAAGGGCGGCGCGCTCGGCGCGCTGCTGCGGGCCGGGCTGCCGGTCCCGGACGGTTTCGTGGTGCCGTTCGCCGCCTACCTCGCCGCGGTCCGCGGCCTCGACCTCGGCCGGCACACCGCGGGCCCCGACGACCCGGCCGCGGCGCGGCGCGCAATCGAGGCGCTCACGGTCGACGCCGGGCTGGCCGCGGCGCTGGCGCGGGGGCTCGGTGCACTCGGCGATCCGCCCGTGGCCGTGCGGTCGTCGGCGGCCGACGAGGACACCGGCCGCAGCTCGGCGGCCGGCCGGTACGAGAGCTTCCTCGCCGTGCGCGGCGCGGACGGCGTGGCCGAGGCCGTGCGCGCCTGCTGGGCCTCGCTGTTCTCGCCGCGCGCCGCCGCCGGCCGTGAGTCCGGCGACGGCTCCGGCGACAGGTCGGGCGACGGCCCGGCGATGGCCGTGGTCGTCCAGCGCCACCTGGACGCCGAGGCGTCCGGGGTCATGTTCACCCCGGGCGGGCCGGGCGAGCCGACCGGGATCGAGGCGTCGTGGGGGCTCGGGCCCAGCGTCGTGGGCGGCACGGTCACCCCCGACTCCTACCGGGTCGCCGCGGACGGATCGGTCGTGCGCACGCCGGCCGACAAACGCACCCGGCTCGACCGGGAGGGCGCGCGGCTCGTCGTGCGGAACGTGCCCGCCGGCGTCCGGGGGCGGGCGGCGATCGACGACGCGACCGCCGTGCGGCTGGCCGGGCTGGGCGCGCGGATCGCGGCCCTGCGCGGCGGGCCGCAGGACGTCGAGTGGGCCGTCGCGGACGGCCGCGTCTGGATCCTGCAGGCCCGCCCGGTCACCGCCGCTCCCCCGCCCGCCGGCCCGCCCGTCCCGGCCGCGGACGTGCCGTCCGGGGCGCTCGTCGGGACGCCGGGCAGCCGCGGAGCCGTCACCGGCACCGCGCGGATCGTGCGCGGGCCGGGCGACTTCGCCCGCGTGCTCCCGGGCGACGTGCTGGTCTGCCCCTTCACAGACCCGGCGTGGACGCCGCTGCTGCGCATCGCCGCCGGCGTCGTGACCGAGACCGGCGGCGTGCTGTCCCACGCCGCGATCGTGGCCCGTGAGCACGCCATCCCCGCCGTTCTCGGCGTCCCTGACGTGACCAGCAGGCTGCGGGACGGCGCGCTCGTCACCGTCGACGGCACCGCCGGCACCGTCACCGCCACCTGACCCCGGAAAGGAGAGGGGAGCGGCCGCTGACCCGCCGCTCCCCGAACACCCATGTCAATGCGACGCCTCTACCTGGCCCGCCACGGCGCAGCCGACGCGTTCGGGCAGCTCACCGACGACGGGCGGCGGCAGTCGGCCCTGCTGGGCGAACGGCTGGCCGCCATGCCGATCGACGCCGTGTGGCACTCCCCGCTGCCGCGTGCCGCCGAGAGCGCGGGCGAGCTCGCCCGGCACCTGCCCGGCGTGCCCGTGGCCGAGGCCGCCGAGCTCGTCGACCACGTGCCGTACGTGCCCGCCCCCGCCGAGACGCCCGCGTCCTGGGCCGGTTACTTCGACGGCTTCGACCAGGCCGAGGCAGCCTCGGGGCGCGCGCTCGCCGACGCCCTGGTCGCCCGGTTCGCGACGGTCCCCGGCGAGCCCGCGTCCGACGTGCACGAGGTGCTGGTGACGCACGCCGACCAGATCGCCTGGCTGGTCCGGCACGCGCTGGACGCGCCGCCGCCCCGGTGGCTCGGCCTGAACAGCGCCAACACCGGCCTGACGATCATCGAGTACCGCGCCGGCCTGCCGCCCACGATGGTGATGTTCAACGACCTGAGCCACCTCCCGTCCGGCCTGCGCTGGACCGGCTTCCCGCGGGACCTGTGGCCGTGAGCGGCGGCCCGGCGGCTACCGGTGGCCGTCCGCGTGGCGGCTACCGGGCTCGTTTCGCCGGCGTCCTGGGCGCGGCGCGGACCAGGGTGAAGTCGTCGACGTCGAAGTCGGCGCCGGTGAACACCAGGTACAGCCGGGCGGCGCCGGAGGGCACGCCGGTCAGCGCCGTGGAGACGTCGGCGTAGGACTCCCAGCCTCCGGTGTTCGGCACGGTGACGGCGCCGAGCACCGGCCCGGCCGGCGAGCCGGCGCGGATCTCGAAGCCGCCCGACGGCCCCGGCGAGGCCACCCGCGCCCGGAACGCGGTGACCCCGGTGAGGTCCACGTCGTAGGCCGCCCAGTCGCCCGGGTTGACGTAGCCGAGCACGGTGCCGCCGTGCGCGGGCGCGTGCGGGTAGGTGGCCACGCCGGACGCCTGCGCCCAGGTCTCGGCCTGGACGACGGAGTCCCCGGCAGCCGGCCCGAGCTCCTTGATCCGGATGTTGCGGAAGGACGCGTGGTCGGCGTCGCTGTGGTTCTGGATGCCGATGTGCCCGTTCCTCAGTGAGCGGGCCGGGTCGGTGTTGGTGAAGTCGTTGATCCGCACGCCGTTGAGGAACACCTGGAGGCGTTCGCCCTCGACCCGGATCTCGTAGGTGTTCCACTCCCCCGGCGGGTTCAGCGCGGCGTCGCGGGCGGCGATGTCGGCGGCCTTGAAGCCGTAGACCGAGCCGGTGGTCCGGTCCGGCGCGTCGGTGGCGTCGATCTGGATCTCGTAGCCGTTGTTCACCGCCGAGGACGGGTCGGTCGAGGGCGGGAAGCCGACGAAGACGCCGGAGTTGTCGTCACCGGCCAGCTTCCAGTCCAGCTTGAGCGAGTAGGAGGTGGTGTACTCCTTGGCCTTGTACCACAGCAGGCCCATGCCGCCCTGCGAGGTCAGCGTGCCGCCGGCGTTGGCGAAGCCGCCCGGCCCCGCCTGCTCCCAGCCGGTGGTCGAGCCGTTGTAGAGGGTGGTGTAGCCGGTCTCGGGGCGGCAGTCGGCCTTGGCCTGGCCGGTGGCGTAGGCCAGGCCGCCGCGCAGGTGCTGCCGGAAGGCGGGCTCGGCGAAGGACTCCGCGGTGTGCCCGCCGCCGGTGTAGAAGGAACGCCCCCCGTCGTACGGCTTGCACCAGGCGATCGGGTGGTCGGCGCCCATCGTGCCGCCCGAGTACGTCGACTCGTCCAGGGTGGCCAGCACGTGGGCGCCGGTCCTGGCGTTGGTCCGGTAGTCGTACCACTCGTCGGTCCGCGGCCAGGTGGCGTCGAGGTGGGCGGTCGCCGGGTGGGCGCGGTCCTCGACCTTGACCGTCGCCTTCTGCACCGCCGGGTGGGCGGCGAACCAGGCGCCGACGAGGCCGCCGTACCAGGGCCAGTCGTACTCGGTGTCGGCGGCCGCGTGGACGCCGGCATAGCCGCCGCCCGCCTTGACGTACGCCTCGAACGCGGCCTGCTGCGCGGCGTCGAGCACGTCGCCGGTGGTGTTGAGGAAGACGACCGCCTTGTAGGCGGCCAGGTTCGCCGTGGTGAACGCGGCCGGGTCCTCGGTGGCGGTCACGCCGAACCCGAGGTCCCTGATCGCCTGGACGCCCGCCGCGATCGAGTCGTGCCGGAACCCCGCCGTACGGGAGAAGACCAGGACGGCGGGGCCGCCGGCGGAGGGGGTCGCCGTGGTGAACCTCTGGGCCGTGCCGCCGTCGCACGTCCTGATGACGAGCTGGGCCGGGTCGGTGGCGTCGAGGCACTTGCCGAGGGCCTTGAGCGCGCCGCCCTCGGCGGTCCACTTCTGCGCGCCCGTGCCGTTGCAGGTCCAGATCTGCACCTTGGTGCCGTCGGCGCTGTTCGCCCCGGCCACGTCCAGGCACTTGCCGAGCGCCTTGACGGTCTGGCCGTCGATGGCCCAGTTCTGGGCGTTCGTACCGTTGCAGGAGTAGAGCTGCACCTTGGTGCCGTCGGCGGTGCCGGCGCCCGCGACGTCAACGCACCTGCCGTCGGCGGCGCGGATCGGGCCGACCGCCGTCGCCTCCTTGGCCAGGGTGAAGTCGTCGAGGTCGAACAGCGCCCCGGCGCCGCCGGTGAAGACCAGGTAGAGCGTGGTGGACGCGGCGGTCGCGCCGGTCAGCGGAGCCTGCACGTCGGTGAAGGTCTCCCAGCCGCCCGTCACCGGGACGGCGGCCTTGCCGAGCAGCGGCCCGGTGGGCGAGCCCGTGCGCACCTCGATGGAGCCGCCGACGCCGCCCGAGGAGACGCGCGCCCGGAACGTCCTGGCGTCGTCGAGCCGGTAGGGGGTGAAGGCGATCCAGTCGCCGTTGTGCACGTCGCCGACCGTCCTGCCGCCGTGCGCGGCCGCCTTGGAGATCTGCGAGACGCCGGACATCGTCGCGTAGTGCTCGGCCTGGCGGTGGCGTGGTTGCAGGACGTGCTGGGTGTGGGTGGTCAGGCCGCCCTTGTCGGTGTACTCGGCGTCGAAGACGGCGAAGATGTTGGCCGCGTCGTCGTGCTCGCCGTCGGCCGGGATCGTCAGCTCGCCCGCGCAGCCGTTCTTCGAGGTGATCTGGTGGCCGTGGCTGTCGTGGCCGAGCACGTACGTCATCCGCACCTTGGCGCAGTCGATCTGCGTGTCCTCGGGGTCGGTCACCCCGATGGTGAAGGGCACGGTGTCGCCCCAGGTGAACAGCGTCCCGGGGGCGGGTGTGCCGATGGTCACGGCGGGGGCGGTGTTGCCGGCCGTGATGACCACGCCGGCCGTGCCGGTGTTGCCCTGGGGGTCGCGCACGGTGAGCGTGGCGGTGAACGAGCCCTCGCTGGTGTAGGTCTTCGTGGGGTTCGGGGCGGTGGAGGTGGTGCCGTCGCCGAAGTCCCAGGCGTAGGTGAGCGCGCCGCCCTCGGGGTCGGCGGAGCCGGCGCTGGAGAAGGCCACGGTGAGCGGCAGCTTGCCGGACGTCCGGTCGGCCTTGGCGACCGCGACCGGCGAGCGGTTGCGGTCCTTGATGTACTCGACGCGGTAGAGGGCGGAGTTGGCGTCGCCGCCGAAGTAGCCCGAGCCGTAGTCGAGGACGTAGAGTGCGCCGTCGGGTCCGAAGGCCAGGTCCATCACCTGCGTGCCGGTCCAGGGGAAGGCGGCGATCTCGCCGCGCGTGCCGTCGGCGGCCACGTCGATCGCCTTGATCCACTTGCGGCCGAACTCGCCGGCGAAGAAGTGCCCGTCGAGGTCCTGGGGGAACTTGACGGCGGAGTTCAGGGCGGCGTCGTAGCGGTAGATCGGGCCGCCCATCGGCGACTCCGAGCCGCTGCCGAACTCGGGCGGCGAGCCGGCGTCGCCGCCGTACCTGATCCAGGCGGGCTTGGCGGGCGGGAGCTTGGCCAGGCCGGTGTTGCGCGGCGAGTCGTTGGCCGGGCCGCCCGCGGCGCAGTCGTACTTCTGGCCGGAGGGGCCCGAGGGGAAGGTGTAGTCGTTGTAGGTCTCGGTCAGGGTGTTGGTGCCGGTGCAGTACGGCCAGCCGTAGTTGCCGGGGCCGGTGACGCGGTCGAACTCGACCTGCCCGGCGGGCCCGCGGTTCGGGTCGGTGCTGCCGGCGTCGGGGCCGTAGTCGCCGACGTAGACCACGCCGGTGGCCTTGTCCACGGTCATCCTGAACGGGTTGCGGAAGCCCATGGCGTAGATCTCGGGCCTGGTCCGCGCGGTGCCCGGCGGGAAGAGGTTGCCCGCGGGGATGGTGTAGGTGCCGTCCGCGGGGTTCACCTTGATGCGCAGGATCTTGCCGCGCAGGTCGTTGGTGTTGCCGGCGCTGCGCTGGGCGTCGTAGACGGGGTTGCGGTCGGGGCGCTCGTCGAGGGGGGCGTAGCCGGCCGAGTCGAAGGGGTTGGAGTCGTCGCCGGTGGACAGGTAGAGGTTGCCCTGGGCGTCGAAGTCCATGTCGCCGCCCACGTGGCAGCACATGCCGCGGTCGGCGGCCACGTCGAGCACGGTCCGCTGCGAGGCCAGGTCGAGCGTCCAGTCGGGCTTGAGGGTGAACCGGGCCAGGCGGTTGACGCCCTGCCAGGCCGACCAGTCGGCGCCGGTCGCGGGCGCGTCGCCGGCCGGCGTGCTCAGGCGGGGGGCGTAATAGAGGTAGATGGTCCGGTTGGCGGCGAAGCCGGGGTCCACGGCGACGCCCTGGAGGCCCTCCTCGTCGTGGGTGTAGACGGGCAGCGCCCCGACCACGGTGGTCAGTCCCTGGGCGTCGGTGCGGCGCAGCGTCCCGTCGCGCGCGGTGTGCAGCACCGACAGGTCGGGCAGCACGGCCATGGTCATCGGCTCGCCCATCTCGGCGACGCCCTTGGCCAGCTCGACGCGCTGGTAGTCGGCCGGGTCGATGGCGGCGTGGGCGCGGGCGGGCGGGGCGGCCACGGTGAGCACGAC
Organism: Nonomuraea sp. NPDC049637; assembly: GCF_040675235.1. Classification (NCBI taxonomy): domain Bacteria; kingdom Bacillati; phylum Actinomycetota; class Actinomycetes; order Streptosporangiales; family Streptosporangiaceae; genus Nonomuraea; species Nonomuraea sp. NPDC049637. The sequence continues at coordinate 60,861 of NZ_JBFAOM010000037.1, forward strand.
CGCGCTCGACATGGCCAGGAGGACGGCGCTGACCCGCGCCGTCCATCGGAAGGCACGGGTGGGCCTGCTGGGAGGCATCGCGGAGGTTCCCTTTCCGTGGGGGGTGGACCGGGAAGGAGGGTTCCATTGGCGGACGATCGAAGAACCTTCGTAGATCGCGACAGTAGATCTGACTTTTGATGATTGTCAACGAAAGTCCGTTAAGTCCTAGACGAAACGGTTTCGGTCCGTGGCCGGAAAGACGAAGCGCCCCGCCTGCGCTGGGCAGGCGGGGCGCTTCGCGGACGAGGTCAGCCGGCCAGGGCGCTGTCGACCGCCTCCGGGGCCAGGACGTGCTCCAGCACCATGACGGCCGCCCCGATGACGCCCGCCCGGTCGCCCAGCTCGCTGACCTGGATGCGCAGGTGCTGGGTGGCCAGCGGCAGCGAGCGCTTGTAGATGGCCTCCCGCACGCCCGCGAGCAGGTGTTCACCGGCGTCGGCCAGGTCGCCGCCGATCACGATCGCGGCCGGGTTGAAGAAGTTGACGATCGTGGCCAGCACGTCGCCGATCTCGCGCCCGGCCTGGCGGACGAGCTGGGCGGCGTCGCGGTTGCCGGCGCGCAGCAGCGCGACGACGTCCCGGCCGCCCGCGGCGGGCACGCCGGTGGCCGAGATGCGGGCGGCCAGCGCGGCCCCGCCGGCCAGGGCCTCCAGACAGCCCACGTTGCCGCAGTGGCACAGCACGTCGTCGTCGGCGGTGGCCACCCGGATGTGGCCGATGTCGCCGGCCGCGCCCTGCGCACCGCGGTGGAGGCGGCCGTCGGAGATCACGCCGCAGCCGATGCCGGTGCCGATCTTGACGAAGACGAGCTGGCCGGTCGCCTGCCGCCCGGCGCGCTGCTCGCCGAGCGCCATGATGTTGACGTCGTTGTCCACGAAGACCGGCACGCCCAGCCGCTCCCCCAGCCACTCGGGCACCGGGAACCGGTCCCAGCCCGGCATGAGGGGCGGGTTGACCGGGCGACCCGTCGGGTACTCGACCGGGCCCGGCAGGCCGATGCCCGCCCCGCACACGTCGGCCAGGTCGCGCCCGCTCTCGTCGAGCAGGTCGGCGAACGTGCGGGCGAGCCGCCCGAGCGTCGCCTCGGGGCCCTCGCCGATCGGCGCGTCGGCGGTGCGCTCGGCCAGCACCGTGCCGCCGAGGTCGGTGATCGCCACCCGCTCGTGCGTGACGCCCAGGTCGGCGGCCAGGACGAGCCGGGCGGTGCGGTTGAAGGCGAACATGGCCGCGGGCCGCCCGCCCGAGGAGATGGCCTCGTCGGCGGGCAGCACCCAGCGGTGGCGGAGCAGCGCGTCGAGGCGCAGGGACACGGTGGACCGGGCCAGGCCGGTGAGCTGGACCAGCTCGGTCCGGGTGCGCGGCGGCCCGTCCCGCAGCAGGGAGAGCAGCGCGCCGGCCCCCGCCGTCGCGCCGTTGAGCGTGTCCAGAGTCAACACCAGCCTCTCCGCCGATGACGGCAGCCACTTCAGAGGAGCCCAAGTCTATCTTCGCCGAATGGGGCACGACTTATGGCTGACCATCGACATAAGCCCGTCGATGCCGCGGACGATCACGTCGCCAGCGGGAGCCTCAGGACGAAGCGGGCGCCGCCCGGGTGGTCGGCCACGAAGAGGTCGCCTCCGTAGGCGTGGGCGATCTCGCGGGCGATCGGCAGGCCGAAGCCGGAGCCGCCCGCGTCCAGCGAGCGCGCCTGGTCCTGCCGGTACAGCCGGTGGAAGATGCGCTCCCGCTCCTCCGGCGGGATGCCGGGCCCGTCGTCGATGACCTCCAGGACGGCGTACGGCGGCGCGGCGGCGACCACGAACTCGATATGGCCGGTGGTGTGGCGTTCGGCGTTGGCCACCAGGTTGGACAGCAGCCGGGCCAGCCGCACCCGCGAGGCGCGGACCACCACGCCCTCCTCCAGCCGGGTGCGGACGGACGCGCTCGGCGGATGCGCGTCCAGCTCCTCCACCACCAGGCGGCCCAGATCGACGAGGTCGGCGCCGGGCGGCGGGGCGGTGTAGAGGCGGGCCAGGGCGAGCAGGTCACCGACGATGTCGTTGAGCCGCTCGGCGTCCCGGTGCAGGCTGCGCAGGGTCCGGCGGAGGTCGGCGCCGGGGTCGGACAGGGCCTCCTCCAGCTCGGTCAGCAGGCCGGCGATGGGGTTGCGCAGGTCGTGGGCGGCGTCGAAGACGAACCGCTGCTGGTGCTCGATCGTCTCGTGCAGCATGGAGACCTTCTGCTGCTCCTGGCGGTAGGCCTGGTGCAGCTGCGCGTCGGGCTTCGGGGAGCCGGGGACGCGTTCGCCGGGACGGGCGGCGAGCCGGGGTTCGAGCGACCCGGCGACGTCCCCGAAGACGACGACGATCTCCTTCACCTCGCCCGGCGGGCCGGGCACCGGGGCGTTCGCCAGCCGCCAGTGGCGCCGGCCGGGCGGCTCCCAGTCGTCGCGCAGCAGCGGCACGACGTCGCCGGCGCCGGTGGCGGCCACCCGCTCCAGCGAGGCGCACACCTTCGCCGCCCCCGACCCGCTCAGGCCGGTCAGCGCCGGGGGCGCGCCGAGCAGGGCGCGGCCGACGACCTCCGCCCGGTCCTGGCCGGTCATCCGCAGGTAGGCGTCGTTGACGGCCAGCACGACCTGGTCCCGGGTGAGCAGCATGCAGGGACACGGCAGCGCCTCGAACGCCGCCTGGTATCCGACCGTCGCTCCCATCACCGGGTCCCCCTCAGGCCCCACATACCCCCCTAAGGCCGCTGACATGCGGAAATGCCCTGTTGTTCTCATTCTCATTCTCGATAGTGATAACGTATGAACGTGACGATCTCGACAGAGCGCTGGGCCGAGCTGGCGCTGCATCCCGTGCGCATCCGCATCCTGCGCGCCGTCGCCGGGGGCCGCCGGACGCCCTCCGACCTGGCCGGCCTGCTGCCCGACGTGCCGCAGGCGACGCTCTACCGGCAGATCGCGACGCTGGCCAGGGCCGGGATGCTGGAGGTGGTCGAGGAGCACAAGGTCGGCGGGGCGACCGAACGGGTCTACGCGGTGCCCGAGGGCGGCCTGACGCCGTCCCCCGAGGCGCTGGCCGCCGCGTCGGCGGAGGACCACGCGCGGTACTTCACCGCGTTCGCCGGCAGCCTGCTGTCGGAGTTCGCGCGCTACCTCGAGCGGGACCGGGTCGATCTGGCCGCCGACGGCGCCGGATACCAGCAGGTGGTCCTGCACCTGGACGACGAGGAGTTCGTCGCCTTCGCCACGGGGTTCGCCGAGCTGGTGCGCCCCCTGCTGGCGAACGAGCCGGGACAGGGACGTACGCCGCGCCTGCTGGCGACCGTCCTGCTCCCCCTGAAGGAAGGCTGAACTGTGGCAACGGTATGGGTCGGCGAGGGCATGGTCATGATCGAGTTCGGGCGCTGGGAGCGGTTCCTCACCGGTCACGGCCGGTACGCGCTCCTGCTCGCGTCCGTGCGGGAGGCGCGGGTCGCGGACGACCCGTTGCGCGTGCCGCGCGGCGCGCGCAAGGGGCTGAGCGTGGCGGGCCACGTCAAGATCGGGGTGTGGGGCCTGTTCGGCGGGCGGCGGCAGCTCGTGTCCGTGACCGGTGACACGCCGGCGGTGCACCTGCTGCTCGACCGCGCCGCGTCCGGCGGCGAGTTCGACGAGGTGGCCGTCTCCGTCCCCGACGCCGGCCGGGTCGCCGCCGCGGTCCGGGCAGCGGTACGAGCGGCGGCCGCGTGACCAGCGTCGAGGTCCGGGCGGCGGTGCGGGCAGTGGTGCGGGCAGTGGTGCGGGCGGCGGTGCGGGCGGCGGTCGCGTGACCGGCGTCGAGGTCAGCGGCCTGACCAAGCGGTACGGCGCGCTGACCGCCGTCGAGGACCTCAGCTTCACGGTCCGGCCCGGGGCGGTCACCGCGTTCCTCGGCCTCAACGGCGCCGGGAAGACCACGACGATGCGCATGATGGTCGGCCACGTCACCCCCACCAGCGGCGGCGTGACGATCGGCGGCCGCCGCTACCGTGACCTGCCGCGCCCGACCACCGTGGTGGGCGCGACCTTCGACGCCGCCTCCTTCCACCCCCGGCACTCGGTCCGCGACCATCTGCGCGTCTACGCCGCGATGGGCGGCCATCCCGATCGCCGGGTCGGCGACCTGCTGGGCCTGGTGGGCCTGGCCGGAGCCGCCGGGCGGCCGACCGGCGCCCTGTCCACCGGGATGCGGCAGCGGCTCAACCTGGCCACCGCGCTGCTCGGCGACCCCCGGGTCTTGCTGCTGGACGAGCCGGGCAACGGCCTGGACCCCGAGGGGGCGGCGTGGCTGCGCTCGTTCCTGCGCGAGATGGCCGCGCAGGGGCGGGCGGTGCTGGTCTCCAGCCACGTGCTGGCCGAGGTGGAGCAGGTCGCCGACGACGTGGTGGTCATCGGGCGGGGGCGGCTGCTGGCCGCCGGCCCGCTGCGCGAGCTGTGCGGCGCTGAGCCGGACGTGCTGGTGCGCACCCCCGACGCCGCCGCCCTGCGCACGGCGCTGGCCGCCGAGGCCGCGCGGGTGGACGTGGCCGGCCCGCACGACCTGCGGGTCCGCGGCCTCTATCCGCCGCGGGTCGCCGCCCTGGCCGCGGCCCGCGGACTGCCGGTCCACGGCCTGACCACCGAACGCCCGCCCCTGGAACGACTCTTCCTCAGGCTCACCGACGAAACAGCGAGCACGCGGGAGCTGGGGAGCACGGACGAGAAGACGACGGGCACGCGGGAAGAGACGGCCGGCGCGCGGGGACGGGCGGGCGCGGGTGGGGAGGCGGCGGGATGAGGGGGTTTGTGCGGGCGGAGTTCCGGCGGCTGCTGGCCACCAGGATGTGGTGGGGCATGCCGCTGGCGGCCGTGCTGCTCGGGGGCGGTCTGATCGGGCTGCTGGCGCTGGTCGGGCCGGAGAACTTCGAGCCGCCGATGCCGGGGCTGGACACCGAGGCGGGGGTGCGGGCCGTCCTGGGGTTCCTCGGGTTCACCGCGTTCGTGCCGGCCGCCGTCGGGACGCTCGCCGTCACGTCGGAGTACCGGCACCGCACGGTGAACTTCACCTTCCTGTTCGCGCCGGACCGGTGGCGGGTGCTGGTGGCCAAGCTCGTCGCCTACGCCGTGGCGGGACTGGCGTACGGGCTGGTGCTGGCCGGCGCGGCAGGGGCGGCGCTGTTCGGCGTGGCCGCGGCCCGCGGCACCGAACTGGGCCTGCCCGCCGGGACGATCGTGACGCTGCTGGCCCGCCTGGGGGTGGCGATGGCGGTCTACGTGGTGCTCGGCGTGGGCATGGGGGCGCTGATCCGCAACCAGGTCGCGGCGCTGTGCGTGGTGATCGGCTACCTGTACGGCGGCGAGCTGGCGCTGATCATGATCCCCGGCGTGCGGGAGCTGTACCCGTGGCTGCCCGGCGGCGCGACCTCGGCGCTGACCGACTTCACCGCCGTGGCCGACGCCCTGGCCGCCCAGCTGGCGAGCGAGCCGGTCCGGCTGCTGTCACCGGCCGCCGGGGCGCTGGTCCTGCTGGCGTACGCGGCGCTGGCGAGCGCGGCCGCCGTCCTGCGTCCGCTGCGCCGGGACGTGGCCTGACCCGCTGCTGGTGATCTTCGGCCAGGACGACCGGAGATGGCGTTCGTCCTCGGCCGTCGGCTACCGGCTACCGGCTACCGGCTACCGGACGGTCCCCGGCGCGACCGTCGAGCTGCTGCCCGGGACCGGGCACTCCCCCATGCTGGAGGACGTGCAGCCCCGGGCGCGGGAACCGGTGGAGCCCCGGGCGCGGGGACCGGGGTCGGTCCTCGCGCCCGGGGCCGGGGATCAGAAGAAGCCGCCGAGGAAGTCGTCCAGGCCGCTCTGGTCGATCCATCGGGTGACCCGGGCGCCGGTCTCGGCGATCGTGCCCGTCCGGGTGTTCTCCGGCTCGATCTTCTCCGGCTTGAAGATCTGCTTCTCCGCCTGCCCGGAGCCCTGGGGCCTGGTCAGGCTGGGCGGCGGCGGCCCGTCCGGGTACATCTTGCCGTCACGGTAGACGGTGTAGGACTGGGTCGGCTGCGTGGTGCCGTCGTTCCGGTAGACCTGGCTCGGTCTCGGCTGCGCCGGCTGCCTGGTGGCCTTCGGCGGCGACTGCCGTTGCACCGCCCGATGACTGGTCGGACGCTGTGCCGGGCGCCGCGCCGCCTGGGCGCGCCGGGCCTGGGCGGCCCGGTAGCGGTTGCGCGCCCGCGCCGCCTGCGTGGCCCGCCGCTTGGCCGCCGCCTCGGCGGCCTTCCTGCGTGCCTCCCTCTTGGCCGCCGCGGCGGCCCGTCTCTTGGCCGCCGCCGCGGCCGCCTTCCTGGCCTTCTCCGCCGCCTTCTTCCTGGCCGCGGCCAGCGCCCTGCGCTTGGCCGCCGCCGCGGCCTTCTTCTTGGCCGCCTCCAGCGCCTTCTTCCTGGCCAGCGCCGCCGCCCGCCGCTTGGCCGCCGCGATGGCCGCGCGCCGCGCCGCCGCACGGGCCGCCGCGAGCGCCGCCCGCCGGGCCGCCGCCTGCGCCAGCTTCCTGGCGATGATCCGCGCCGCGATGCGCGCCGCGATGCCGACGGCGATCCAGAACAGCTGGCCGTCGGGGTCGCTCATGCTGACTGGGCTGTTGTTGGCGTAGGCGTAGGCGTTGAGCTGCTGCGGGTCCTCCTCGTCGATGATGGGGTCGACCGACAGGAAGCGGCCGTTCTTCGGGTCGTACTCGCGGGCGCCCAGGTGGACGAGCCCGGTCGTCGGATCCTTGGTGCCGCCGACGAAGGACCGCTGCCCGGGCCACCATGGCGGCGGCGACCCGCGGTCCTCGCCGAACGGCGTCATCCGCCGGACGGCCAGGTCCCCGGTGCCGCCGTTCACCGCGGCCTGCGCGGTGCCCTGGTGGTCGGCGGCCAGGAAGTAGACCTGGTTGTCGGGGGTGCGGACCGCGATCGGCTCGCCGTTGATGGTGTAGTAGCGGGTCTGCTCGACGGCGTCCTTGGCGAAGTCGAAGCGCAGCTCCATGTCGTCCACGTACAGGGTGGCGTCCGTGGCGGTCTTGCGCAGCAGCCGGTCGCCGTCGGCGTCGTAGACGAACGACGTCGTCTTGCCGGCCTCGGTGACCGACTCCAGGTTGCCCTCGGCGTCCCAGACGAGGGTCTGGTCGGACGTGCCGACCTTGCGCCTGGTGGTGTTGCCGGCCTCGTCGTAGGCGAACAGGTCGGCCCCGATGCTCTGCACCGCGTGCGGCTGCTTGCCGCCGGCCGCCGGGTAGACCGAGGTGCGCACGGTCTCGGGCGCGCCGCCCCAGGCGTGCTTGGTCTCCTTGACCCGGTTGCCGGTGGAGTCGTAGGCGTAGCTGACCGCGTACGGCGCCACGCCGCCGATCTTGTCCGAGGTCGGCGTGCCGCTCGCGCAGTCGTCGTTGGCCGTCCACGCCGAGGTCATCCGGCGCAGGTGGTCGTAGGTGAAGCACTGCGTGTCCTGGCCGCCGGCCCGTTCGGCGATCTTGGTGATGTTGCCGGCGGCGTCGTAGGCGTAGTTGAGGTCGAGGTCGGTGGCGGCGGCGCCCTCCCGGTCCAGCCGCATCCTGGTCAGCCTGCGGGTGGACTCGTCATGGGTGTAGGTGAGCCAGGTCTTCTTGCCGCCGGAGCCCAGCTCGTACTGCAGGGTCTCGCCGAGCTTGGAGTAGCGGGTCGCGGTCACGTACGACGACAGCCCGCTGACCTTGGTCGGCTGGCTGAGCTCGTCGTAGGAGTAGACCACCGACTCGGCCTCCAGCCCGCCCCCGGCCGGGAAGCTGACCGACTGCACCTGGTCGTCGAGGGTGTAGCGGGTGTTGAGCACGTACGAACCGGCGAGCTTGCCCTCCCGCTCGGGGACGGTCACCGTCTCGCGCAGGGTCCGGTAGTCGGAGTCGATGGCGTTGATCTCCGCCTTGTACGCCTGCCCGCCCGCGTACCGGATGCTGGCGTTCATGTGGCCCTTGGCCAGCGCGTCGTACTTCCACTCGGCCAGCAGCGCGCCGGTGGCCGAGCCGTCGCGCAGCTCCTTCTTGCGTCCGAGCTCGTCGTAGACGTACCAGAGGGTCTTGCCGCGGGCGTCGGTGGTGCTCACCAGCTCGTCGGCGTCGTTGTACGTCATCGTGGTGACGCCCTTGTCCGGGTCCTCCGTCTTGATCTCCCGGCCGCGCACGTCGTAGTGGTGGCGCCACACGTTGCCCGCGGCGTCGGTCACCGTGGACAGCCGGCCGGCGGGGTCGTAGGTGTACTTGGTGGACTCGTACGGGCCCGTCGGGGTGGCGCCCTTGTACTGGCGCAGCTCGATGAGCCGGTCGTCGGCGTCGCCGATGCGGGTGGTCGCGGTGCCGCCCGGCGGCGGCGTGATGTTGACGCGGTCGCCCTGCTGGGTGGCCGAGACGCGGTACTTCTCCACGCCCTTGGCCTTGAGGATCTGGGCGTTGACCTCGCCGGCGCCGTCGAAGACCGACACGACCTGCGTGGGCACGTCGGTGTCGGCGACCGCGAGCAGCTCGGTGGCGGGCGTGCCGGTGGCGAAGTAGCCGGTGTTGGACTTGCTGACCTCGCCGAGCGAGTTGTAGAAGGTGTCGGTGATCGTGCGCCCGTCGCGCAGCGCCGGGTCCAGCGTCTGGTCGTCGCGGGGGGCGGGTTCCTGCGTCTGGCGCTCGCGCATCAGGCCGTCGTACAGCTCGTGGCTGACGGTGTAGCCGCCGTCGGCGCGCAGCGTCTTGGTGGTGACGACGCTGGGGCCGTCGGTGCGCATGGTGTAGGCGTACTCGGTGCTGGGCGACTGGCCGGCGGCCTTGCTGCGGTCCGGCTGCCAGACCTTGACCAGGCGGCCGAGCGCGTCGTGCTCCATGTCGGTGCGCCGGCCGTTGGCGTCGACCTCGGCGACCGGCTCGCCCCAGGCCGGCTCGACGAGGGTGCGCTCGACGTGGCCGAGCTGGTTGGTCTCGACGATCTCGGTGGCCGGGGCGCCGGTGGCCGGGCTGTAGGTGATGGTGGACTTCGTCCCGACCGGGCCGGTCTCGCTGGTCTCGCGGCCGTAGACGTCGTAGGTGTGGGTGCTGTCGGTGACGGTCGATCCGTCGGCCGCGGCGAGCTGCTGGACGGTGGTCACGTCGCCCTTGGTGGGCGCCTGGCCGTAGGCCTTGTTGTCGTACTGGACCCGTTCGTCGGAGATCACCTCGCCGGCGGCCAGCGTGGAGACGGCGGTGCCGCAGCCCGCGGCGACCTTCTGGATCCTGCTGGCGTAGTCGAGCATCCAGGCGGTGTCGTTGCGCGCGTAGGTGTAGCGGGTGCACTGGTCGTCGTCGGCGGTGGCCAGGTCGCCCTTCTCCTCCACCTGGGTGAGCAGGCCCTTGGCGTCGTACGAGCGCTCCTCGCCGGTACGCCGCCACGCCCCGCCCGCCAGCGCCGTGCGGGTCACCATCGACTTGGGCTCGACCACGTAGGCGGCCTTGGTGACGCCGCCCTGCGTGGACTCGGCGGTCTTCAGCGACCACGGCTCCTCGGCGGTCGCGGTGAGCACCGTCGCGCTGTCGCCGTCGTAGAGGATCTCCTCGCGTTCGAAGCCGGACAGCTGGTCGAGGTCGTCCAGCTTGCCGCCCTCGGTGTCGACGACCTGCGCGACGCGCTTGGAGCCGTCGGCCTGCCTGTCGCCGTGCATGCCGCGGAAGTACCTGAACTCGGTGAGGGTGCGCCGGGTGTCCTGCCCGTCGCCCTCACGCACCCGGACGCGGCCGAACCCGCGCCAGTCCGACCAGGTGCGCTGTTCGGGCTTGACGAGGATGTTGTCGGCGTAGTGCCAGGCCGCGCCGTCGAGGTACTCGTAGTCGGTGACCACGTTCGGCGAGCCGGCGACGCGGTCCACCTCGACGGTCTGGGTGACGACGTACTTGTGGAACCAGTCGGTGACCTCGCCCTCGTCGGGCGGCGCCCAGCGCTGGGGGAAGCACAGCCGGTTGTTCTTGTCGGCCGCGGCGGGCACGTCGCCGGGCTTGCAGTCGGCCGGGGCGTAGTTGACCCGCAGCTCGCCGCCGGTCTCGTTGTTCACGGCCTGGACCCGCCACTTGACCAGCGGCGCGCGTCCTTCGTTGGCGTCCACCCGGTTGGGCAGCTGCACGCCGCTGAAGGTGATCTTCGGCATGGTGAGGGTGCCGCCCACGTGGCCGCTCTGCTGGACCGAGGCCAGCCACAACGACGGGCTGAGGCCGTCGCCCGTGGCGGGGAACTGGTGGGTCAGCGTCCAGGAGTCCACCGGGCTGTACTGGCCGGAGGCGCCGAGCACCTGCGTGGTGACCTTGGCCAGGCGCTTGCGCGAGAAGAACGTCGGCGACAGCCGGTCGGTGCACTTGACGCCGGCGTCGCAGATCTGGTCGAACGGCACGTCCGGCCAGGACGCCGCGGTCTCCTTCTTGAGCTGGTCGGCGGCGCAGGTGACGGCGCCGGAGGGCAGGCAGCGCTCGGCCACGTCGAAGACCACCCGGGCGGCCGGGGCCTTGGTGAACAGCTCGTTGCTCAGGTAGCCGTAGTCGACGCGGGTGAGGTACGCGCCGCGCACGTACACGGTGCCCAGCTCGGGCTTCATGTTGCGGCCGTAGTAGTTCTTCTCGTTCTCGTACCAGTACGTGGTGGCGTTGCCGTGGGTGTCAACCGCGTAGTCGAGGTTCCACCGGTAGGCCTGCTGGCACCAGGCGTTTGCGGGGGTGCTGGAGTAGCACGGCTCGCCGCTGTTGTTGCCGAACACCGGCACGGTCTGCACCGACTTGGTCTCCGGCTTGCCGGTGACCCAGCCGGGCAGGCGGTTCAGGCCGAAGCTGTACTGGGTGCCGTCGGCGGTGGTGACCCGCCAGTACTCGCCGTTGTTGTCGCCGTTGGCGGCCCCGGTGAGGTACTCGATGCGGGTGCCGTCGTCGCGCTTGGGCCGCCACTGCTTGGTGGTGGCGTCCTTGACCAGCTCGACGGCGGAGTTGCCGAGCGACAGGGTGGCGTTGTCCTGGTCCCAGCACAGGTCGCCGGTCTTCTTGCCGTCGATCATGCACGACTTGTAGCGGCGTTCGACGTAGCCGCTGGGGTTGAGCTCGAAGCCCTCCCCCACCCAGGACGGCTGGTTGTTGGTGGAGACGGTGCGGCCGTCCACGCTCTGGGAGGAGTAGTCGAGCGACAGGTCGGGCTCGTCGCCGCCCAGGGCGGGCGGGGTGCGCAGGTCGTAGCTCCAGGAGAAGTCGCCGGACTGGTTGCCGACGCTCCAGCTCGCCGAGGCGGCCAGCGAGGTGGCGGCGTGGTCGCCGGACGGGCCGGAGGCGGCGGCGGTCACGGCGTACAGGCCGGTGGTCTCGACCTCGGCGGTCAGCTTGCCCGCCTTGGCGTCGTTGTCGCTCCTGACCGGCCGCGGCGCGGCGCAGGTGGCGGCGGGCTTGGCGTCGAGCGCGCACTCGTCGAGCTTGACCATGCGCAGCCGGGCGCCGTAGTCGCCGCCGAAGGCGTACCGGAAGCCGGAGTAGTCGATCTCCAGCCGGGTCTTGCCGGACGCCTTGGCGGCCGTGACGCCCTGGCCGGGCGAGACGCGCATCGCGACGCCGAGCAGGTCGGTCTCGAGCAGCTCGACCTTGACCGGGACGGCCTCGGCCGCGGCCACGCCCTTGGCGGCGGGGGCGAGCCGCACCGGGAACCCGGCGGAGAGCGTGGCGGCGCTCTCCGCGGGGCCGCCCAGCTCGGCGGCGCCGGCGGCGGGCCACGTGACCTTGGGCGGGGCCTTCCACGCCTGCTTCGAGGCGGGATCGGCGAGCGGCGGCAGCACGGGCACCTTCCCGCCCTTGACCGGCGTCTCCTTCTGCACCGTGGGCGCCTTGCGGGGCGCGGCGGAGGCGGGCATCGCGTACGCCATGGGCGCCAGGAGCACGACCGTGAGCACGGTCGCCAGCCTGCGCGGCCAGGCGGTCTCGGGCTTGACGCCCGCGAAGCGGTTCCAGCGGGGGTCGGGGGCGTCGGGTTCGGCGGCGGGTTGCTGAAAACGATTCCAGTTGGGCTCTGGCAGGTCTAACTCACTGTCCACGGATTCTCCCAGGGAGGGGCCTACTGGGCTGCTAGCTGGGCTATCTGCTCGGCGCTGAGCACGCCGTCGTACGTGCGGACGTCGTCGACGGTCCCCGGCCAGTAGCCGGTGAAGACGCCCGCGGTCTTGCTCCGGCCCAGTTGCAGGGGGCCGGTGGCGGTCCAGGTGCTCACGTGGGGGGTGACGGTGGTGGCCGACAGGCGGCCGTTGACGTAGACGCGCAGCTCGCCGGCCAGGGCGTCGTACACGCCGGCGACGTGCGTCCATTCCAGGGGGGCGGGGACGGCGTCCGAACGGGTGCGGACGAGGGCGGCGGTGTCGGTGTCGGCGGCGGCCATGCCGAGGGCCCACCGCCCCTGTTCCTTGTCGAAGCCGAGCTGGAACCCGGCCGCCCTGGCGCCCGGCTGGGCGACGGCGGCGGTGTCCTTGGCGGGCAGGTAGTCGAGCTGGGTCCAGACGGCGACGGTGAACCCGGAGGCGGTGGCGACGGCGGGCGCGGCGGTCTGGGCGTAGCCGGTCGCGCCGTCGAGCGCGAGGGCGCCGTCCAGCCAGCCGTCGGTCCAGCCGGCGGCGCCGGACAGCGCGGCGGGCGTGGCCCGGCCGGAGGAGTCGGCGGCCGACAGGCCGCCGTCCTCGTCCAGCTTCCAGTGGCCGACCAGCGTGGCGGCGCTGTTGACCAGGTCGGCGACCTCGTCGGCGAACATGGCGCGGCCGTAGACCCGCACGTCGTCCACGTCGCCGGGCCAGAAGTCGGCCGCCGCGCCGGCTGCTCTGCCGCGGCCGATGGTCAGCGGGCCGGTGGCGTTCCACGGCGCCGGGGCGGCGACCGCGGACTCCAGCCGGCCGTTGACATAAAGGGAGATCTGGCCGGCCGCCGAGTCGTAGACGCCGGTCAGGTGGGTCCACTCGTTCAGCCGGGGCGCCGCGGCCGACAGCGCGCGCACGGCCGTGGCGGCGTCGGCGTCGGCGCCGGTGACGGCCAGCGCCCAGCGGTTGTCGGCCTTGCTGTACTGCAGGGAGAACGCGCCGGTCCGGCCGCCCTCCTGGGTGACGGCGGTGGCGGAGGCGGCGGTGCCGGTCAGCCGGACCCAGGCGGCGACGGCGAAGTTGCGGCCGGTGTCGGCGACCGGGCCGCCGGTCTGCGCGTAGGCGTTGGCCAGCCTCAGCGCGCCGCCGGTCCGGCCCGAGGTCCAGGTGGCGCCGTACAGGGTGGCCGGGTGGGCGCCGGCGGCGTCGGCGGCGGCGCCGCCCTGGCCCTCGTCCATGGGCCAGTGGCCGGCCGGCGCCCGTCCGGCGTTGACGTTGAAGACGTACGTGCGGATCGGGCCGAGTTGCCCGGCGCGGTCCTTGCTGCGCACCGACAGGACGTTCGGGCCGTCGTGGCGCGGGGTGAGGGTGATCGCGGCCGTGCCGTCCTGGGCGGGCGGGACCTCGGTCTTGGGGGTGGTGTCCAGGCCGTAGACGTAGGCGGCGACGTCGGTGACGCCGTTGGGGGCGAAGGTGAACCGGCCGGCCAGGCCGACGCCGTCGCTCCAGCCGTTCTCGGTGAACCGGTCGGAGGACACCTCGGGCTCCCGGCCGGGGGCGGTGGCGTCCACGGTGGCCTCGCACCAGGGGCTCCAGGCGCTGTTGGCCTTGCCGTCCTCGGCGCGGACCCGCCAGCGGACCAGCGCGCCGTCGGCGTACAGGCTCTGCGGGACGAGGGCCGAGAAGGCCGTGCCGGTCGAGCCCACGGGGGTCAGGTACTCCCCGGCCTTGGTCCCGTCGGCCCGGTACCACTCGAAGCGGCCACTGACGGAGTTGTCGGCGTCCTTGAGCCGGGCCCACAGCTTGGGCGTCGGCGTGCTGATGACCGGCCGGTCGTCGCCCGAGACGCACGGGCCGCCCGGGTCGGACCAGGCGTCGGCCGCCACCGGGTCGGCGGGCAGCGAGTTGTACTCGATGACCAGGCTCGGGTTGTTGCGGAACTTCTTCCAGGCGTACTGGTCGGTCTCGCTGGTGGCGCGGAGGCCGACGGTGATGTTGGCCCACTTGTTGGCGGCGGCGTCGGCGACCTGGGAGGTGACGTCGAACTCGACGCCGCCGGGCAGGCACGCCGAGCCCCAGCCCTTGGCCACGTTCACCGTGGACAGCTTCTTGACCCACTTGGGCTGGTTGCTCCAGGTGGTGCTCTTGCTGATCGTGTTGGTGGACCACGCCTCGACCGCGCGGGCGCTGCACGAGTACGACCACGTCTCGTACGTGCGCAGCGTGCCCTTGATGATCTGCTTGCCGTGGATCGTGGAGCCGGTGTTCATCTGGAAGAACGAGCGGTTGGTCTGCGAGTTGACGTGCCCGACGCGGGCGACGTCGCTGGAGTTGAGGTAGTTGGAGCTGGGCCAGTTGCTCCACACGGCGGTCCAGGCGCCGCGGGCGGCCGAGAAGTACGGGTCCAGGAACACCGGGTAGCGCGTCTTCGGGTCGCTCATCATCGCGCGGTCCGGCCGCAGCCGCAGCTTCCTGCCTTCGAGCGAGACGCCCATGGTGGCCTGGCGGGCCTCGGGCGCGCGGCCCTCCTTGACCGCGGCCTCGCCGGCGCCGGTCGAGTCCCACATCGTGGGGGTGGGCGCGATGAAGATCGTGCCGCCGGTGCGGTCGACCGCCTCCAGGTTGCCCGCCTTGTCGGCGGTGAGCGACAGGCCGCTGACCGACAGCGGGAAGTCCAGGTCGGGCAGGGCTCGCGCGGCGGCCCGCGTCTTGACCACCAGGACGTGGGAGAAGCCGTCCACGTCGGCGGTGACCCGCAGGTCCACGCCGGGCAGCACCTCGGGGTAGGTGGCGGTGTCGCCGTCGAGCGAGGGCGTGGGCAGCGTGCCCGGCCAGGTCAGCTCCAGGGCCTTGCCGCCGCGGTACAGGCGGGCGAGCGGGCCGCCGCCCCCGCCGGAGAAGGTCAGCCCGGCCGCCGTCGCCACCGGCTCGACCGCGCCGTCGGGACGCCGGCGGAGCGTGGTGTCCACGGGCACCCAGCCGGCGGCCTGGCGGACGCGGACGGGGCGGGCGTGTTGTTCGAGGGTGAAGGTGCCGTCCGGGCGGGCGAAGACCTGCCGGGTCTCGCTGCGCATCGACTCGATCTCGACCGGCCGGCCGGTGCGCCTGGCCGTGGCGGTCGCGGCCGTCTCCGGCGCGAGGGGCGCCGAGCGCGCGGGGGGCGCGCTCGCCGCCGGAGGCGCGCCTGCCTCCGGCGGCTCCGCGCCGGCGGGCGGCACCGCCGGGATCGTGAACGCCAAGACAGCCGCGACCAGACCACGCCCAACCCGCATCGGTCCTCCGCATGTCGACCAGAGGTCCGCGCGGGACCAGGCGATCTTCGATTGACGAACGGATTGTCACCCGCGTAATGCCGTACGTCTAGATCTTCTGGCGAAATTCGCCATAAGTTGGGACATGGCTGGAAGGAAACGCCGTCAGCCGCTCGCGGAACCCGTCACCGGGGCGCGGCGGCCAGTTCGGCGACCGCCGCGACGACCAGGTCCACCTCCTGCTCGGTGTTGTAGTAGTGCGGCGACAGGCGCAGGCACCAGTCGACGTCCTTGTCCCCGAAGTCGAACTGGGCGAAGTGCCGGAAGCTGAGCGCCGAGCTGACGCCGCGCGCGTCCAGCGCCGCCTTGAACGGCTCCGCCTGCCAGCCCTCGACGGCGACGGTGACCAGGGCGCCCAGCCGCCGTCCCCGGTCGAGCACGCGCACCCCGGGCAGCGCGGCGAGCCCGTCGCGCAGGCCGGCGGCCAGGGCCGGGGTGCGCCGGGCGACGGCGTCCACGCCCACCCGGCGGGCGTAGCGGGCGGCGGCCGCGCAGCCGAGCACCACGGAGTAGGGGAACTCCCAGTCCTCGAACCGGGCCGCCGTCGTGACCGGCTCGTAGCGGCCCGGCTCGGTCCAGCGCGCGCCGTGCATGTCGATGAACAGCGGCTCGTAGCCGGCGTCCAGGACGCGGTCGGCGACGTACAGGAAGCCGGAGCCGCGCGGGCCGCGCAGGAACTTGCGGCACGTGGCGGTGAGCAGGTCGCAGCCGATCTCCTCGACGTCGATCGGGTACTGGCCGACCGACTGGCAGGCGTCCACCAGGTAGAGCAGGTCCAGCTCGCGGCAGTGCCGGCCGATTTCGGCGACCGGCTGGACCAGGCCGGAGTTGGTGGGGATGTGGGTGGCGGCCACCAGGCGCGGGCGGTGCCGGCGCATCAGCGCGGCCATGGCGGGCACGTCCACGCCGCCCTCGGGCAGGTCGGGCGCGTGCACGACCCGTACGCCGAACCTCTTGGCCAGGGAGAGAAAGGCGATCTGGTTGGAGATGAAGTCGTTGCGGGTGGTCAGGACGACGTCCCCGGCCGCGAACGGGATCGCCGACAGCGCGGTGGAGAAGGCGTGGGTGGCGCTGCCGGCGAAGGCAATGTTGCGGGGAGCGCAGTTGATCAGGGCGGCGGTCTCGGCGTAGAACTCGGCGACCTGCGCCGCGCGGGCGGCGGCGGCCTCGTAGCCGCCGAGCTGCGCCTCCAGCCGCAGGTGGTCGACCATCGCGGCCAGCACCGGAGCGGGCAGCAGGCCGCACCCGGCGTTGTTGAAGTGCACGACCTCCGCCGCGCCCGGGGTGTCGGCGCGCAGGGCCGCGACGTCCAGAAGCGATTCTGCCGAAGCGCTGGAAGCGCTATCATCGATTCTCATGTCCGACAGTAGCAGTTCGGCCGAGCTGGCGACCCGGATGCGCACGATGATCGACCGGCTCGCCCCGGGCGACCGGCTGCCGAGCAGCAGGGAGCTGATCCGGCGCTACAAGGTCGGCCCCGCCACCGTGTCGCAGGCGATCGCCGCGCTGGCCGCCGAGGGCGTGGTGGTCACCCGTCCCGGCAGCGGCACCTACGTCGCCGCCCCGGCGCGGCGGCGCGAGGCCGTCCCCGACACCGCGTGGCAGAGCGTCACCCTCGCCGACCGGGCCGTGGACACCCGCAGCCTCACCGGCGCGGTCGGCGCGCTCCCCGAGGGCACGATCCTGCTGGACGGCGGCTACCTGCACCGCTCGCTCCAGCCCACCCGCGCCCTGACCGCCGCGCTGGCCCGCGCGGCCCGCCGTCCCGACGCCTGGGACCGCGCCCCGGCCGCCGGCCTGGCCTCCCTGCGCGGCGTGTTCGCCACGATGGCGGGCGGCGGCGTGAGCGCCGATGACGTCCTGGTCACGGCCGGCGGGCAGAGCGCCCTGTCCATGGCCTTCCGGGCGATCGCCGGGCCGGGCGACCCCGTCCTGGTGGAGTCGCCCACCTATCCCGGGGCGATCGCCGCCGCCCGCGCGGCCGGCCTGCGCCCGGTGCCGGTGCCGACGGACGCCGACGGCCTCAAGCCCGACCTGCTGGCCGACGCCTTCGCCCTGACCCGCGCCCGCCTGCTCTACTGCCAGCCGACCTACCACAACCCGACCGGGGCGGTGCTGGCCCCTGGCCGCCGGCGCCAGGTCCTCGACACGGCCCGCGCGGCCGGCGCCTTCGTGATCGAGGACGACTTCGCGCGCCACCTCGGCCACGGCGCGCCGGTGCCGCCGCCGCTGCTGGCCGACGACCGCGACGGCACGGTCGTGCACCTGACCTCCCTCACCAAACCGGCCGCGCCCAGCCTGCGCATCGGCGCCCTGACCGCCCGGGGGCCGGTCATGGAACGTCTGCGCGCCGTGCGGCTGGTCGACGACTTCTTCGTCAGCTGCCCGCTGCAGGAGGCGGCGCTCGACCTGCTCACCTCCCCCGCCTGGGAGCGGCACGTCCGGTCGCTGGGCGCGGCGCTGCGGGAGCGGTGTGCGACGCTGGCCGCCGCCGTCCTGGCCGAGCTGCCCGGCTGGACCCTCGACCGCGTGCCCGCCGGGGGCCTCCACCTGTGGGTGCGCCTGCCCGGCGGCGCCGACGACGCCGTGGTCGCCGACGCGGCCCGTCGCCGGGGCGTCGCCGTCAGCGCCGGGAACCGCTACTTCGCCACCGAGCTCCCGGCGGCCTGCCTGCGCCTCGGCTTCGCCGCGACCGCCGGGCACGCCGAGCTGGCCGGAGCCGTGCGGCGGCTGGCGGGGGCGAACCGGTAGCGCTTCTGGGTCAGCCCTGTGCCCAGGCGGTCGCCGACCAGGTGAGCGCGTGCGTGGCGGCGGACTTGCGGAGCAGCCTGAGGTGGACGACCTGGTGGTCCTCCGTGACGACGCACAGGCCCATCCCCGTCCGCATGCGGGCGAAGGCGAGCGAGGAGCCGAGCGGGTTCAGGTTCACCGCGTCCACGCAGGCGGCCGGGTCCGCGGGGCCGTCGAGCAGGGCCTCCTGGCCGGTGACGTCCCAGACGGTGAGCTTGGCGACCTGGTCGTCGTAGCAGTCGTAGACGAGGTCGCCGTTGCTGCCGACGGTGACCTTCGGGCCGGTGGGGGTCAGGTCGATGCCGTCCTGGAAGTGGGAGAAGTCGGTGCAGGGCGGGCCGCCGGGGAGGGTGAAGCGCACGTTCTCGTACTCCTTCTCGTACTCCGGCAGGGTCGGGGAGGGCACGGCGGCGGCGGTCCGGATGGGGGCTGTGGCCGGGATCGTGACGGTTACGGCGGGTGGCGGGGTCGTCGTGACGGGGGCCGGGTCGCCGGGACGGACGAGTGCCAGGGCCGACGCGGCCAGGGCGACGGCGGCGGCGCCCGTCCAGAGGGCGAGGGCCGTCCTGGCCCGGCGCGGGCGGGCGGGACGCGTCGGCGAGCCGCGCGGCGGCGCGTAGGTGTGCAGCGTGGACGCCAGCGCCGCGGGCAGCCAGGGACCGGCCGCCGCACCCCCGGATCCCCCGGCGAGCGCGGCGACCTCCGCCGGGGCGGGCCGGTCGGCCGGGTCCCGGCTGAGGCAGCGGGCCAGCGGCCCGGCCAGGTCGGGCGGGCAGCCGCGCAGGTCGGGCTCCTCGTTGGCGATGCGGTGGAAGAGCACGTCCGCCGGGCCCTCGCCGAACGCGGGCCGTCCGGTCAGGGCGAAGACGGCGAGCTGGCCCAGCGCGAACACGTCCGTGGCCGGGGTCACCGGCAGGCCCCTGACCTGCTCGGGGGTCATGAACGCGGGGGTGCCGACGCGCATGCCCGTGTGGGTGAGGCAGGTGGCGTCCACGGCGCGGGCGATGCCGAAGTCGATCACCTTGGGCCGGTCCTCGGCCAGCAGCACGTTCGACGGCTTGAGGTCCCGGTGGACCAGCCCGGCCGCGTGGATGCCGATCAGCGCCTCGGCGACCCCCGCGATCAGCCTCCGGACGGTGTCCGGCGGCAGCGGACCGTGCTCGGCCACGGCCTGGTGCAGGGAGGGCCCGCAGATGTAGGCCGTGGCCAGCCAGGGAACGGCCGCGTCGGGGTCGGCGTCCACCACGGGGGCGGTGAAGGCGCCCTGCACCCGCTGGGCCGCCTGCACCTCCTGGCGGAACCGGCGGCGGAACTCCGGGTCGGCGGCGTACTCGGGCTTGACGACCTTCAGGGCCAGGAGGCGGCCGCCCGGCGAGACGGACAGGTAGACCCGGCCCATCCCGCCCTCCCCCAGCCGGGCGCGCAGCGGGTAACCGGCCACCGACGTGGGGTCGTCCGGGGTGAGGGGAGGGAACTTCGTCGCCATCGGGGACTCCAGGGCCGGTACGGGGGTCGTCCGCGTGGACGCGGGACGGCCGGCGTCGCACGGGCTCATTGTCGGCCCGTCGAGGCGTACGGCGCCTGTCCTGTATTCGTCCCACACCGGCCTGTGGTGCGGGCGCGCGTCAGCGGACGGCGATGGCCTCCTCGACGAGCGCCACGGCGGCGCGCGGGTCGGCGACCTCGATCACGAGCCGGGCGTACCGCTCGTCGGCCAGCTCGATGACCACGGCCTTGGCGGCGTCGTGCACGTCCCAGAAGACCTTCTCGCCGTTGAGGTGGAACGTTCCGGCCGTGATGACGCCGGGCAGGTGGGCGCCGGGCGCGCGCACCCCCTTGGGGTCGCCGACGATCCCCGGGTCGGCGGTGGCGCCGCGCACGTTGGCCAGCGGGATGACCAGCCGGCTCTTCAGCGCCCACAGTTTGTCCAGGCCCTCGATCTCCACGACCAGCGCCTGTCCGTCAATGCTGATCCTCGCCATGTCATGCTCCTTGGTGGTGGTGGTCGAGCCGGCGGGCCAGAGCGGCGCCGGCCCGGTCGATGTCGGTGTTCGCGGTGCCCGCCCTGGCCCGCATCCGCAGGCCCAGGAGGGCCGCGGTGAGCGCGAAGGCCAGGTCGTCCTCGGCCCCCTCGCTCCCGGACGCCGCCCCGGCGGCCCGGTCGAACGCGGCCAGCACGGCGGCGAGCCGGTCGGCGACCTCGCGGTCGACCGGGGCGCGCTCGACCGCGGCCAGCAGCAGCAGGTTGAGGCCCACCTCGGCGGCGGGCTCGGCGGCGGCCACGCGCAACGCCTCGGCCAGGTCGCCGGCGGCGGCGATCCGGTCGATCAGCGGGTTGACGTCGTGCTCCAGGGACCAGCTCAGCGCGGCCTGGTAGAGACCGCGCTTGCTGCCGAAGGTCTTGTACAGGCTGTTGCGGTGGACGCCGAGGTGGGTCACCAGCTCGTCCATGGAGATGCCGTCGTAGGACCGGGTCGAGAACAGCTCCGCCGCCGCCCGTACCACGGTGGCCTCGTCGAATCCTCTTGGTCGTCCCATGCCTCGATCGTAGACAATAAAGGAACGATCAGTCAAGAACGTTCATTCCTAAACTTTGGACGGTTCAGGTGGGTGGGTTGGTCTAGGTTTGGGCGGGTGCGGATTGTTTCGGTGAACGCGTGGGGCGGGGCCATGTTCGACGAGCTGGCGCCCTGGGTGGAGAGTTGCGGCGCGGACGTGCTGTGCCTGCAGGAGGTGCCGCGCACGCCCGGCCTGCGCGGCTGGACCAGGTTCGACGACGCCGAGCGGTCCCTGCCGCAGCGGGCCGACCTGCTGGCCGACGTCGGCTCGCGCCTCCCCCGCCACCAGCCGCTGTTCGCCGTCAGCGACTCCGGCCCGGTCCAGGACGAGGAGGGCGGCGCGCACCGGCAGGATTTCGGGGTCGCCACGTTCGTCGCCGAGACGCTGCCCGTCGTCGGCGTACGGTCCGCGTTCGTGCACGGCGGCTACGCCGAGCACCACGACGGGTGGCCGGCCGGCGACCGGCCGCGCGCCGCCCTGGCCGTACGCGTCTTCGACCGCCCGGCACGGCGGTTCGTCACCGTCGTGAACCTCCACGGCCTGCGGGACGCGGACGGCAAGGCCGACACCCCGGCCCGCCGCGCCCAGGCCGAACGGCTCGCCGCCCTGGTCGCCGGCGCGCGCGAGGACGGCGACCTGACCGTGGTGTGCGGCGACCTCAACCTCCTGCCCGGCAGCGAGACGTTCCGGATCCTGGCCGGGCTGGGGCTGCGCGACCTGGTCGGCGACGCCGACACCAGGACCTCCCGCTACCGCAAACCGGTGCGGCACGCGAGCTACCTGCTCGTCTCCGACCCCGCCGCCGTCAAGGAGTTCGAGGTGGCGGCCGCCCCCGAGGTCTCCGACCACCGCGCCCTGATCCTCGACCTCTAGCCGGACGCGGCGGTCTTCCGGACGCGGGAGGTCTCGGCGGACAGGGGCGTGCCGTCCTGGCCGAGCGGGTGCAGCCGGGGCAGCTCCCGCCCCTGCCCGTCGACCAGTACCGAGTGCGGCTCGTCCGGGGCGAAGGCGTGACGTTCGCCCCATTGGCGCAGGGCGACGACGGCCGTGAAGAGGTCCTGCCCGGCCTCGGTGAGCCGGTAGGCGTGCCGCCTGCCGTCCCCGGCGGCCCTCCTGTCGAGGATGCCGTGCTCGACCAGCTTGCGGAGCCGGTCGGTGAGGATGTTGCGGGCGATCCCCAGCCGCTGGTGGAAGTCGGTGAAGGTGGTGGCGCCGTCCATCGCGTCCCGGACGATCAGCAGGCTCCACCGGTCGCCGACCAGGTCGACGGCGCGCGCGACCGGGCAGGCCGGGTCGGTCCAGGCGCTTCCCGCAGCGAGTGTGACGTCCACCGGCCCCTCCGATCAGTTGCAATTCGAAACCATTATGCCC
Organism: Nonomuraea sp. NPDC049637; assembly: GCF_040675235.1. Taxonomy (NCBI): domain Bacteria; kingdom Bacillati; phylum Actinomycetota; class Actinomycetes; order Streptosporangiales; family Streptosporangiaceae; genus Nonomuraea; species Nonomuraea sp. NPDC049637. The sequence goes on from NZ_JBFAOM010000037.1 coordinate 83,016, forward strand.
TAGCCTCCGATCGGTTGCATATTGAAACTGATTGAGGAGTGACATGTCGCCAGGACTGACCGGAAGGCAGCGGATCGTGCTCGCACTGGTGTGCGCGGTGGCCGTGTCGCCCGTCTACGGCATCCAGCCGGTCCTCCAGGCCGCGGGCCGGGACCTCGGGCTGGCGGACGGATCACTGGGCTCCCTGGTCGCCGCCGGCCAGATCGGCTACCTGGCCGGGCTGGTGCTGCTCGTCCCGCTCGGCGACCTGTTCGACCGGCGCCGGCTCATCACGGCCCACCTGCTGCTGACGGCGGTGGGCGCCGGGGTGGCCGCCGTCGCGCCGGGCGGCGGCCTGGCGCTCGCGGGCCTGGCCCTGGCCGGGCTGTTCGCCGTGGTCGTCCAGGTCACGGTGGCCTACGTCGCCGCCGTCTCGCCGCCCGGCGAGCGCGGCCGCAACATCGGCACGGTCACCTCGGGCGTGGTGGCCGGGATCCTCGGGGTCCGGATGGTCGCGGGCCTGCTGGGCGAGCTGGCCGACTGGCGGGCGGTCTACCTGGTCATCGCCGCGTCGTGCGTGCTGCTCGCGCTCGCCGCCCGCCTCGTCCTCGACGCCGACGTCCGGCGCCCCCGGGGCTCGTACGGCCGGTCGCTGTCGTCGCTGGGCCGGCTGGTGGCCGGCGACCGGCTCCTGCTCAGCCGGGGGCTGATCGCGTTCTTCCTGTTCGCCTCCTTCGGCACGTTGTGGAGCGGGCTGGCGCTGCCGCTCGGCGCCGCGCCGTGGCACCTCGGCACCACCGGGATCGGGCTGTTCGGGCTCGCCGGGCTCACCGGCGCGCTGGGCGCGGCCCGGGCCGGCCGATGGGCCGACCGGGGCCTGGCGTCCTCGGTCACCGGCTGGTCGCTGGCGCTGCTGGTCGGCTCGTGGCTGCTGACCGCACAGGCGGGGTGGTCGTTGTGGCTGCTGATCGCCGGCGTCGTCGTGCTCGACTTCGCCGTGCAGGCCGTGCACGTCAGCAGCCAGCACCTGCTCACCACCGCGCGTCCCGACCGGAGCAGCGGGGTCATCGGCGCGTACATGGCCTGCTACTCCCTCGGCTCCGCGCTCGGCGCGATCACCACCACCTGGGCCTACAGCCTCGCGGGATGGCCGGCCGCCTGCCTGCTCGGCGCGGCCTACGCCGCGCTCGGGCTCGTCGTCGCCGTCTCGACCCGGCGGCTCGGCGCCGCGCCGGCGGCACGCGCGTCCGCCTCGGCCTGAACGGTCAGGGAAGGTCGAGGATCGGCACGAGCTGCTCCTCCTCGTACGCCAGATGCGCTTCGAGCTCGTCGGTCAGCCGCTCGATCTCCGCGCGCACCCGCGCCGGGTCGTCACCCGACAGGGCTTCCTTCAACTCCGCCACCAGCACGCTCACGCGCTCGTGCTCCACGGCCAGCCGCTCGATCACGGGGGCGAGCGCGGGATGCCGCTCGGCCAGCGCCGGGAACATCATCGTGTCCTCGCCGGTGTGATGGTGGTGCAGCCCCTGGCACATGGTCAGGCAGTTGACGCGCAGCTGCACGCCCAGGCCGGGGCGTCCGGTGCCGGCCAGCTCCTTGCGGATCAGCGCGAGCTCGCGGCGGAAGCCGTCGTGCACCAGCTTGAGGTACGCCCCGCCGGAGGGCGCGGTCGACCGGGGCGGCCCCGGCACCACCTTCAGCGCGACGACGGGGATGATCCGGGTCGTCTTGGCCTGGTAGTCGGCCCAGCCGGGGTCGCTCTCCACGGCGCGGGCGAAGGCGGCGTCCCGTTCGGCCCCCTCCAGGACCTCCGCCTCGACGTCGAAGACGAAGACGCCGCTCTCGACGGTGGCACGCGGCTCGGCGCGCAGGTTGTGGTACCAGGCGGGGTTTCTCGGCGCCCCGCCGGCGGAGGCGATGACCAGCATGCGCTCGCCGCCGTCCGGCAGGTAGCCGAGCGGGGTCGTGTGCGGCTTGCCCGAACGGGCGCCGGTCGTGGTGAGCAGGAGCAGTCTCGCTCCCTCGAAATAGCCGCCGACCTGGCCGTTGTTGGCGCGGAACTCGTCGATGACCTGCTTGTTGAAATCCACTCTTCTCCATGGGTGATGGTCTCTGCTCTGACGTGCTGAGGAGGAGAAGAGGAAGCGGCGGGCCGCGCGCCCGCCGGGCGGTCACGCCAGGGCCGGGCTGCTCTCTGGTGCGTGGCCCAAGGCCGACCCGGCAGTCACGGGCGTGACGCTACTTCATCAAGATACTTTTCGCAAAGCCGACAGGACGTCCACGTTCCTCCGCGGCCGGTGCGCGGTGGTCCGGCGTCGGCACGATCATGTGCCGGCGCCGGACCTCACCACCTCCCGTGGAGGCGCCCGCCGCGGCTACTCGGCGTAGGGCTGGTCCTCGCCCTGCTCGCTGTAGCCCAGGCTCCAGACGTAGCCGTCGGGGTCGGCGAAGGTGCCGCCGTACCCGCCCCACGGCAGGGCGCCGGCGGGCTTGAGTATCGTGGCGCCGGCCTTCTCGGCCTCCTCCATGATCTCGTCCACCCGAGCCTCGCTGCGGACGACGTACGTGAGCACGACCCCGCTGAACCCGCTGCCCTCCGGGCTCAGCCCGACCTGGTCGGCCAGGCCCTCGCGACCGTAGAAGCCGACGGGCGAGGCGCCGTCGGACTCGAAGAACACCGAGATGCCGTAGTCGTTCTGGATCTTCCAGCCCAGGCCCTCCGTGTAGAACCGCTTGGCCGCCTCCATGTCGCGGACGGCGAGGAGGATAGAGCTGACGTGCGCTTTCATGCCGTGTCTCCTTGGTGCTTCAAACGTTCTCCGACGATGAGAGCCACGCTACGGAGCCCGCCCGGCCGGGCGCTTCTCGAATCCTGACCGGTTGGACCGGCCTTGGGAAAGGCACGGCGGGAGCCGGACTTCTGTCATCGCCCACCGGTCACTGCGGCGTCTGCGCCGGCTCCGCCGGCTCCGAGAGGCCCCTTCTCATTGCCGCGTGCCGGTGATTTGACGAGCGTCCCACAACTGTACGAGGATCCCGAACTGTACGTTATTTCCGGACAATCGTATGAAGGTGGACATGAGACGCCGACCCGGCCTGATCCTCGCCCTGCTGGCCCTTTCCCAGCTCATCACCTCCCTCGACTTCAACATCGTCTTCGTCGCGCTGCCCAGGATCGGCGCCGACCTGGACTTCTCCCCGCAGACCCTGCAGTGGGTGGCCAGCGCCTACGCCGTCGCGTACGGCGGCTTCCTGCTGCTCGGCGGTCGGGCGGCCGACCTGCTCGGACACCGCCGGATGTTCGTGGGCGCGCTGGCCCTGTTCGCGCTCGCCTCCCTGGCCGGCGGCCTGGCGCAGAGCCCCGGGACACTGGTCGCCGCGCGGGCCGCGCAGGGGCTGGGCGGCGCGCTGCTGTTCCCGGCCACCTTGGCGCTGGTCAACACCGGTTTCGCCGAGGGGACGGCGCGCAACAGGGCGCTGGCGGTGTGGAGCGGCGCCGGAGCCAGCGGGCTGGCGCTCGGGTCCCTGCTCGGCGGCCTGCTCACCGGCGCCTGGGGCTGGGAGGCGGTCTTCTACGTCAACGTGCCGCTCGCCGTCGTCGCGATCGCCGGAGCCTGGCTGCTGCTGCCCGCCGACGGGGCCGGCGCGCGGGGCCGCCGGTTCGACGTCCCGGGCGCGGTGCTGGCCACCGGCGGCGTCAGCCTGCTCGCCTACGCGCTCATCCAGGGCCCCGAGTCCGGGTGGAGCTCACCGCTGATCACCGGCGGGTTCGTGCTGGCCGCGGTGCTGCTGGCCGCCTTCGTCGCGGTCGAGAAGGCGGGCGCCGACCCGCTCATGCCGCTGCGGCTGTTCGGCAACCGGAGCCTCAGCTCGGCCGTCGCGGTCATCCTGGTCTTCGGCGCCACGTTCAACGCGCTGCCGTACTTCCTGACCGTCTACTTCCAGACCGTGCTCGGGTACGGCGCCGTGGCGACCGGGCTGGCGTTCCTGGTGCCGTCCCTGCTGATCGCGCTGGGCACCCAGCTCGGCGGGCGGCTGGCCGGGCGGATCGGGATGCGGGTGACGCTGCTTCTCGGAACCGTCGGCGGGGCGGCGGGCACCGCGCTGCTGGCGATGGGGATCAGCGCCGACGGCTCGTACTGGGGTGTGCTGCCCGGCATCGTCGTGGCGGGCGTCAGCCAGGGCCTCACCTGGACCGGGATGTGGATCGCCTCGGCCACCGGCGTGGCGGCGGGCGAGCAGGGGATCGCCTCCGGCATGGCCTCCACCGCGCTCCAGGTCGGCGCGGCGCTCGGGCTCGCGGTGCTGGTCGCGGCCGGCGGCGTGGGCGAGGCCACCGGGCCCGCGCTCGCCTCGGGGATGCGCACGGCGGTGCTCGTCGCGGCCGCGGGCATGCTGCTCGGGACGGTCGTCGCCCTCACCTTCGCCCGCCACCGCGCCACCGCCGCCCCGCTCCCCGCCTGACCTGGGAAGGTGGCCCTTCAGTCCTGGCGCAGGCGGTCGTAGAGCAGGCAGATCGCGCCCGAGCCGGTGGTCGTCAGGTCGGTCAGCGACCAGTGCGTGGCGGGCAGGCCGTCCTCGAACAGCCGGGCGCCGCCGCCGGCCACCTCCGGGCAGAGCGTGATGCTGAGCCGGTCCAGCGCGTCCGCCTCCAGCAGGGCCTTGATGACGCTGCCGCTGGCCAGGACGACGACGTCCCCGCCGGCCTGCTTCCTGAGCCGCTCGACCTCCTCGGCGGGGCCGGCCGCGGCCAGGCGGGAGTTCTGCCACGGCGCGTCCGTCAGGGTCGAGGAGAAGACGATCTTCTCGGTGTCGTCGAGCCACTGGGCGAAGGCCCGGTCGCGGGGGTCGGCGCCCTCGTCCTTCGCGACCGCCGGCCAGAAGGAGCCGAAGCCCTCGTAGTTCCTGCGGCCGAGCAGGACGGTGGTGGCGGCGCCGGTCACCCGGATCATGTGGTCGCGGGCGCCGTCGCTGAGCGCGTGCGGGACGATCCAGCTCATGTCGTACTCGCCGCCCGGGCCGTTGACCCGGCCGTCGAGGGAGAGCGAGATGTTGCCGACGATCCTGCGACCCTGGAAGCCGTTCTGCGTCATGTCCGTGTCTCCTGGTGAGGTGCTTGTTCCGATGGGCTCAAGTCTTCCGTCCTGGCGGGCCGGGAACATCGGCCACCTGGCAGAGATGCCGCCGAACCCCTGGCCTATTTGCTGGCATACTTCGGGCGATGTCTGATGTCCGTCATGTTCCGGCAGAGTTGTCGTCGTTCGTGGGCCGGGCCGAGGAACTGGCGGCGGCCGGCGAGGCGGTGGCGGCCGGGCGGGTCCTGACCCTGACCGGGCCCGGCGGGTGCGGCAAGACCAGGCTGGCGATGCGCCTGTGCCGGGCGGCCGCCGGGGCGTGGCCGGACGGCGTGTTCTGGGTCGGCCTGGAGCAGGAGACCGACGGCGGCCAGGTCGGCCGCCGGATGGCCGCCGCGCTGGACGTCCCGCTGCCCGCCGACCGCGACCCGGTGCCGGTGCTGGCCGCCGCGCTGCGCGAGCGCGAGCTACTCGTCGTGGTCGACAACTGCGAGCACGTGCTGGACGACGCGGCCGGCGTCGTCGCGGCCGTCCTGGCCGAGTGCCCGCGGGTGGCGGTGGTCGCCACCAGCCGGTCCAGGCTCGGCGTGCCCGGCGAGCGGGTGTGGCCGGTGCCGCCGATGAGGCTGGCCGACGCGCTGGAGCTGTTCCTCGAACGCGTCCGCGCCGGCGCCCCTGACGCGGCCGCCCCCGCCGCGGCCAAGGCTGCCGAGTCGCAGGCCAGACGGATCTGCGACCGGCTCGACCGGCTGCCGCTCGCGCTGGAGCTGGCGGCCGGCTGGGCGGGCGCGTTGTCGCTGGCCCAGATCGCCGACTCCCTGAGCGCCCCCTACACCCTCCTGGACGGCGGCGCCCGCACCACCCCCTTCCGCCAGCGCACCCTGCAGGCGTCGATGAGCTGGAGCCACGACCTGCTGGACGACGACGAGCGGGTGCTGTTCCGGCGCGCCGGGGTGTTCGAGCCGGGCTTCACCGCCGACGCCGTCACCCGCCTGGCCGAGCTCGGCGGGCCGAGCGACGGACGCCTGCTCAGGGCGCTGCGGGGGCTGATCGACAAGTCGCTGGTCGTGGCCGACACCACCGGCCCGGTGGCCCGCTACCGGATGCTCGGGGTGGTGCGGGCGTACGCGCTGGACCGCCTGGCCGCGGCGCGGGAGGAGACCGCCGCGCGCGACCTGCACCTGGACGTCCACGCGTCGTTGCCGGCGGAGCTGGCGCCGCTGCTGGAGACCGACAAGGACGCCTGGCGGGCGCGGCTGGGCGCCGCCTACCCCAACGTGCGGGCCGCGATCGAGTGGGGGTTGTCCCGTCCGGACCCGGCGCTGGGGCGGCGCCTGGCCGCGGACTGCGCGTGGTTGTGGCACCTGGAAGGGCGCGGCGCCGAGGGGGCCGCGCTGCTGCGCCGGGCCGCGGCGCTCGGCGCGGACGAGCGCAGCCCGCTCCAGGCCCGGGTCCTGGCGGCGCTGGCGCTCGTGCTCAACACCGCCGAGCCGGGGATCGAGGCGTTCGAGGTGGCGCGGGCGGCGCGGGAGCTGGCCGAGGCGACCGGCGCCCCGGAGGCCGCCCGGCCGGCCGGGCCGCTGATCGCGCTCGGCCTGCTGGCGACGGGCCTGCCCGAGGCGCTGGCCGAGGCCCGCGCGGTGCGGGAGGAGGCCGTCCGGGCCGGGGACGGGTTCGTCGCCGACAGCGCCGAGGCGATCATCGGCCTGGTGCACGTGCTCGGCGACGACTACCGGCCGGCGATCGAGTGCTTCGAACGGGCCGTGGAGCGGCTGGTCGCGCGCGGCGACCGCGGCGTGGCCTCCTTCGCGCTGGGCTGGTGGGCGCTGGCCGCCGCCCGATCGGGCGCGCTGAAGCGGGCCGCGGAGCTGGCCGGACGGGCCGTCGCGACCGCGGAACCGCTGCGTGACCTGCACTGGACCGGCTCGGCCCGGGTCGTCCTGGCGGAGATCCGCATCCTGCAGGGCCGCCTGGACGAGGCCGCCGCCGCCCTGGAGCCCGTGGACCGGCTGATCGACGGGCTCGGGCGGCTGCCGTTCATCACCGGGTGGGAGCGTTGCAAGGCGATGCTCGCGCTCGGGCACGACCGCCCGCGCGAGGCGGTGGAGTGGTGCTGGCGGGAGGGCCGCTGGCAGGAGGAGCCGGACGCCGCCTGGCTGGCGCCCGACACCCAGCTCGTGCTGGCGGCGGCGCTGCGCCGGTCGGACGCGGAGGCGGCGGCGGCGCGGCTGCTGGACGCCCTGTCGCGGTCACCGGTCACCTGCCGGATGCCGCGCGTGCGCGCCGGGGTGCTGGACGAGCTGGCGCTGCTGTCCCACGACAGCGACCCCGAACGCGCGCTGCGACTGCATCACGAGGCGCTGCGCATCCACGCCGACCACGGCCTCGTGCTCGGCCTGGTGGCCGGCCTGGAGTCGCTGGCGCTGCTCGACCTGCGGCGCGGCGCCGTCAAGACGGCCGGGGTGCTGGCCGGGGCCGCCGCGCGGGCCCGCGCCGAACTCGGGGCCGCGCCCCGCCCCCTCCCGGCCGCCGACGGCGAGGAGGGCCGCGAACTGCGCGCGGCCGTCGAGCGGGGACGCGCGATGGACCTGGACGCGGCGGTCGCGCACGCCACCCGCGCGCGGGGGCCGCGCCGCCGGCCCGAGTCCGGCTGGGAGAGCCTGACCCCGGCCGAGCGGTCGGTGGCCGGGCTGGCCGCCGAAGGGCTGTCCAACCCCGAGATCGCCGCCCGGCTGTTCGTCAGCCGGGGCACGGTCAAGACCCACCTCGCGCACGTCTACGCCAAGCTCCAGGTCGCCAACCGCACCGAGCTGGCCCGCGCGAGCGCCGCCCGGCCCGCCGGCGAGGGGGACGAGGTCAGGCGTCCGGGTTGAGTTCGCGGCGGATGGCCTGGCTCGCCGCGCGGTGCTCGGCCGCGGCGGCCGGGTCTCTCTCGTCGAGCACGGCCGCGATGCCCTCGTGGGCCAGGGCCTCCTTGTGCCGCGCGCCCACCCTGGGCGCCAGGTCGAGGGCCTGGCGGTGCAGGCGCAGCGCCTCCTCCGGCAGGCCGGCCAGGCGGCAGGTCTCGGCGTAGCCGTAGAGGAAGTGCACCTTCCAGTGCTCCTCGAACAGCTCGTCCAGGAGGGCGAACGCCTGCCGGTGGCTCTCCAGCGCCTCCTCGTGGCGGCCCATCTGGCGCAGCGCGACGCCCAGGCAGTTGAGGCACCACGCCTCGTTGTGCTTGTGGCCGTCCTCGCGGGCCAGCTCCAGGGCCTGGCTGAGGTGCTGCGCGGCCTCGCCGGGCTCCTCGTGGACGATCGCCATGCCGAGGGTGATCCGGGCGGTCAGCGTGGCCGGCCAGCCGGGCTCGCCGTGCGTCTGCGCCAGCACGTCGCGGGCCAGCCGGGCCGCCTCCTCCCGGCGTCCCAGTTGCAGCATCGCCCACGCCTCGTCGGCGCCGGCGTGGGCCACGCCCGTCGGGCAGCCGGCGTCGGCGTACAGCCGGGCCGCCTGCCGGAAGAGGTCGAGCGGCTCCTCGACGTGGCCCTCGTCCCAGCTCAGGTAGCCGCGGCGCATCATCAGGTCCGCCGCGGAGCGGGCGTCGCCGGTCTGGGACACCAGCGGGGCCGCCGCCTCGTACGCGGCCCCGGCCTCGGCCATGCGGCCCGCGTTGTAGCGGGCGAAGCCCAGGTCGCTGTGCGCCTCGGCGAGCTGCCACGGGTCGCCCAGGCGTTCGGCCGCCGCCAGCGAGCGTTCGAAGAGCACGTTGAGGTGGGTGGTGCCGCAGCGCCGGGCGAAGAACGCGCGCATGAAGCGGGGCAGCTCGCACGCGTGCGCGTCGGCGCCGGTGGCGACCGCCACCTCGAAGGCGCCCATGAGGTTGGTGTACTCCGTGACGAACCAGCCCAGCGCCGCGTGCTTGCCGCCGAACGCCGGCAGCGCGGCCGGCGGGCTGCCCGCCGACGCGGCCCGGCTGCCCGACTCGTACGGCATCGCGGCGTCGGCGGCAGCCGCCGCGTGCACGTAGTAGTCGAGCACCCGGCCCAGCGCCTGCTCCCGCTCGGCCGCCGAGTCCTGCTCCTCGGCGGCCCGGCGCGCGTGCTGGTGGACGAGGTCGTGCAGCGTGTACCGGCCGGGCGCGGGCTGCTGGACGAGGTGGGCGTCGAGCAGGTCCTCCAGCATCGTGCGCGCGTCGCGCAGCGGCACGCCGGCCAGGGCGGCGGCCACGTAGTCGTCGAAGGAGGACCCGGACAGCAGGCCCAGCAGCCGGAACAGGCGGCGCTGGGCCCGGTCGAGCTGCCGTACGGACATGGCGAAGGCGGTGTCGAACTCGCTCGGCCCCTCGGCCATGCGCTCGACCAGGATGCCGACGGTCCAGCCGGGCCGGTGGCGCAGCCGGGCCCCGGCCAGCCGCAGGGCCAGCGGCAGGTGGCCGCACAGCCGCAGCACCTCGGCCGCCGCCGCCGGGTCCTGGGCCAGCCGCCCGTCGGGGCCGCTGGGGTCGCCGCTGGCGCGGGCCAGCAGCTCGGCGCTCTCCTGCGGGGTGAGCACGTCCAGCGAGACGGGCGGCACCTCCTCCAGGCCCAGCAGCCGGTTGCGGCTGGTGATCAGGGCGACGGACTCGCCCGCGCCGGGCAGCAGCATGCGGACCTGGTCGGCGCCGGCGGCGTTGTCGAGGACCACGACGGCCCGCCGTCCGGCCAGCTCGGCCCGCCAGCAGGCGGCCAGCGGCTCGATGCCGCCCTCCTGCGGGATCTTCTCCGAGGGCACGTCGAGCGCGGCCAGCAGCGACCGCAGCGCGGGGTCGGGGTCGAGCGGTTCCCGCCCGTCGGTGAAGCCGTGCAGGTCCAGGTAGAGCTGGGCGTCGGGGTAGTCGGCGGCGAGCCGGTGCGCGGCGTGCACGGCCAGGCACGTCTTGCCGACGCCCGCCATGCCGTCCACGGCGACCACCCGGCTCTGCGCGACCGCGGCGAGCACGGCGTCGAGATGGGCCGCGCGCCCGGTGAAGTCCGGCACGTCGCGCGGCAGGTCGTTGCGCGGCGGACGGGGAGCGCCGGCGGGCGCCGAGGGCGGCTGGACCTGGCGGCTCGCCTTGGGCGGCGCCGGAAGGGGGTTGGCCGCCCGGTCCCACAGCGGGCGCAGCGGGCGCGGGTCGCGCTTGACCAGGCGGCACAGCTCGATCACCGCGGCCCACGGCGGCACCGACTGGCCGCTGAGGTAGCGGGACAACGACGACGAGCTGAGGCCCGTCTCGCGGGCGAGCGCCCGTACGCCGTGCCCGGAGAGCTCCTGGAGCAGGCGTAGCCGGGTGGCCAGCTCGTCCTGGGGGTCCGCCGTCTGCTGTCGAGTCACGCGTCCTGCCTCTCTGTCCCGTCGCGGAAGAAACTTACCGGGACGAATCACCGCAGGCCAACGGCGTTCCGACTGTCCCACGGTGTCCCACGGGCATCGTCGCGGCGGGCCGGCTGCGCTGAGATTAGGTCACGCCCCGGGGGACGGGGCGCCGACCAGGGAAAAGGGAGAAACCACCATGCAGTCCCGGATGAAGAACCCGGCCTACGTTCTGCCCGGCGCGATGCAGTCGATCCAGGAGCTGTTCAAGGCGGTGCACTCCGGCGGCGTGGACGCCGGCACGCTGGAGCTGGTGCACCTGCGGATCAGTCAGATCAACGGGTGCAGCGCCTGCGTGGACGCCGGCGTCAAGGGCGGCCGCAAGGCCGGGGTGAGCGAGGACCGGCTGGCCACGGTCGCCGCCTGGCGGGAGGCCCCGTACTTCACCGAGGAGGAACGGGCGGCGCTGGAGCTGGCCGAGGCCGCCACCCGCCTGGCCGACCGGCCCGACGCGGTCAGCGACGAGATCTGGGACCGGGCCGCCACCTACTACGACGAGAAGCAGCTCGCCGCGATCGTGCTGATGATCGGCGTGACGAACCTGTTCAACCGGCTCAACGCCACCACCCGGCAGATCGCCGGCGCGTGGGGCTGAGCGGCACCACCCATAAAACGGTCAGTACTAGCATTCACCCCACACAGAAGGAGATTCACCATGAGCACCACCAAGAACACCGCCGGGTCCGACAAGGGTTTCGAGGGCTTCACCGAGGACGAGCGCGCGGCGATGAAGGCGCACGCCAGCGAGCTGAAGAAGGCCGCGCGGCGCGGCGGGAAGGCGTCGGCCGCCGACGGCGAGCGCGACGTGCTGGAGAAGATCGCCGAGATGGCCGAGGACGACCGGGTGCTGGCCGAGGCGGTGCACGCCATCATCAGGGCCGCCGCGCCCGACCTGACGCCGAAGACCTGGTACGGCATGCCGGCCTACGCCAAGAACGGCAGCGTCGTGTGCTTCTTCAAGCCCGCGGCCAAGTTCAAGTCCCGCTTCGCCACCCTCGACTTCAACGACGGGGCGACCCTGGAGGACGGCGCCATGTGGCCGAGCGCCTTCGCGCTGAAGGAGCTGACCCCCGACACCGAGGCGCGCATCGCCGCCCTCGTGCAGCGCGCCGCGGGCTGAGCCCCCGCCGGACCCCTGCGGTCCTGCTCCACCGCGGCGCGCCGGACCCTGCACCGGCCCGGCGCGCCGCAGTGGAGCAGGGGACCGTCAGACCTCGTCCACGCTGCTCGGCTCACGCCGGGACAGATCGATACCGAGTTCCTCCGCCGCGCGGAAGACGTCCTCGTCGGTGTCGCGCATCTCGATGGACAT